>JBAZSR010000196.1:0-6927 GCA_041662295.1 Elusimicrobiota bacterium | reverse complement strand
CCTTCGCCCGCGATCTCAGCCGGGGTGTCGCCCTCCAGGGCCGGGATGCCGCGGGAGCGCACCCGGAAGGAGTCCGCGACGTGCCGGACGAGGGAGATCATGCCCTCGGGATTGACGGCGTACGGGCCGATCTCCATGGCCCGATTATATGAATTTAGAGGGAGCCCCGCCCCGATGCCGGCCGTCATTGATGCCTTCCCAGGGGACTTGGTATCATGCCCCATGGCCAAGAAACCCATCGTCCTGCTCGCGGTCCTCGACGCGGTCGGGATCACCACGCTGGAGCACCTCCTGCGCAATCATTCCGGCACGCTCTCGTTTCCGAATCTCTCGAGGCTCGGCATGGGCGCGATCGTGGCCCCGGACGTCGCGGACCGGTTCGGCAAACCCTCGGGCCGCGCCCTCGCCGCGGCCGTGGAACAGGCTTCGGCCTCCGCGGACAGCGTCATCGGCCACCGGGAGATGGTGGGCATCGTGGACGACCGCACCTACGACCTTTTCCCTGAGGGGTTCCCGTCGGACTTCATCGCGAAGGTCGAGGAGCGCATCGGCCGCAAGACCATGTACAACAGGATGGCGGGCGGCATCGAGGCCATCGAGGTGAATGCGGCGGAGCACGCCAAGACGGGACGGCCCATCGTGTACGCGAGCAAGTGCGACCCCGTCATCCAGGTGGCCATGGACGAGGCCGTCATCCCGGTCCCGGAACAGCACGTCATCGGCGAGACCGTCTTTGAGCTCGCCCGGGAGCGGGGCATCCCCGTGACGCGGTGCATCGCCCGGGCCTATGTCCGTTCCGCGGGCGGCGAGGTCACCCGCACGGTCAACCGGCACGACACGGTCCTCCCTCTTGACGGCAGGACGCTCGTTGACATCCTCACCGACGCCAAGGTTTGGACCGCGGCCGTGGGCAAGACCAGCGACCTGGTCAATACGGGGTACCACGAGACCGTCAAGCTCACGGACAAGGCCTTCATCGACCCCAAGCTCGGCCTGCGCTTCGTCCACCCCAAGGGCAAGGACACCAACCCTTTCGTGACGCAAGGCGTGCTCAACGTGCTGGCCGCGGCCCACGCGGCTTACCGGCCCAACGGGGTCTTCGTCTTCGCGAACTTCGTGGACTGCGACAGCCTCTACGGCCACACCCGCGACATCCCCGGCGCCCTGGCGAGCATAGCGGAGTTCGACCGGATCATCCCCCTGCTCGAGCGCGCGCTCGGCCCGGGAGGCCTGCTCCTGCTGACCGCGGACCACGGCATGGAGCACCGCTCGGACTACGGCTTCCATCACAAGGAGCCCGTGCCCCTCATCATCGAACGCCTGGGCGGCGACGCGGGCCGGGAGTTCAAGGCCCCGGCCAAGGCCGAGGGCCTCACCGGCATCGGCCGCATCGTGGCCGAGGAGTTCGGCTGCGGGAAGGACTACAAGGTCACGAAGGTCCCCGCCTGATGCCGGTGCCGTGCCGGGGATTAAGTTATTTAAGTTATCGCTCTCGTTAAGACGGATGCATCTGCGATAACTTAAATAACTTAATCCCCGGCACCAGGATGGGTCAGGCGCTGAAGGCTTTGACGATCATGCGGAAGCAGTCCAGGTAAGTCGCGACCTTGGCTTCATCGAGGTCCCTGTACGGGATGGTGACCGCGATGGCCTTGCCGTAGGCCTCATTGTCGTCGGGGAACAGTCCGCGGCAGGCCTCCCGGTCGGTCTCGGGGCAGACTTCTTTGGAGACGATGATGGTCAGCTTCTCCATGGCCCAGAGCATGACCGCGTCGCGCCAGCGATGCGTCTTGCTCGAGCGCAGGCGCAGGGTCGGGCTGGGTTGGAGCCCCTTGTTGGCGCGCATGCGCCAGGTGAGGGTGGCGTCGTCCCCGAAGACCTCGAGGGCCTGTTTCCAGAACGCCTCGAACCGGTCCGCGTCCGAACCCGGGGTCTGGCGCACTTTTTCCATGAGCGCCGCGAAAGCGTCGGTCTCCTTTTTCGCCAGTTCCGGCGGGACCGTGGAGATCCTGGCCTCCACGGGCTTGACGCGCTTGAGGTCGAACTCGCGGGCCTCCTCCGCGGTCGGCCGGTCGAACTGGCCCGCGAACAGGAAGACGCGCTCCGCGGCCAGAAGGTCCCGGACGAGGACTTTCCGTCCCGAGAGCCCCGTGACCTTGTAGACGTTCTCGTCCTTGAGGTTCTTGATGAGGTCGCCGGGCTTGATGGACTCGAGCTGCAGCCCCGCGGGTTCGGGAGCCGGGGCAGGGGACTCCTCGGCAGGGACCGGAGCCTCGGGAGCCTCGGCGGCTGGAGACGGCGGGGCTTCTGCGGGCGGCGCCTCCAGGGTCTGCGGAGCCGGCGCGGGCTCGGACGCCTGGACGGGCGCCAGGGCCGGCGTCTCGCCTGCCGACTGCGGCTGGGTTTCGGTCTGCTGGTCGTTCGCGGGTTTGTCGTGTTCCATGTTCATGGAGATAGTAGCATCTTACCGGGCTTGTTGCCGGACGCAATACGGGTGGTCCTTGGGGCAGGTCTCGCCGCCCGGCGTCAGCTTGGTCTTCGGGGCGTCCAGAGAGCCCGTGGCGTGCACGGTCGCGCCGAGAAGCCCACCCTTGCCGCCGCCGACCCACACGTCGAGGGTCTTGCCCGGCAGGTCGAGGGTCCCCTGGATCGCTGCCCCGGTCTTGTTGCTGCAGATGAAGCCCTTGGCGTAGGCCGGGCTCGTCCCGGAGATCGTGATGTTTCCTTTCTTGAACGCGAAGCGGGCGTCCACGAACTGGAAGTCCATGGTGTTGATCCCAGGCAGGCCGGGGACGATGGCCGCGATGCCGTTGAGGGTGGAGACCGGCCCGGCGAGCGCCTTGAGGGACGATTCCGACTTCAGGAACTGGACCAGGTTGTTCACCTTGCCGCCCGAGGTGGCGCAGGAGTCCGCCTTAGACTCGTTGCCCGGGATCTTCACCGGGATGCCCACGTAGACCTCGGCCGTGCCCGAGATCTGGTCGAGGTCCGGAGTGATATCCACGAGGTCCGTCTTGAGGTAGATGTCGTTGAGGCTGAGGTTCTGATGCTCGATCTGGCGGACCACGAAAGTCGACTTGAGGTCGTACTTGGACGAGGCGACGGCCGTGGTCGTGGACTTGGCCGCCGCCGGCCCGGCCGGGGCTTGGAGCGCGGCCTTGGTCTCGGCGAACTGCTTCTTGGCCTCCAGGAACTTGGCCAGGTCCATGAACCCGAACACGCCGTCGAGCTCGACCTTGGGGTTGCTCGTGAGGTAGTCCTTGGCGGAGACCCAGAGCTTGAACCGGTCCCCTCCGATCGAGCCCTCGAAGGGCTCGAGCTTGGGCCCGCCGTAGCGGTAGAGGCGGATCGCGTCCTCGTCCGCGTCCATCTCGCCGCTGAAATCCTTGATGTCGAGGCCGTAGACCTTGGCCGCAACCTTCTGGAACACAAGGTAGCCCTTGAGCTTGTCCACGCTCATGGCCCCGAGCCGGCCCTCGACGCGTGAGACCTGGCCGTAGATGCTGCCCGAGAGGTTGAAGCTCTTGGTCAGGGGCGAGATGTTCGCGAGCGAGTCCAGGGCGATCTGGACGGTGCTCACCTTCATGTAGAAGTACCACTCCCGCCAGTCCATCTTCGCCGGGTCGAGGAGGTTGAGCTTCGTGTTCTGGTCCGTGCGGAACACGGCTTTGACGCGGGTCCGGCCCACCGTGGCGCCGAAGAAGCTCGGGCGGAGCACGTCCGGCGTGCCCTTGAGGTCGAATTCGAGCTCGGAGGCCGGGACCTCGAGGCCCTCCGGAACGTTGGGCAGGGGGACGTCGGCGCTCTTGAAGGCCGGGAGCTTGACCTTCCCGGTGAGCTGGAATTCCGGGTCGAGTTTCCCGAGGAGGGCCCTCTTCGCGGTGGCGTTGAGGGTGACGCTGCTGTCCTTGGCCTTCAGGGTGAGGCCGTCGATGACCGCGTCCTCCCCGGAGACCTTGATCTTGCCGTCGATCTGCATGTCCGGGATGGGGACGCCCGAAGGCATGTTCGGGACAGGGAACGGGATGTTCGAGGTCGTCAGCCCGGAAAGCCTCATGGCGACCTTGGCCTCCAGATCCGCCGACGGCTTGCCGGAGGAGAGCCGGGCGACGCTCCCGGAGACCGTGACCTTGCCGAGGCGCGAGACGCTCACCTCGAAGTCCGAGATCCGGGCGGTGTCGCCGGCCATGGCGAGCCTGCCGGAGGCCTCGACCGGCGGGATGGAGAGTCCGGCGGGCAGCGAGGTCGACAGGATGACCGGGAGGTCCGCGACCCTGGTCTCCGGGATGCGGAGCGAGAGCTTGAGATCCGGCTCGGGCGTCTTGGAGGTCAGCCCCGCCACGGTCCCGCTGAGCGCTAGGGACCCGAAGCGGGTCTCGACCTTGAGTCCGTCGAGCCCGAGGGAGTCCCCCTTCAAGGCGGCCTTGCCCTCGATCCTGGCCCCGGGAACGACGAATCCCTTGGGCACGGAGGCCGGCAGGGAGACCGGCAGGTCGCCGGCTTTGAACTCGGGCGTGTCGAGCTTCACGGCCACGGTGGCGTCGAAATCGGGCTTGGCGCTCAGGGGCCTGCGTACGGTGCCGGCCAACGTGACCTTGCCGTACTTCGTCTGGATCTCGGTCGGCGACACGGAGGCCGTGTCTCCGGCCAGGGAGACCTTGCCCTGGACCTTGACGGCCGGCAGGACGAGGCCGGCGGGGACGGCCTTGAGGTAGGGCTGGACCTCGGCCGGCAGGTCCGAGAGCCGGAACTCGGGGGTGTCGAGGGTCAGGGTGAGGCTCCCCTTCATCTCAGGCTTGTCCGAAAGGGCCTTGAGCAGGGTCCCCTCCCCGTCGATCCTGGCGAGCGGGGGGACGCGCACGATGAGGGAGTCGATCTTGAGGTCCCCCCCTTGGAAGGCTCCTCCGAAGCGGACCATGGCCTCGGGGACCTCCACCTTGGGCACCCCCAGGAACTGGAGGCCGTCCGTGGAGAAACCCTTGGAGACGACGTCGATCTCCCCTTTGAAGTCGGGCGCCTGCTTGAGCTCGAGGCTCGAGAGGCGGGCGTTGGCCACCGTGATGTTGAGGACCTCGACGCCCTTGAGCGTGAGGTCCGCCCGCAGGTCCATCTCCGGCGCGGTCAGGTTCTTGACCTGGCCCGTGGCGGAAAGGGCGATCCCTGAATATTCGAGGACGAACTTCTTGGCGGAGGCCGACATCTTGGCGAGCTTGCCGTCCGCGTAGTTCGCCCGGCCCTTCCAAGCGAATTTCGCGTCGTAGGTCTTGCCGGCGTACTGGGCGTTGACCGCCAGGGAGACATCCCCCTCGAAGGGGGCGGAGAGCCCGAGGTTCGACGCGGATGCGTTGAGCCTGCTGACGAGGACCTTGGCGCCGAGGGCCTCGTCCACGAAGGAGACCTCGCCGTCTGCGAGCGCGGCCTCGGAGACCCTGAGGTCGAGGGGCGTGGAGGCGGGCGCGGCCGGGGCGGCCGGCTTGGCGGGGGCAGAGCCCGTCGAGGGCGCCATGAGGTCCGAGAAGTTGAAGCTCCCATCCTTGCGGCGCAGGACCTGCACCTTCACCCCGGAGGCCTTGAGGCGGTCCACCACCACGCTGCGATGGAGCAGGGGGATGAGCTGGAGCTTGAGCTGGAAGGCGTCCGCCCGGATGAACGTGCCGGCCTTGAAGTCGGGCTTCTCCGAGACCTCGACGCCCTTGACCACGAGGCCGCTGAGGACGCCGAGGTCCACTGACTGGAGCTTGACCTCCCGGTGGAGGAACTTGCGGGAATGGGTCAGGATGAGCTCCCGCGCCTTCTCGGGCGGGAGGTATTTCCTCAGGGCCATGCCGAGCCCGACCACGGCCGCGACCCCCACGACCGCCAGGACGGCCCCGACCTTCACGAGAAGTCTGATCCTCTTGTTCATGGCGCCAAGCTCCTCCGCGGGGGATGATATTATCATTTTCCTCGAAGGGAGCGCTCCGGCCGACCGGCTTGCGCCCCGCGGCAGGTCTTTTCTACCATCACCACATGGAAACTGCGAGCGGGCTCATGAAGCGGCGGCTCGTCTGCGTCTCCCTGGAAGCGAGCGCGGCCGAGGCGGCGAGGGTGATGAAGAAGGGCAAGACCGGGTCGGTGTTCGTCGGAAGCCTGCCCCGGCCCGAAGGCATCTTCACGGAGCGCGACCTCGCCCGCAAGGTCGTGGCCGAGGGCCTCTCCCCGGAGAAGACGAGCGTGGCTTCGGTCATGACGCGCAAGCTCGTCACGGTGGACTGCGGCGAGCCCCTTGAGAAGGTCTTCGCCTCCCTGGCGAAGGGCCATTTTCGCCACCTCCCCGTCACGGAACACGGGGACGTGGTGGGCATGATCTCTTTGACCGACCTCGCGACCGTGTTCAAAGAGCTGGCCGAAGACGAGAAGTTCCTCTCCTCCTACTAGTTCACGTTGGTGTCAGAGATTGCGCTTGTTGCGTTTGTCGCGCAAAACGCAACAAGCGCAATCTCTGACACCATCAAATGGTGTAGCTGAGGAGGAATTCCTTCTTCTTGTCGAGCAGGCCGGGGATGTCGAGCCCGGCCGGAGGCTGGATGTTGCGGGCCACGCTGGTCTTGAACCTCAAGCCTGACTCCTCGAGCTCGGAGGTGTCCACGATGACCGGCTCGGGCTCCGGCGGCGGCGCCCCTGGAGCGGGGGCCGGGGAACCGGGCATCGGGATCGGGACCCGCTCCGGCTCCTCGAACATGTAGACCTTGGGCCGGGACGGGTTGGCCGGGTTGGGCCGGACCACGATGCCGCGCCGGCCGTCGTCGAGCTGGACCAGCGTTCCCACGGGATGGAAGCCCACGCAGGTGACGAGCAGCTTGACCAGGGCTGGCTCGAACCGCGCCCCCCGGCGGCTCATGATGGCGGCGAGCATCCTGTCCGGCCTCTGTTTTTTCCAATAGTAGC
>JBAZSR010000195.1:0-7004 GCA_041662295.1 Elusimicrobiota bacterium | reverse complement strand
GTCCCTGTGTGGCAGCTCTGGCAGTTCTGCGAGAAGTTCATGGAGACGTGGTTGGGCGCTGACTGGTAGTTGGCCTGATGGCAGGTCGAGCACGGGGTCGCGGGCACATACTGGTGCCTCATGACTGTGCCAGGTCCCCAGGCCGTGGTGTTGTGGCAGTTCTGGCAGGTCGTCGGGAACCCGTTGGCAGCGTGGTTGGACGCCGGGGTGGGCCGGGCCGCAGCGTACCTCGGCTGGTGGCAGCTGCTGCACACAGGGTTTGCGCCAAGATTAGCGTGCTGGAGGTTGGCGGGCTTCCAGGCGGATGTTCCGTGGCAGTTCTGGCAGGTCTGGGAATAGCCCTGACTCGAGTGGTTCGGGGCGCTCTGGAAGGCGCTCTGGTGGCAGGAGACGCAGGCCGCGCTTCCTGCGAAAGCCGCGTGGTTGACGGATGCCCGGCTCCAGGAACCGGTGACGTGACAGCTCTGGCAGGTCTGAGGGTAGCCCTTGGAAACGTGGTTGGCGGCTCTCTGGTATTCGCTGCTGTGGCAGTCGGAGCAGGACCTGCCTCCGGCAAGGGCGCCATGATTGAAGGAAACCTTGGACCAGGAGAATGCGTCGTGGCAGAGCTGGCAGGAGCGGGAGAAGCCCTTGGCCGAGTGGTCCTTGGCCCTGTCCGCTGCCGCCCGGTGGCAGGACCAGCAGTCCAGGGCCGCGCCGCTGTAGACCCCGGACTCGGCGCGCTCATGGCATTGCTGGCAGGGCACAAGGGCATGCCTGCCTGCCAGGGGGAAGCGCGTGCGGCCGTGGTCCGCCGTCTTCTCGCCCCTGCGGCCCGAGCGGCCCCAGGAGGTCTCCTCGTGACAGCGGGAGCAGTCGAAGCCCAAGGTACGCTGGTGGGGGTCCACATGACAGCCTCCGCAGCCCCTGGAAAGGTAGGCCTTGACCGGTCCCCGGTCGTTGTGGCAGCGCAGGCAGGAGGCCCGGGCATGGGCGCCGGTCAGGCGGAAGCCCGTTTCCTTGAAGTGGTCGAACCTGAAGTCCTCGCGCAGGATGTCCCAGCGCTTGGCCAGATGGCACGTGGAGCAGTCCTTGGGGAACTTCTTGTGGGGCACCAGCGGCCCCCACTTCTTGTCCCAGCGCAGGCGTTCGTCGAGGGGCTCGCTCGAGAGGCTCCAGGGCGCGGCCAGCAGGAGCGGCGCCAGGAGAAGGGCCCGGAGCCGCCGGGCGCGTCCCGGCCGAAGGCTAGGGAACGGCGAGTTCATGGCAATCTCCGCATTTGACACCGACGGGCTTGTATTGGACGAGCTTCCTGCCGTCCTTGAGGGTCACGAGGGGATGGCAGTCCTTGCACGCGACCTTGGCGTGCGCGCTGTCAAGCTTGAACCGGGATTGGCGGTCGTGGTTGAAGACCGTGGTCTTCCAGGTCACGGCGTCCTGGTGGCAGTCCTCACAGCGGGTCCCGGCCGCCCCTCCGGGAGCCTTGCCCGGACCCCGGAACTGCCCGAGATGGACGTCCGGGTGGCAGAAGGCGCAGTCCTTCCTCATCGGGACATAGAGCCGCACGCGGAGCTTGGGGTCCTTGACCGAGGCCGTCTTGGGGTCGAGGACGTGGCAGTCGTTGCACTTGGCCTTGGCATGGCGGCCTTCGAGGCTGTAGGTCTTGTGGTCGCGGACCCCGTAGCGGCCGGGCTTGAACCCCGCGGCGTCATGGCAGTCCATGCACTTGGGGTGCCGGGCGATGAACTGCCCGGCGTGGGAGTCCTTGTGGCAGAGCTCGCACTCCTTCTCGGACCTGGGCTTGCCGGTCTTGGAGTGGCGGTAGCGTTGGTCGAGCTTCAGGGCAGGGGGATGGCAGTCCTTGCACGCGGCCTTGCCGTGCGGGGACTTGAGCTTGAACGCGGCCTGGGCGTGCAGTTCAGGGGTCATCTTCTTGCCCGCCTCGGCCCAAGGCACGGCCAGCTTGGTATGGCAATCGTCGCAGTCCCCTGGCCACTTCGTCCGGTGCGGGGTCTTGTGGCAGTCAGAACAGCGCTTGCCCTTGTTCTTGTCGAAGGGAAAGCCTCGAAAGCCCTCCGAGGCCGCGGTGCCGGTGGAAACAACCTGAGGCGGCGGTGTCCCAGGCGGAGGGATGAGGTGACAGAGCCTGCACTCCCGCTTGGCGTGGCCGAGCGCCAGGGAGTAGAGCTTCTCGTGGTCGAAGAGGGGCGCGGGCTTCCAGGCCTTCTCGTCATGGCACTTCCCGCAGTCCGCTGCCAAGCCTCCGGCGTGCACGTCCTTGTGGCAGGCCGCGCACTCCTGCCGGAGGCCCAGGAAGGTCCTGGCCCGGACGAGCTTCGGATACTTGGGCAGGCTGAACCTGGGCGCGTGCTTCTCATGACAGTCCTTGCAAGCCAAGCCCGAGTGCTTGCCTCCAAGGCGGTAGGACCGCGTGTCGTGCTTGTAGTCCTTGGGCTCCCTGCCCTGCCAGGAGACGCGGTTGACCAGGGCGAAGTCCGGGCCGTGATGCTCGGAGTGGCAGGAGGCGCACTCGGTGGGTTTGCCTTCGAGAAGCCTGGCGTGCAGGCCCTTGCCGGCCTTGAGCCCTGCTTCGATCTCGGAGTGGCAGTCCAGGCAGCCCCGGGCCATGCCCTGGCTGGAATGGCACTTGTTGCAGTCCCCGATGAAGGGCGACCCGGCCACGCGGCCATGGGCGCGGGAGAGCTCCCCGGGCGAGGAACGGTAGAGCGCCAGGAACGCGCCCACGGCCCCGATGAGAAGGATGCCGACGATGAGCGGAGCCTTGGAGCGCTGGGTCAAGGGAGCGTGAAGGTTGTCGAAGCATGCCCGAGTTCGAGCCGGCCGTGCCTGAGACCGACGAAGATATGGAAGACCGCGATGACGATCATGATGAGCGCGAACCAGAGGTGCAGGAAGCGCCAGCTGCTCATCAAGGAGCGCAGCTCATGGTAGCGAGCGAGCCACCTGCGCTCCCGGAGGCAGCGCAGACCCATGGAGAGGATGTCGTCGGCGATGGGCCGCAGGTGGGGCGAGGAAAGGACGGCCTCCTCGAGCTTCCGGTATTCCAGCGACTGCTCACGGTCGCCCCTCACGAGAGCCGAGAACCCGGCCAGGACCGAGCCCGCGCCGCGGGAGAGGTCCGGAGCGCCCGAGGCCGCCAGGCCCTCCAGGGGGACGCCGAGCCTCTCGAGCTCCTCGCGGTGGGCGGACAGGCTGCGGCGGATCTCCGCGAGCTCCAGCTCCCGCCCCTCCACGGACCGCGGGGTGCGGGCGTAGATATAGCGGCCCACCAGCCCGGTCAGCACAACGACCAGAAGGGATACCGCGGCGATCGAGGCCAGGGGGCTGCGCAGGGAGAATGCGCTGTGGAGCAGGATGAAGAGGGGCCCGATGAGCCCGGTCAGGACATGGAAGGACATCCAGCTCCGGGGGCTGCCCAGTCGCTCCTGGCGGATGAGGCCGCGCCGGACCACATAGGAGAGGTTCAAGGCGATGAGCATGGTCCCCAACACGCCGAAGAAGAGCCCGGCCGTGCCCGAAGGCTTAAGGAGGGCGTGATAGGCGTGCAGGGGCCGCTCGGCGGCCGGCAGGCCGTAGTAGCCCCAGCCCGCCGCGAAGACGAGCGCGGCGCAGGCCGCGATCGCCCAGCCCAGGCTCGCAAAGAGCCTGGGGACGAGGTGCGCCCCGCCGGGCCCGGCCTCGGCCGGGGGAGCGCCCGCCAAGGCGGCCTCGTCGCCCCCGAACTTGATGCCCATGCCCTTGAGGAGCGCGAAGGGGAGCTCCCCTCCAGCGAACACGAAGACCCAGTCGTTGTCCAGCCGCACCCGCTCCGGCGGCCCGCCGGGCTCCAGACGCAGGACCACCGCGCCGTGCTCGATGGACTCCACGGAGGAGGAGAGCACGACCTTGATCCGGCCCGAGTCCGCGAACTCCTTGAGCCGCCGCTGGTTGCGCTCCTTGAGCCGGAAGAAGGACGCCTTCCGATAGGACAGGACGACCCGGTTGCCGGGCTGGTTGGCCAGGGCCGTGGCGGCCTCGACCGCGCTGTCCCCCCCGCCCACGACGAGGATGCGCTGGTCCGTGTAGGTCGCGGCGTCCGCAAGCTCGTAGAGGACCTTGGCCTGGTCCTCGCCCGGGACCCCGAGCTTGCGCGGCATGCCGCGCCGGCCCAGGGCCAGCACCACATGCCGAGCCCGCACCGAGCCCGAGTTGGTCGCGACCTCGAAGCCGCCCTCGTCGCGCCGCACGGCCGTGAGCGTGGCCCCGATCTCGATGGGCACCGAGCGCTCGGAGGCGAGCTTCTCCCAGAGCTCCACGAGACGCTCCTTCTCGTAGACCCCTTCATCCAGTCGGCCGTGGAGAGGGATGTACACGGTCTGCAGAAGCGTGAGCTTGCGGCGGGGATACTTGCGGATCGTCCCCCCCACGCTGTCCGCGCTCAAGGTCAGGAAGTCCAGCCCGGCTTCCTTGGCGCGCAGGCTTGCGGCCATGCCCGCCGGGCCGGCCCCGACCACGACGAGGTCCCTCACCCCGGGAGCCTTCGGCCCGGCCCCTCCGTTCTTCCGGATGATGTCGTCGACCGCTGCCGTCCCCTGCTGGACCGCGTGGCGGATGAGGGCGATGCCGCCGAGCTCTCCTGCGATGTAGAGGCCGGGCACGCTGGTCTCCAGGCTCGGGGAGAGGATCGGGATGTCCGGCCTGGCCGACAGGTCCCCCAGGCCGACCGAGATGGCGCCCACCGGGCAGGCTTCGGCGCATTTCCCGTAGCCGATGCACTTGGCTCCGTGGATGACGTGCGAGGTCCCGTTGACCAGGCCCAGCACGTCGCCCGCCGGGCAGGCCTCGGCGCAGGAGCCGCACCCGAGGCACTCGGTCCCCTTGATCAGGGGGTGCTGGGCCACGGCCTGGTGGGTCCCCCGCTCACGGGCCTCCTGGAGCGCCTTCCTGGCCGCCTCGGACTGCTCATGCTCGAGCCGGCGGTGCCAGAGCCCGGCCAGCACGATGCCCAGACCGCAGGCCGTCAACCCCAAAGTGAGAGTCGCATCCATGGCTTGGCTAACATTCGTCCAATACGCTGTTGCGAAATTGTTAAGCGAGCGGGAAGCGCGCGAAGAAGCTCGTTCCGGCCCCGGGGCCGGACTTGAACCACACCCTCCCCTTGAGGAGCCCCTCCCCGAGCAGCTTCATGCCGTAGGTGCCCAGGCCCCGGCCCGAGGCGGCCTTGGTCGAGAAGGACCGCTGGAACACCTGGCTCTGGACATGCTCGGGCATGACCTCAGGGTTGCGCACCTCGAAGACCACGCCGTCGCCGTCCCTGCGCCAGGACACCAGGACGGTGCCGGGCAGGGTCGAGGCCTCGAGGCCGTTCTTGACCATGTTCCCCACGACCCGGCGGACCAGGCTCTTGTCCGAGAGGAACTCGAGGTCCGGGTCCTGCTCCGCGGCGTGGAGCCAGCGGCCCCTGGCTTCGGCGAGCCTCCTGTAGAGACCGGCCGCCTCGCGGACGATCGAGGACGCGGACACCGGAGCGCGCTGCGGGGAGAGCTCGCCCCTCTCCGCGGCGTTGAGGTCGCGCTGGGAGCGGATCTCCTCGATGAGCTTGTCCGCCGCGGCCGAGGCCATCGCCCTGAAGGCCGCGGCCTCCTCCTGCGAGGCCTCGGCCAGGAACTCGACGGCTCCCCGCACCGCCCCCGCGGTGTTGAGGATGTCGTGGAAGAAGACGTTCTCCAGGGCCTCGCGTCTCTTCTCGTGGGCGATGTCCTGGACCGAGAAGATGACGCAGCGCTGGTCGCGGCCGAAGGTGAACGGGGTGGCCCAGACCCTCAGGTCGAGCGACCCTCCCGGGGCATGCGTGGTGATCCGGCAGTCCTCCATGGCGGCCCTGCCCTCGAGGCCCGCGAGGATCGCCTTGACCGCGCCGCAGTGCCGGCAGAACCTGGTCGTGCCGCACCCCCCGGGGGTCTCATCGGAGTGGATGCAGTCCACGACCTCGCCGGGCCGCAGACCAACGCCCGACTCCAACCCCCTCTCCTTGAGGACGCCGGAGAGGCGCCGGTTGTGATAGATGACCTGCCGACACCCGTTCAAGGCCATGACCATGGACGGCATGGCCTCGAGGAGCTGCGGCACGAGGAGGAGCCTGGCGAAGGCCGCGTGCTGGCGGCGCAGCTCCGCCGGAGCGGCACGCTCCGCCGGAGCGAATTCCGTACGGAGGACCGGCTGTCTCGTCGGCATATCGTCCCCTCCTGGGCCCACCATGACAAGGGTAGCTGCCCGGAATCAAACGAAAATCAGGGGAACCGGCCGCCCCCGTCGGTGGAGTCAGGTCCTGCCCGCCGGAGCCTGGGCGTCGAGGAGCGCACGGACCTTGACCAGGAACGCCTCCCGGGTGAAAGGCTTGGCGAGGAAGCCCCTGCCGGCGGCCGAAGTGTCGGCGACCCCGAGGTCGTCCCCGGTGTAGCCCGAGATATAGAGGACCCTCGTCCCGGGCCGAGCCGCCAGGAGCCGGTTGGCGGCCTCCCTGCCCGAGAGCCCTGGCATCACGATGTCGGTCACCAAAAGGTGAATCAGCCCGTCGTGCCGCCCCGCGAGCGCCAAAGCCTCCTCCCCGCTGGACGCGGCCAGGACCGTGTAGCCGTGGCTGGCCAGGATGCTCCGGCAGATCGAGCGCACTCGCTTGTCATCCTCCGCGAGGAGCACGGTCTCCCCGCGTCCGGGCCCGGCCGCGGACCCGACCGCGGGCTTGACCTGCGGCAAGGGCTTGACGCCCGGCACGGCGGGCAGGCGGATGGTGAAGGTCGTGCCCCTGCCCTTGCCGCTCTCGACCTGAATGTCGCCTCCGCTCTGCTTGACGATGCCGAAGACCACCGAAAGCCCCAATCCTGTGCCCTTGCCCTTGGGTTTGGTCGTGAAGAAGGGCTCGAAGACCCGGCTGAGCACGTCCTGTTCCATCCCCTCGCCGGAGTCCGACACCTCGAGGGCCACGGCGGGCGCGAGCTTGCGCGCCGGTCTGCCCGGCTCTGGGG
>JBAZSR010000194.1:0-7078 GCA_041662295.1 Elusimicrobiota bacterium | reverse complement strand
TCCAGCCGGCCGCCGTCGACCTCATCCTCCGCCAGCGTCTGACGGACCTGCCGGAAGGCCTCCTCGCCCCACCCGTGTTCAGCCAGGAGGCGGGCGAACTCGGGCCTGAGGCGAACTGCGTCCGGCTCAGACCCGAGGAAATCGTGGAACTCCCGGACCGCTTCGTGGAGCTCCTCGGAGCGGACGCGGTCCAGGATCCGCCGCGGAAGCTGGCTCAAGGCCGGCCCCGGCTAGTCCTGATCGGCCCTTGCGGAGCCCCTCTCTCCCGCGGCCTTCTTCTTCCGGGGCTTCTCCTTTTTCAAGGTCTTGCTGAGCTTGACCTTGACGTTGTCGATGGCCTTGAGAAGCGGCTCGACATCCTCGAGCACAGCCCGGTCCGGATGGTTCGGGTCGGCCAGGGCCTTCCTCAGAGCCGAGTAGTCCAGGTTCGAGTACTTCTCCCAGACCCCGGCTTCCTTCAGGATCGCGGTGACCTGGTCGTAGGCCTGGCGGTCCTTCCCTTTGGTGGGGACAGCGACGCTGCCGCGCTTGACGAGCTTGGAGCTGTACTGTGAACCGTGCACCCGGACCCAGCCGGTCGCGGCGCTGAAGGCCGAGACCTCGGCTTCCAGGGAGGCTTCCTTCTCCTTCAAAGGGGCCGCGGCCTCCTCGAGGGCCACGATCTTGTCCGCGATTTTGCCGAGGCCGTCCACGGCGTCGGCGGCCGCCTTCTTGGTCCTGGGCACGGCGATGAGGCCGAGCTCCTCCTCCCACTTCTCGCGCTGGGACTCGACCTTGGCCCGGAACGAATCCATCTTGCGCAGGACCGCGAAGAGTCTCTTCTCCAGGTTCTTGAGGTAGGCGTCGTCCACGTCGATGACGACCTCCTTGCTCTTGAAGTCCCAGACGAGGCGCGCCTTGCGGCCCGCCATCATGTCCGGATAGAGCTGCCGGAGGGCCAGGATGTAGAGCCCGAGCTGGTAGTCCTTGGCCTTGACCTCGGCCTCGGTCGGCTCCTTATAATGGGACTTCCAGTCGCGGATGACCACGGCGTCGCCCTCGATCATGACGCGATCCGGGATGCCCTGGAATTTATAAGTCCTGTTGGTCTTGGGGTCCGTGAGGGTGAAGAACATCCTCTTCTCGAGGAACGCGGGCCGGCCCAGGTCGAAGGGGTAGAGCTTGTCCCACTTGGCCTTGATGTACTCCTTGGAGCCCTTGATGTAGTCCGCTTCGGTCACGCCCTTGTCCGGGACGTACTCGCCCTCGGTCTTCCCCGCCTCCCAGCGGGCGTCGAAGTGCTTCATAAGGTCGTTGAGATCGATGTCCGCGACCTCGCGGCCGCCCTTGATCCACACGTAGAGCTGTTCCATGGTCTCGTGGATGGCGGAGCCGGCCAGCGTCCCCATGGGCTTGGGCCCCCCCTCATCACGGACGCGCACGATGTAGCGCTGGGCATACTCGGTCTCGTCCCTGAGGAAGACGTCGAGCTGGGTCGCGGAGAGCACGCCGGGCTGGGAGTCCGGAGCGATGGCGTCGCGCTCGATCTTGGGCTTGGCCACGCCGAGACCGTCGGCCTTGGCGTTCTTGAGGTAAGTCTCCACCTCGTTGAGGTGCCCGGACTTGACGAGGTCCTTGAGCTTCTGGAAGACGGCGTGATCGTCCCCGCCGAATGACTCGACGCTGCGCCGGAGACTGGCCGCGTCGAGAGCCGAGAGGCCGGTCCAGGCCCCGCCTTCCTTAAGGATCCGCGCCATCTCCTCGTACCCCTCAGGATCGTCGGTCTTGGTCGGGATGGAGGCCGCTTCCTTGGTCTTGGTCACGTCGAGGGTGTAGCGCTTGCCCTTCACCTGGGCCTGCTTCATCCTCAGGGCGTAGCGGGTGACGCCCTCTTCCTTGTTCTTATACTCGCGCCTGAGCACGCGGAGCTCGGCCGCCTTGGCGTCCATCTCGGCCCGGACCGCGCCCAGCTCGTCGACGGCCTGGCGCGCGCGGGCGGAGCCAGCGGGGCTGGAGTCGGGGCTGAAGCGCTTCAACCACTCGGGCTTCTCGGCCTCGACACGGGCCGTGAAGGTCTCGATGCGGCGCAGGATGTCGAGGACCTGCGCCTCGATGCGTGCGAGATAGGCCTCGTCCACCACGATCTCCTGGGTGAACTCCTTGAAATCCCAGGCGATGACGAGCTTGCGGCCCTTCACCAGGTCCGGCCGGGTACGGACCAGGCCCAAGGCGTAGAGCCCGAGCTGGAAGTCATCGCGCTCGAGCTGGGTCAGGGTCGGGGGCGCGAAGTGGGTCTTCCAGTCGCGGATGTAGACCGTGTCGCCCTTGAGCATGAGCCGGTCGATGCGGCCCTTGAAGTCGTAGGACTTGCCCGTGGCCGGGTCCTTCATGGCCCAGAAGACGCGCTCCTCGATGGCGAGGACCTTGCCCTGGCTCTCGAAGGGCGCGAGACCCGCGAAGCGCGTCTTGATGAACTCCTGGCCGCGGCGCTTGTATTCGGCCGCCTTCCAGCCGGAGCGCTCGGTGTAGCCGCCGGACTTGTGGCCCTCGTCGAAGACCTTGTCATAGACCGCGAGGATCTCCGAGAGCTTGACGTCCTTGCCCGGGGCCCCGGCCTGGATCCGCTTGTAGACGGACTCGAAAGCCTGGTGCACGGCGTCGCCCACGAGGAGCTCGTAGCCGCGGACCTCGCGGAAGCTCTTGTCGTCCGCGCCGAAGATGAAGAGCATGGCGTACTTCTCGGGGTCCTGGAGGAAAGTCGAGAGCCGCCAGGGCGAGTAGGGGCGGGTCGCGGGGTCGATGGGGCCCCGCTGGGAGGGTTTGGCCAGGCCGGATGCCTCGGCCTCGACAGGGGCGGCCGAGACCGAGACGTCGCCCGATCCCGGGACCGCCCGGGTCCGGGTGATGGCGTCGATGAGCTTCTCGCCGGCTTCGCGGGCGCCGGCTTCAGGCGTGCGGCCGAGCTTCTCCGCGGAATAGTCCGAGAGCTCGACGCCGGGCGCGAGCCTGGAGGAGAGCCCCTCGGCCGGAGCCGCCTGACCGGCAAGGCCGGCGGGAACGACGGCGCGCGCCTCAGCCGGGCTCGCCAGGGACGGCAAGGACGGCAGGGAGGGGACGGCATGGACGCCCTGGACCGCTGGAGCGGCGACCGGGACGACGGAGTGGGTCAGAAGGGAACCTTGGATTCCGACGCCGCCCGGGACTCCGGCCCGGGAGCCGATGGCCGAGGCGCCGACGGCCTGGATCCCGGACACGACCGTTCCAGGGACCGGGAGGACGCGGACCGTCTGGCTGAAGGCCGGGATCGCCGAGGATTGCAGCAGAGCGAAGGCAAGGCTGAGCCTGAGGCAGGAGGAAAGGGGCGTGTTCTTCATATATTCATTATATCGGACCTCCCCCTCCTCCCCTGCGAGTCCAAATGCTCAGGAAATGCCTGAAAATGGGCCCACCCTTTTTTTGGGACTTCCCTAGGCCCGGCCTGGGACCGGCCTGGGACCTGGTGAGGCCGGAAGGCCTCCCTGGCTTTGATATACTATCGTCTGGACAAGCTGACCAGCATGGAAAAGACCTTCGCTGTCATCATCGCCCGAGCCGGCTCGACCCGCCTGCCGGCCAAGGCCCTCATGCCCATCGCCGGCAAGCCCATGCTCGAGCGCCTCGTGGAGCGCGCCCGCCGCAGCCGCCGCCTTTCCGGGGTCGGCATCGCGACCACGACCCTGCCTGGTGACGACGCCATCGCGGCGCTCGCCCGGGAGCTGGGCGCGCCCTGCCACCGAGGCTCGGAGGAGAACATCAACGAGCGGGTCTGCGGGGCGGCCCGGGAGTTCTCCTGCGAGGTCGTGGCCGAGCTCCTGGGCGACAACCCCCTCGTCCACGCCGCTCTCATCGACGACGTCCTGGCCCTGCGCGCAAGGGAGGACGCGGACTACGCCGCGAACCTCACGCGGGAGTATCCCCACAGCCCCGGGCTCCCGCGGTTCCCGGTCGGCATCCGGGTCCAGGCCTACCGGGTCTCCGCTGCCCGGCGCTGGAGCGAATTCCCCAAGCTCTTCAACTCCCCCTTGGGCACCAACTCGTTCATCTTCACGAACCCCGAGGTCTTCCGGTGCGCCTACCTCGAGGCCCGCGGGCCCTGGTCAGGCCTGCTCGCGCCGGACATGGGCTTCCCGGTGAACTACCAGCGGGAGTTCGACCTCGTCGAGAGGATCTTCTCCGACCTCCTCCCCAAGGACCCGGACTTCTCCCTCGCGGACGTGATGGCGTGGGTCCGGGCTCACCCCGCGGAGTACGCGGCGGCCACGGCAAAGGATGAGCAAGACGCAGCAAGGAGGCGACCGGCATGAAGCCCCTATTCGTCGCGGAGATCGGGATGAACCACGACGGCAACTTCGACATGAACTACGAGCTCATCCGCCAGGCGGCCTGGGCCGGGGCGGACATCGCCAAGTTCCAGATCGGACACCGCGGGGCCAAGGACGAGATCAACTTCTTCGACGCGGAGCGCCTCCGGACCCTCAAGCGCTGGTGCGCCCAGTTCGGCGTGGAGTGCATGGCCTCCATCATCAAGCCCGAGGTCTGGGGCTGGGTGAAAGAGGTGGGCCTGGAGCGCTACAAGATCGCCTCCCGCACGGTCGTCGAGTACCCGGACCTCTGCCGCGCCGTGATCGCGGAGGGCCGCGAGACCTTCGTCTCTCTCGGCCGTCACGAGGGCAACGACCTCCCCTTCCAGGGCCCCAAGGTCCGCTTCCTCTACTGCGTGTCCAAGTACCCGGCCCGCTACGAGGACTTGAAGGACTTCCCGGAGCGCTTCGGAGAACGCTATTTCGGCTACAGCGACCACCTCATGGGCATCGAGGGCTGCCTGCTCGCCCTCGCCCGAGGCGCCCGGCTCGTGGAGAAGCACTTCACCCTCGACAAGACCTCCCAGGTCATCCGGGACCACTCGCTGAGCGCCACGCCTGAGGAGTTCCGCACGCTCGTGAACCTGGGCAGGGACGTCGCGGGCCTCGCCGAGGCGCTCCGGACAGGGACGGCGCCCCGCGCATGAGCAAGGAGGCGGTCCGGGACCTCGCGGATGGCAGGAGGATCCTCTCCTCCGGCAACCCCGACGGCAGGCCGGAGCAGCGGCTCGCCGTGCTGGGAAGCTTCACCCTCGACCACCTGCCGCCCATGCTGGCCGCCGCCTTCGCCAGGCTGGGATTGCACCTCGTGCCACGGCTGGCGGACTTCAACCAGTGGCGCCAGGAGATCCTCGACCCCGGCTCGGGGCTCTACGCCTTCAAGCCGGACGCCGTGGTCCTCTACGCCGCGCTCGAGGACCTCTTCCCGGACTTCTACGCGGGCCCAGCCCTTTCGAACGGGGAGCAGTCCCGGAGGGTCACTGCTGAGCTCGCGTCCCTGGAGTCCCTGGCCGGACGCCTGCTCTCCAGCCTGCCTGGCGCGACACTCTACCTCGTGGTCCCTCCGCTGGCGGCCCCCCCGGCGCCGTTCGTGGCCGGTTCCGGCGAGCCGTTCCGAGGACAGGCCGGCCTCGAGGCCTTCCTCGCGGGCTTGAGGAGGCTCCCGGTGAAGCCCGGGGGGAGCGGGAGGATCGTGGCCGTGGACCTCGACTTCCACGCCCGCGGCCGCGGGTCCCTGCGGCTGAACGACGACAGGCTCTGGTACACGGCGCGCATGCGCCTGGGCCTCGAGGGGACCAAGGCCCTCTCCGACCTCATCGCCTATTACTTCGAGCTCGCGGTCCTTCCCCGAGCCAAGGTCGTGGCCGTGGACCTCGACAACACGCTCTGGGGCGGCATCGCGGGCGAGGACGGCTGGGAGAACCTGGAGCTCGGGACCGAGGGCATCGGGCTGGCGTTCCAGGATTTCCAGCGCGAGCTCCTCAGGCTCAAGGCCGCGGGCCTGCTCCTGGCCGTGTGCAGCAAGAACGACGAGGCCGCGGCCTGGGAGGTCTTCGAGAAGAACCGGGGCATGGTCCTCAAGCGCTCGGACTTCGCGGCATTCAGGATCAACTGGCTCGACAAATCCGAGAACCTCCGCTCCATCGCCAAGGAGCTCTCCCTCGGGGTGGACAGCTTCGTCTTCCTTGACGACGACCCCATCCAGCGCGCCGGGGTAGCGGCCCAGCTCCCGGCCACCGTCCCGGAGCTCCCGGCTGACCCGACGCTGAGGCCCCGCTTTTTGAGGGAGCTCCGGCCACTCCACCGCCTAAGCCTCACGGCCGAGGATGCCGGCCGCGCCAAGCAGTACGAGGAGCGCGGACAGCGGGAGGCGCTCCGGTCCTCGTCCGGCTCCCTTTTGGAGTTCCTGGCGGGTTTGAAGCAGGAGGCGCTCATCGAGCCCCTCTCCGAGGCCACCCTCCAGCGCGCAGCCCAGCTCTGCGGCAAGACCAACCAGTTCAACCTCACCACCCGGCGCTATGGCTCCGCGGAGCTCTCCGCCATGATGAAGGAACCATCGGTCCGGGCCTACACCCTGACGCTGACCGACGCCTTCGGAGACAACGGCATCGTAGGCTTCGCGGTCCTGCGCCTAGCCGGGGCCGAGGCCGAGATCGACACTTTGCTGATGAGCTGCCGCGTGCTCGGCAGGCTCGTGGAGGACGCCTTCGCCGCCAGCCTCGTCGAGATCGCTTGGGAGGCCGGCTGCCGGGTCATCCTCGGCCGGCACATCCCCACGCCCAAGAACGGGCAGGCCAAGGACTTCTACCCGAAGCTGGGCTTCGAGCCCGCGGGAGAGGAGGGGCTCTACCGCCTCGCCTCCCCAAAGACTCCTCCCAGGCCGGACGGCGTCCAGATCACGACATCGGCGAAATCCCCTTCCGCCCCGGGAGGCAGTCCCCCATGAAGGAACGGCTCAAGGCGATCATGTCGGACCTCTTCCAGATCCCGGCGGAGAGCATCCCGGACGACGCCCAGCTCGGCGTCCTCCCGGGCTGGGACTCCCTGGGCCACATCTCCCTCATGATGGCCGTTGAGGCCGAGTGGAACGTGAGCCTGACGGCCGAGGCCATGCAGAACGCGCTCACCCTGCCGGCCGTGGAGGACTTCGTGAAGGACGCCCTCAAGGCCGGGAAGGAGGCCCCAGCGCCATGACACAG
>JBAZSR010000193.1:0-7106 GCA_041662295.1 Elusimicrobiota bacterium | reverse complement strand
GAGCATAGAGCCAGCATCACCTCCGTGTGTGGATAGGTTCCCTCTCCGGGGAGCAACCCACGATAGCACGCAGGCTGCTGGCTCGTCTATTTAATCTAGATCAGCTCGCGCAGGAGCTCGGGTCTGGGCTTGGGGATGACGACCTTCTGGCCCAGCAGGCCCTTGGCCCCGGCGTTCTCGGCAGCGGCCGAGGCGGATGTGGTGACCGCGGCCACCGAGCCCGTGAAAGTCACGAAGGCCTTGCCGCCCAGGGCCATGGCCAGGCGGATCTCGATCAAGCGCACGGACGCCGCCTTGACCGCGGCGTCGGCCGCCTCGATGAGGGAGGCCACGGAGAAGGTCTCCACCACGCCCAGGGCCTGGAGCTCGGTCACCTGGGTGGTGCCGGCGATGGCCGGGAAGACCTCGGGGTGGATGTTGGGGATGACGAACTGGTCCACCAAGGACTCGGCCGCGGCGGAGGCGCCGGCCTCGACCGAGGCCTTCACGGCCGCGACCTCGCCGGCCACGAGCGCGATGTACTTGCCCGGGCAGACCGTGCGCGACAGGAGCAGCGTGACATCCGCGGCCTTGAGCATGGCGTCGACCACGGCGAAGCCCTTTGCCATGGAGCTGGTCTCCACCCCGCCGATTGAGGAGAGCGACTTTTTGCCGGCGTCGCCGACATCCCGGCCCACGGGAGAGAGTCCTGGGTCGCGCGCTGCAAAGGGGGACATGGGAGACTCCTTGGTCAGGCCTCGATGACGACGCTGGTGTCCACGGAGCGCACGGTGCCGCTGATGCTGGCGTGCACGCGAGCTCCGAGCTTGCCTTCGGGGATCTCGCCGATGAGGTCCCCGCGGAGGACCTTGCTTCCAACGGATACGACCGCCTGGGCGGGCGCGCCGATGTGCTGCTTGAGGGGGATGCTGACCCGGCCGATCTGGTGGACGCGCTCATCCAGCGGGGCTTCGGCCCTGTAGTCCCACAGGCCGATCCTGCGCATGAGGCTCTCCAGGGGGATCTTCCTGAACTCCCGCACCGGGTGGACCTTGGGAGCCGCGCCCGTGTTGAGGGACGCGTTCTTCCAGTGGACGCTCTTCTCGGCCAGGGCCCTCTTGGAGGCCACGCATACGTCCCTGGGGTCGAGCTCCTCCGGGCAGGCGAAGAGGTTGCACAGGGAGCACTCGCAGCACAGGAGCGACCACTCGTCCCAGACCTTGCGGTCCGGGCCGGAGAAGGAGAGGCTCCTCATGACCTTGTGGGGCTGGATGGCGTATCCCAGGAGGTAGCGCGGGCAGAACTCCGTGCACAGGGAGCACTGGTCGCAGGTGGACTTGCCGATGAGGTCGATGGAGCGCTGGGAGGCGGTCTTCTTGCGCCACAGGCCGTGGGTCTTAGGCAGGACGATGAGGCCGCCGCTGGTCTTGGTCAGGGGCTCGGAGGGTTCCGCGGGCCGGCCCATCATGGCGCCGCCGTCGAGGACCCCGAACTCCGGGACCGAGGCCCCGCCCGCGAGCCTGATGGCTTCCGCGATCGGCGTCCCCACCGGGAGCTTGAGGGTCACGGGCTTCTTGACCGCGCCGGCCACGGTGAGGTAGGTGTCCGTGACCGGCTGCTTGGAGGCCAAGGCCACGTTGATGAGGGTCTCGACATTGTCCACCACGGCGCCGATCTGGATGGGGATGCCGCCCTGGGGGATGAGCTGGCCCGTGGCCTCGTAGACCAGGCTGTACTCGTCGCCTGCCGGGTAGTAGTTGTCCAGGCCCAGGAGCCGCAGGCGGGGCTTGCCGCTCAAGGCCTTGCCGTAGGCTCCCATGACCTCGCGGTACTTCTCTTTGACGCCCACCACCCCGCTCTTGGCGCCGGTCGCGGCCATCATGAGCTCCATGCCGGAGACCACGAGGTCCGCGAAGTGCTTCTGGAGCTCCTTGTCCTTGTAGAGGAGGGGCTCGCACTCCGCGCCGTTGGCGATCACGACCTCGGCCTTGGCCGAGGCCTTCACATGGGTCGGGAAGCCTGCTCCGCCAGCTCCTACGACGCCTGCGGCCTTGATGACGGTGCCTGGCATCATTTGCGCTCGAGGCGGGGCAGGGACTCGGCCCAGGCGGCCGGGGTGATGCGGATGGACTCGGCCTTCTTCCAGAGCTCGGGCACGGTCCGGGCCCCGCTGTAGCTCATGCCGGAGCGCAGGCCGCCGGCGAGCTGGTGCACGACTTCCCTGGCGCGGCCGCGGAAGGGGACCATGGACTCCACGCCCTCGGCCACGACCTCGGCGGCTTCGTCGTCCTCGATGCGCCGCGAGACGCCGCTCTCCGTGATGCGGCGCGAGAGCGTCGCGGTCAGGGAGGCCATCCCCCGGTAGAGCTTGTACTTGACGCCCCCGCGCACGACCATGAGCCCCGGGCTCTCCTCGGTGCCGGCGAGGAGACTGCCGACCATGACCGAGGAGGCGCCGCCGGCCATGGCCTTGGTGATGTCGCCGGGCTCGCGCACGCCGCCGTCGGCGATGACCGGGATGCCGGACTTGGCCGTGAGCCTGGCGCAGTCCATGATCGCGGTGAGCTGGGGCACGCCCGCCCCGGAGACGATGCGGGTCGAGCAGATGGAGCCGGGGCCCACGCCGACCTTGATCCCGTCCGCCCCGGCCTCCACGAGGTCGCGGCCTCCCTCGTAGGTGGCGACGTTGCCGGCCACGAGCTCGGCCGAGCCCCAGCGCTTCTTGATCTTCGAGACCGCGTCGATGACGTGCTCGGAGTGGCCGTGCGCGACGTCGACTACCAGGACGTCCGCCCCGGCTTCGAGTAGCGCCGCTGCCCGGTCCATGAAATCCCCGACCACGCCGACTGCGGCGCCGACCAGGAGCCTGCCTTTGGAGTCCTCGGAGGCTTCGGGGTGGAGCTTCTTCTTCTTGATGTCCTTGGCCGTGATGAGTCCCTTGAGGGTCCCGGCGGCGTCGACCACGGGGAGCTTCTCGATCTTGTGCCGGGCCAGGACCTTGGCGGCCTCGTCGAGGGTGATGCCGGGCCTGGCCGTGACGAGCTTGGAGGACATCACGGCCTTGACCGGTTCGCCGTCGTCCTCGTGGAACTGGATGTCGCGCTCGGAGAGCACGCCCACGAGCCTGCGGCCCTCGGCCACGACGAGCAGCCCCCCGACCTGATTGACCCGCATCAGCGCCCGGGCGCGGCCCACGGTGTCGCGGGGGGAGACCGTGTAGGGCTCCTCGATGAGGACGCTCTCCGCGCGCTTGACCTTGGCGACCTGGGCGGCCTCCTCCTCGATGGTGAGGAAGCGGTGGATGATGCCCAGTCCCCCGGCCTGCGCCATGGCGATGGCCATGTCGGCCTCGGTCACGGTGTCCATGTTGGCCGACACGATGGGGCACTTGAGGGTGATGTTCCGGGAGAAGCGGCCGGAGGTGTCCACGGCCTTGCGCGAGGCGATCGAGGACCGCTTGGGGATAAGGAGGACGTCGCTGAAGGTGATGCCTTCTTTCATGGGGGCACCATTATAGTAAAATCCTTAATATGAGCTTTCCCTCGGAGCGCCCTCGGCGCCTTCGCCGCACCCCGGCCCTGCGGAGCCTGGTCCGTGAGACCGCGCTCGAGCCCTCGGACCTGGTGCTGCCTCTCTTCATCCGGCCGGGCAGGAACGAGCGGCGGGCCATCAGGTCCATGCCAGGCGTGTTCCAGCTCTCGGCGGATCAGGCCGTCAAGGCCCTGGCCCCGGCCGTCTCTGCCGGCATCCGGGCCGTGATCCTCTTCGGCATCCCTGAGAGGAAAGACGCCAAGGCCAGCGGCGCCTACGCGGCCAACGGCGTGGTCCAGACCGCGGCGCGGGCCGTCAAGGCCCGCTTCCCGGACCTGGCGGTCATCGCGGACCTCTGCTTCTGCGAGTACATGGACCACGGCCACTGCGGGATGGTCAAGAACAACGAGATCCTCAATGACCCGACCCTCGAACTCGCGGCTAAGACCGGCGTGAGCCTCGCCGAGGCCGGCTGCGACGTCATCGCGCCCAGCGGCATGATGGACGGCCAGGTCGGAGCCATCCGCAGGGCCCTCGACGGGTCCGGCCGGGAGTCCACCGCCATCCTCGCCTACGCGGCCAAGTACGCCAGCGCCTTCTATGGCCCCTTCCGGGACGCGGCCGAGTCGCCTCCAAGCTTCGGGGACCGCGCCTCCTACCAGATGGACCCCGCGAACCTTCGCGAGGCCCTGCGGGAGGTCGCCCTCGACATCCAGGAGGGCGCGGATATGGTGATGGTCAAGCCCGCCCTGGCTTACCTCGACGTCCTGCGCCGGGTCCGGGACGCCTTCCGCGTGCCGTGCGCGGCCTACTCGGTCTCGGGGGAGTATGCCATGATCAAGGCCGCGGCCGAGCGCGGCTGGATCGACGAGAGGCGGGCGGCTCTCGAATCCCTGCTCTGCATCAAGCGCGCGGGCGCGGACTTCATCATCACGTACCACGCGTTGGACGCTGCCCGGTGGCTGGCTGAAGGCGGGGCCGCCTCCCGGGCCAGGCGCGGAAAGTAGGGCTGGGGGAGGCTTCATGAAGTCCATCCACGGGTTCGGGTGCCTGGTCGTGCTTGTTGCCGTGCTCCAGGCCGGGACGGTCCGGGCCGCCGCGCCCGCGGAAAAGGCGGCGGCGAAGTGGGCTGAGGCCGTGGTCCTGGAGAAGAAGGCCTTCAGCCCCGCGACCAACGCCGCCATCGTCAAGCTCATGGAGGAGGCCTCGGTCATCGCCCGGGGTTCCGGGGACAAGCGCCTGCTCGCGGAGGCTCTCGAGAAGCTCGGAACCGCGTACTTCGGCAAGCTCACCCAGTCGGGCAAAGCGGTGGCGGCCCAGGAGGAGGCGCTCGGCCTCTACCGCGGCCTCAAGGACGCCGACGGAACCTTCCGCCTCCTGCGCGCCCTCGCCGGGGCCTCTGCCCGCAACGAGAAGTGGGACAAGGTCATCGCCTACGACGAGGAGGCGTTCGTCCTGAGG
This sequence comes from Elusimicrobiota bacterium, assembly GCA_041662295.1. Classification (GTDB taxonomy): domain Bacteria; phylum Elusimicrobiota; class Elusimicrobia; order UBA1565; family UBA9628; genus JACQWX01. The sequence continues at coordinate 2,135 of JBAZSR010000193.1, read as the reverse complement.
GTCGCGGCCCTCACCCTCGACGAACGGGACACCATCCACTCCCAGGTCGCCAACGCCTACTCGAAGAAGGGCGACTTCCGCAGGGCCATCGCGGCTTACGAGGGCAGCCTCAGGATCCGGCAGGGGGCCGGCAAGGTCAAGGAAGCCGCGGAGGCCCGCCGCGCCATCGCGGGCGAGCTCGTCAGGCTCGGCGATTACCGGGCCGCCATCCCCATCTACGAGGAGCTCGGCGACGCCGCGGCCCTCGGGCAGGTCTACGAGGACCTGGGCGACTACAGCAAGGCCATCCGCTATCACGAGAAGCTCCCCAAGCTTGAATCCCTGGGAAGGCTCGCCCGCGTCTACCGCCAGCTTGGGCAGTACAAGCGCGCCATGGACGCCTACGGGGCCCTCTACCAGGCCTCCCAGGAGGGCGGGGCCAAGACCGCCTACGCCGCCAACCAGCCCTGGATCCTGCGGGACATCGGCCTGGTCTATGCGGACCTTGGGGACTATGTGCAGACGATCCGGTACTATGAGATGGCGGCCAAGCAGGCGGCCGGGAGCTGGAACGGCAAGGCCACGGCCCAGGCCTACGCGGACCTCGGCGCCGTCTACCTCGACATGGGGGACCTCGCCAAAGCCGTGACCTATCACGAGAAAGCGCTCAAGGCCAGCCGCATCATGGAGGTGCCGACGCGTGAGGTCGAGCTCAGCCTCGCGGACGTGCATCTGGCCAAGGGCGACCTCGCCAAGGCCCAGGCCGAATATGTCCGGCTCGACGACTCTCTGAGGCTCGGCCGGCTCCACCTGGCCAGGAAGCAGTACGTCCATGCCGTGCCTTCGTTCGAACGCGCCCTCAAGGAGGGCGAGCGTACGCGGCAGGCCAAAATGCTTTTCGCGGCCAACGTGGGGCTCGGCCACGCCCATTCCGGGCTCAGGGACCTTCAGAAGGCCGCGGCCCATTTTCGCAGGGCCCTGGACCTGAGCGAGGAGCAGCGCGAGGCCCTGAGTCCCGTCGAGAAACAGACATTCTTCTCCGCCAAGGTCATGGGATTCGACCGGACCGAGCCGTACGAGGGGCTGGTGCGGTGCCTCGCGGGCGGGGGAGACGCGGACGGCGCCTTCTTCTGGTCCGAGAACCTCAAGGCGCGTCTGCTGGCTGAGGCCATCGCTCGGGGCAAGGCCGGCGCTGGATTCACGCTCCCGCCCGACCTTACGTCCCGGCAGGAGGCCCTGGAGACCCGCATCCGCGGCCTGCGCGCCGAGATGGACGCGCTCTTCCGGGCGGATGACCGAACGGGGCTCGCGGCCCGCGAGGCCGAGCTTAAGGAGGCCAGGGCCGAGTTCGAGGGATTCGTGTCCGAGCTTCGCAAGAGCAGCCCGGAGTACGCCGCCACGCGCTTCCCGAACCCGCTCAAGGCCGCGGATGTCGCTCTCCGGCCCGAAGAGAGGCTGCTCTCCTTCGAGGTGACGGCCGAGAAGACCTTCCTCTTCGCCATCGACGGCGCCGACCGCAAGGTCTCGGTCCGGGAGATACCGCTCGGCCGGGCCGCGCTCGAGGGACTCGCCCTCAAATATCGGGACAGCTTCGAGGGCATCTCCTCCGCGTCCGACCTCGCGGGCTACAAGGTTTCGGTCAGCAAGAAGCTCTATGACGTTCTCTTCGGGTCAACACTGGCCGCGCCCGGCGTCGCTGGCGCGGCCGTGCCGCCTCCACCCGGACGGGAGCGCGGCCTGGCCGCGCTCCCGTCCGCGGCATCCGTGATCATCGTCCCGGACGAGAGCCTCGGTCTCGTTCCCTTCGAGTCCCTGGCCGCAGGTCTCCCGAAGCAGGAGAAGCTCGGTGAGGGGGAGCACGGGCCGTTCCCTCTGGGCGTGACCTATCTCGGCGACCTCTTCCCCGTGGGCTACGCCCAGTCCGCGACCTCGCTGACCCTGCTCCGGTCGCTTGCCAAGACAGGCGCCCAGGGCGAGGGAGCCCTGGCCGTGGTGGACCCGGTGTTCTCCCCCAAGGATTCCCGCGTCGCGGGCACGGCCGCGGCCAAAGGAGACTCCGAAGGCCTGCAGCTCATGGGCTCCGTCAGGGAGTGGGGCCGCATGGGCGTGGTCGGGGCCAGAGCGCGGAAGGCCTTGGCGGGCAAGCCCGGCGCGGC
>JBAZSR010000192.1:0-7159 GCA_041662295.1 Elusimicrobiota bacterium | reverse complement strand
CTGGCTGGCGGCCTGCTCGTCTACGCATTGCTCCCATGGCCGAAGGCCGGGCCCAAGACAGCGTCGGTGGCGCGCTGGCGGGTCGTGCTCGGGGACCTTTCCTCCGGCCTCATCATGTTCGGCCTGTTCTTCGCCATGCCGTTCTTCGTGGTGGGCAGTTCCGTGCAGACCGTGACCGAGTGGCTCCCCTTCGCCATGGTCTTCTGGCTCGTCGCGGGCCTGGGCCTTCTCTCCGAGTACCTGGGCGCGGTCTGGGGAGGCTTCAGCGTCACCGTGCTCGAGGACCGCCTGGTCCTCGGCGGGCTGACCGGCTCGGAGGACATCCTCTACGACGATTTCGCCTCCATCCGGCGCGCGACCTTCCAGCCTCCGGGCTGGCTCGTCAAGACCCTCTGGATCCTGACCTTGATGGGGGGCAGGCGCGGCCTGCTCGCGGCCGGCCAGGCTTCCCTCATGTCCGCGGCCGAGGCCAAGGGCTACCTCATCACGACCAGGAGCGGCCGCAAGACCTACATCTGGTACACGGACCAGATGGGCTCCACGGCCCTGACGCGCTTCGACCTGGTGGAGAAGGCGCTGGCCGGTTCGGGCGTCCGGGTCGAGGACGACCCCTTGCGCCTGAAAGGGGTGTTCCCCCCGAGGGGCTGAGGCCGCGGCAGGTTCGTAATGTCCGGACAAAAGATATAATCCTCCGGTAGGGGAGACTCCGGGAACCGAGGCCATCCATGTACGAGATCGAGAAGTCCTTCGACGCCCAGCTCACCGCCGTCCAGAAAGACCGTCCGGTCGCGATGGTGACCGAGCCCCTCGAGCCCAGGATCCTCGAGGCTGTCTGCCACCTCACCCGCTTCATCAAGCCGGTCCTGCTCGCCACCGAGGCCGAGGTCCGCGCCGTGGCCGCCAAGCACCTCTCCCACCTCGACCCGGCGCGCATCGACTACGCCCTTTCGCAGAGCGTGTTCGTGGACGTCCTCCGGCGCAAGGACCTGCTCGAGGAGTTCGCCGCGGAGGCCCTCCAGCGCGGGGCCGGCCTCTTCAAGAGCCTCGACGACGCGCGCGACGCGGTCACCGAGCCCGGCCGCTTCGGCCTCTACGCCACGCACATGGGCCACGCCGATCTCGTGGTCGGCGGGGCGACCCACAGCCCCAAGGATTATTTCCGGCCGATGCTCAAGCTCCTGGGAAGCAGGCCGGTCTGCGAGGTCGGCGTCTTCGTCCTGCCCGACAGCCACCCGGAGGGCCTCTACCCGCACAACATCGTGGTCTTCGGCGACGTCGGCGTCAACGCGGTCATGACCCCGGAGGTCCTCGCTGAGGTCGCGGTCGGCACCTGCGAGGTCGCCCGCGACCTCTTCCCCGAGGACGTCCTGCCCGAGATCCGGGCGGCCATCGTCTCCTACTCCCACAAGGGCTCGGACGAGGGGCCCTCCCCGGAGATGGTGCGCCAGGCCATGCCCCTGGTGGAGAAGCTGCTGGCGGACAAGGTCGCGCGCTACCCGCGCTACGGCACGGTCACGATCGCCGGCGAGGTCAAGATCAGCACCGCCATCTCCCAGCGCTCCGCCGGCTTCTACAAGCCCTCCGAGGAGAAGGGGGGCGGCACCAACGTCATCATCTGCCCCAACCTCGAGACCGGCAACCTCCTCTTCCACCTCTTCGCCTCCCACTTCCCGGACGCCAAGAAGTTCGCGGTGCTCTACGGCCTGGGCTTCAGGGGCGTGGACCTGGCCATGGACTGCTCGCCCGAGGACGTGCGCCTGGCCGTCAAGGCCGCGGCCCTGCGCCTCCAGCGCGACGGCCGCTGGGACCGCACCCCGAGGGACACCTTCTTCCGCCGCCTGCGGGTCCTGGCCGTCAACCCGGGCTCGACCTCGACCAAGATCGCGGTCTACGAGGGCGAGTCAGAGGTCTTCACCGAGGAGGTCAAGCACGAGCACGCGGAGCTCGCGCCCTACGCGGGCCGCAAGATCTCGGAGCAGTTCGGCATGCGCAAGGACGCGGTCCTGGCCGCGCTCGGCCGGCGGGGCCTCAAGCCCTCGGACCTCGACGCCGTGGCGGGCCGCGGCGGGCTCCTGCGCCCCATCCCCCACGGCACCTACCGCGTGTCCGAGGCCGTGCTCCAGGACCTCAAGGCCGGGCTCTACGGCGACCATGCCTCGAACCTCGGCGGGCTCATCGCGCACGAGTTGGCCGCGCCGGCGGGCAGACCCTCCTTCATCGTGGACCCCGTGGTGGTCGACGACTCGCCGGAGAGGGTCAAAATCACGGGCCTCAAGTCCATCCGCCGCAAGATCATCAGCCATGCCTTGAACCAGATCGCCTCCGTCCACCGCTTCGCGCGCGAGACCGAGACCTTCTACGAGAAGGTCAACGCCATCGTCTGCCACTTGGGCGGCGGCATCTCCGTGGGCGCGCACCGGCGCGGCCGCTACATCGACGCCAACAACGCCTTGGACGGCGAGGGCCCCTTCAGCCCCGAGCGCTGCGGGAGCCTCCCTGTCGGCCAGTTCGCGGAGATGTGCTTCTCCGGCCGCTACACCTACGCCGAGGTCAAGAAGCTCATCAAGGGCGCGGGCGGACTCGTGGACCTCCTGGGCACCTCGGACCTGCGCGAGGTCGAGCGCCGCGTGCTCGCGGGCGAGTCGGACGCGGTCAGGGTCCTCGACGGCATGGCCTACCAGATCGCCAGGCACGCCTGCGCCCTGCTGCCTGCCTTCGAGGGGGAGAAGATCGACCGCGTCATCATCACGGGCGGGATGGCTCGCTGCGCGTCCTTGATGGACCGCCTCAGGGTCTACCTCGCGGGCCTGGGCGTGGGGATTACGGTCTATCCAGGCGAGAACGAGATGGTCGCCCTGGTCCAGGGCGCCCTGCGGGTGCTCTACGGCAGGGAGGCGGCCAGGGAATACGCCGCGGACGCCCAGGTCCCTGCTGCGGCGAAGTAGCCAGGGGCTGACCCAGCCGGGAACCGGGCCGCGGAGTTTTCCCGGACAGCTATGCGGCAGAGGGCTGTGGGGGCTTGTCTGCGATTTTAAAAAGCTCGGCGAAGGTTTTGTCGCATTCCAGCCGGATCCGAGCAATATAGTCAGTCAAAACGCCCTTTTTCGACCCATTCCTCGCAATGCGACACAACCCCTGACGGAGACTTTCAAAATCGCGGGAAAGACATCTTAAGCACCAGCCGCCGGCCGAGCCGCCAGCCGAGCCGCCAGCCGTTATCTCAGCTTCAGCCAGACCCGTCCGCGCTCGGCCTTCACCTCTCCCTCGCCGCCGCGAAGCATCGGGGTCTGCTCCACGTTGTTGCGCTGGGCCTCCCGCTCCACGGCCGGGCGGACGTAGTCGAAGACCTCGCCCGCCGTGACGCTGCCGTCGTTGTCCGCGTCGGCCTCGCCCTTCAAGCCCTTGAGCAGGTAGTAGGTCAGCAGGCCGTGCCCGGCCTCCTGGTGGAAGGTGCTGATCTGGCTGCCCGAGGCCGCGGACAGGAGCAGGGTCCTGTTCCCCACCTCCTCGGGCTTGGTCTCGAACACCAGCGGCCTGCTGCCCTTGGCCAGGACCGAGCGGCCTCCCGCGCCGGAGAAGCACGCGTCGAGGACCACGTTGACCTCCCTGGCCGGGAGCTTGGCGAGGGTCGCGTAGAGCTTGGAGAGCGGGTAGGCGGTGTCCTCCACGTAGTTGGGGTCGCCGTCGAAGGGCACGATGTAGGCCTCGCCCGTGGAGGGCTTGGGCGCGCCGTGGCCCGCGTAGAACACGAAGACGCGGCTTTCCTTGGTGACGCGATTTTTGAGCCACTTGTCGAAGTACTTGGCGAGGTCGTTCTTGGTGGCGCGCTCGTCGGTCAGGAGCGCCACGTTGCGGGAGTCGAAGCCCATGGAGCGGGTGAGATAGCCGTGCACGGCCTTGGCGTCGCGGGCCGCGTAGTCCACGCCCGGGATGTCGCGGTACTTCTCGATGCCCACGACCACGGCCACGGCCGAGGGGTCCAGCGGGACCGCTGAGGTCGGGGGCTCGTCGACCCCTTCGTCGAGGACCACGGGCTTGTCCTGCTCTGCGGTCTTGACCGCGACCTGGCGCGGGCCCGAGACCGCGGCCGGGGCCGAGACCTCCTGGGCCGCGGAGCCCGGCAGCCAGCCTCCTCCCTCGAGGATGTACCAGCCGGCCTTGCGGCCCACGGCGCGCAAGGAAGCGCCCTGCTTGACCGCGAGCAGGACCGGGGACCCCGGAGCGGGCTTGCGGCGGACCGAGTCCGCCCGGGTCACGCGGAGCTGGCTCAAGCCCGGGACGTAGTCCTCCACGGGCTCCTCGATGTTGAGCTCGACCGAGGCTTTGTTGCCCCCGCGGTCCGTGGCGGTCAGGACCGGCTTCAAGCCAGGGGTCAGGGTGACCTCGAACTCGAAGGGATAGACGTCCCCGAAGTTGCCCTTGTCCACGCCGAAGGCCGCGCGTTTGACGCTGGTCGCGCCTTGCTCCCCGAACTGGAGCGAGGAGACCTTGAGGTCGTCGTAGACCGCGCCCTTGAGCTTGAGGACCGGGTCGTCGAAGGACTTCTCGATGATGCGGATGGAGGGGCCCACGAGGTCCGGCTGGACCGGGGTCACGTCGTCCGCCGCGACCCAGCCCTTCAAGGCTTTGCCCGCGGTGACGAAGAGCAGGCCCGCCTTGGACATGCTCACCGTCAGCTCGGTGCCGACGGGCAGCCTGGTCACGAGCCTGCCGGTCGAGCTCTTGAGCGGCGTGTCCGCCTTCTTGATGAAGACCGTGCCGCGGCGGGCCGAGCCCATGGTGCGGCCCGTGTTCCAGACCTCCACGCGGAAGGGACTGCCGTAGATGGCCAGGGCCAGGCGCCGGCCGTCCGAGGAGAAGGCGGCCTGCTGGGCGCCGCCGGTGACGGACCCCTTGTACGCGTCGGTCTCGGCCAGGACCGTGGCGGTCGCGGGGTCCCAGACGCGCACCGCGTGGTCGCCGTAGGTCCCGCTCGTGACCAGCCAGGAGTTGTCCGGGGAGAGCGCCAAGGTGCTGACCCGCTCGGAGTGCGCCTTGGGGATGTCGTGCAGGACCTGCCAGGTCTTGGCGTCCACGAAGATGAGGTTGCCGTAGTAGTTGCCGGTGACGAACAGGGACCCGTCCTCGGAGAACACCGCGGAATCCGCGCCACCCCAGGTCTTGACCCAGGTCTGGCTTCCGGAGGCCAGGTCGTAGACCTCGGTGTAGCTCGAGCCGATGGCGAGCTTGGTCCCGTCCGGGGACACCGCGATGGCTTCCGCGGTGCCCGTCATCTTGAGGTGGTCAGCTCGCCGGAGGGGATGTTGAGCACTACCCAGTGGGTGGGGTTCTCGGCGCAGAAGACCAGGTTCTGGCCGTCCGGGGTGAACGCGATGCCCGTGAAGTTGAAGGTCTTCTGGTTGATCTCTCGCGCGAGCTCGCCTGTCATGGCGTCCCAGACCCGGACCGTGCTGCCGCCGTCGGTCGCGGCCACGTACGAGCCCACAGGGGAGACCACCATCTTGTAGAGGTCCGGGAGCTTGAAGGTGAACTGGCGCACCCCGCCCTTGTCGAGGTCGTAGACCGCGATCTCGCCCGAGTTCGTCACTGCCAGGCGGCCGTCAGGCAGGAAGCCGATGCTGTAGCGGTGGGGGAAGTACTCCGTGATGGTCCGCTCGAGCTTCATTCCAAGGTCCGTGAGCGCGGCGGCGGATGCCTGGCAGGCGGCGGCCCCCAGGAGCATGGCGGCCAGCAGGACGGTCGAGAGCGAGGAGAATCTTCTCATGCCTTGATTTTACCAAATGCGGTCTCCGCCCGCGATTTACCGTATAATAGCGCAGAACCATCTCTTGGAAGCGGTGTCATGTCTTGGTCGGAGAGGCGTTGACCATCGAGAGAATGCTGGGAGGATCCATGAACCGGAAGAACGTCGTCAAGCGCGTCGCGGCGGTCGGGCAGGCTCTGGCGCTCCTCGCGTCGGGCCTCCCGGCATTCGGCCAGCCTGCCGCCGGTCCCGGACCCGCGCCGTTCCGGTTCGACCGGCCCGGCCCCATCGACGCTCCCAAGCCCGAGGCTCCGGTGAGCCTCACGGCCTCGGACGGCACAGGCCTGCGGCTGGCGAGCATGAAGAGCCGGGCCGTGGTGGAGGGCCCCCTGGCTTTCACGGAGCTCACGCTCGGGTTCGAGAACCCGGAGAACCGCGTCATCGAGGGCCAGTTCCGCGTGGTCATGCCGCAAGGCGCCTCGGTCAGCCGCTTCGCCATGAAGAACGACGCGGGCTGGCAGGAGGGCGAGGTCGTGGAGCGCGCCAAGGCGCGCGTCGCCTACGAGGATTTCCTCCACCGGCGGCAGGACCCGGCTCTCCTCGAGATGGCCGGGGGCAACGAGTTCTCCGCGCGCGTGTTCCCCATCCCTGCCAAAGGGGTCAAGGAGCTCATCATCTCCTACTCCCAGGAGCTCGGACAAGCCGAGAGCCCCTACATCCTTCCCTTAAAGGGACTTCCCGAGGTCGGGACCCTGGATATCTCCGTCTCCGCAGGGGGGGTGGTCCTGGCTGAGCTCAAGAAGACGAGCTATGTCCCGTCCAAGGATTTCGAGGCGGTCCTTCCCGCCTCAGGCCCTGGCATTGGCCTGCGCAGCGGGGACCTGGCCGTGGTCCGGGTGCGGCCTGTCCTCAAGTCCCTTCCCGAGCCCGTGGGCTCGCTCCTGGTGCTCTTCGACACGAGCGCTTCGCGCGCCTTGGGCTTCGACTCCCAACGCCGCCTGCTCGCGGCTCTCATCGAGGGCCTGGCCAAGGGCTCGGGCCCCGAGACCCCGGTGACCGTGGCGTGCTTCGACCAGGCCGTTCGGCCCGTGTTCGAGGGCGCGGCCGGAGGCTTCGGCGACGAGGCCATGGCTTCCATCCGCAAGAACCGCGCCTTGGGGGCCTCGAATCTCATGGCCGCTCTCGAGTGGGCCGCGGGACAGCTCAAGAAGAGGCCTGCCAGGAGGATCCTGCTCATCTCGGACGGGGTGGCCACCTACGGCGAGACAGGCAGCGAGGAGCTCCGCGAAGCGGTCAAGAAGCTCAAGGCCTTTGGCGCAGAGCGGCTCGACGCGGTCGCGGTGGGAGGCATTAGGGACGAGGACCTTTTGAAGCGGCTGGTCACGGCCGGTCTTCCCAAGGACGGGGCGGTGGCGG
>JBAZSR010000191.1:0-7160 GCA_041662295.1 Elusimicrobiota bacterium | reverse complement strand
AAGATGGCGACCCCGAGCACGGTGTAGGCCTGGTGGTCGGCCGGCGTGTAGCCGCCGAAGAGCCTGTAGAACGCGGCGAGCGGGATGTTGAGCGGGTAGAAGGGCTGAGGGAAGGGGTTCGAGTAGAAGGGGAAGCCGGCGGCCTCGGCTGGCGACCAGAGCGGGAACCTCAGGTTCGCGAGGTGGTCCAGCAGATAGGCTTTGTAGAGGTAGAAGGAGTCGATGAAGTCGTTGCCGATGGCGCGGTAGCTGCCGTCTGCCGGGAAGACGAAGGCGTGCAGGAACACGAACGGCCAGCAGAAGACCGCCAACAACAGCAGCCAGCGCCGATAAGACCGCATCAGTGCGCTCGGGACCGTCCTCGTCGCCGCGGCTTGTCTGGCGCGGACGCTGGCTCCTCCGGCCGGCCGAGTTCCTTGAGGACCTTGCGGCGCAGGGCCTTGAGGGCCTCGTTCCTCGGGGCGGCGGCCAGGGCCGCGTCCAGGGACACGAGGGCCTGCTCCCAATCCCTGTCCGAGGCGTACTCCCTCACCTGGGCGCGGTGGAGCTTCACCAGGTCATCCGGGGTCAGGGCAGACGTGGTGGAGACGTCCACGCTGGCCAGGACCGTGACCCTGAGCCCGACGGGCATGAGCTCGGGGACGCTCCTGCGCAGGGTCATCCGGCCCGAGACGGCGCAGCCCTCTTCCCTGCATTCCTCGGCCAGGGGAGCCACGACCTTCCTCAGCGCGCGCGATCGGGCGATCTCGTGGGCGACTCTGAGGTCGCGGCTGCCGGACTCTCCGACGGCCTCGACGAATCCCAGGCCTTCCATCGCCTCCGCCTCCCCGGCCTGGCGCCAGCCGGTGGCAATCGCGGCCCAGCCGCTGCCGAGACGCTGGAGACGGATCTCTGCTGGCGGGACCTCGTCAGGGGTTCGGACGGCCAGGGCCTGATCGGCCCCGAGCGCGCGGTACCGGAATTCCAGCCCGCTCGGGGCGAGCATCCCGCTCAAGGCGGAGAGGGCCTCGGTTCCGGCCGCTTCCCGGGCCTCCGGGACGTCCATGCTCCCGCGGCCGAACCCATAGGCCGTCACCCGTCGCGGGATGTCGCCGACGCACGCCGCGAGGATGAGGGAGACGAGGAGGCAGAGCCCCGTGATCCCGAGGTCCCCTCGTCGATTCCCTCGTCCCAAGGGCATGGAGCCATGATATCATAGGGTGTGGCGTTCCAGAAGGGGATTCCCCTCCCGCCGACCGGCCCTTGGCAAGGGATGCCGGGCCTTCCCGAGATCTACGATGAGGCCTTCTTCGCGGAATGGGGCCCGAGCCATGGACGGTACGTGCGCACCGCCGAGGTCATCACGGATGAGATCGCGGCCGAGTTCCAGCCCAGGCGCGTCGCCGACATCGGCTGCGGCTGCGGGGTCTATGCCCGCTCGCTGGAGCGCAAGGGGATCGAGGTCTTCGCCCTGGACGGGGTGCGGCCGCCGGCCGAGCATTCCTTCCCTGGGCCGATCCACATCCAGGACCTGACCGTCTCCTTCAAGAATGCCTGGGGTCATTTCGATCTGGCGCTGTGCCTGGAGGTCGCCGAGCATATCCCGGAGCCTCTGGCGGATGTCTTCCTGGACAACGTGGCGCGCTTCAGCGACCTCCTCGTCGTTTCCGCGGCTCCCCCCAATCAGGGGGGGCGCCACCACGTCAACGAGCGGCCCAAGCGCTACTGGGTGCGCCGGTTCGCCGAGCGGGGCTACGCGTATGACCGCTCAACGACGGGCCGGCTGGTCGACGCTGTGGTGGCTATGCGGCCCCCATACATATGGATGGCTCAGCACATCTGCGTCTACAAGAAGGTGTCGGAGCCTGCCCTTCTGAAGCGCGTGATCCCGTTCGGCGTCAGGCTCGGCGGGGGGAAGCCGCGAAGCCCTAAAAAGACGCCGTAGCTCCGGGGCATATGATAACATCCCGTCCGGATTGATCTTGGAGAGGACGGCGTTCAGGCTGGTCCGGTACGCAGCGGTCGGGTCGGGATTCTTCGCCCTGGCCTGGGCCGTCCGTTCTGCGTGGCGCCAGCCGCCCGCGGCCCTCCTCTTCCTCCTCCTGGCGGCCGCCTCTGTCTTCGCCGCTGCGGCTGTCGTCCGCGGCGGCGCCGGGACCGCGGCGCTCTTCCTGGCCTCCTCCGCTTGCGCGGCGGCTTCCCGGTTGCTGCACGGCTTTGCCACCGGCGCATGGTACGTCGACTACGTGGCCCCGGTTGGAGCCTGCGTCGAGCCCATGACCCGGGTTCCGACCGGCTTGGCCGGCCTCCTCCGAAGCTTGTCCGTCGAGCCCCGGGTCCTTCCGGGCTTCGTCTTCGCGATGTCGCTGGCGGCGTCTTCAGTCGCGATCGGGTTCCTGACCGCCGCCCTTCGCAGGCATGAACGGTCCTGCGGGGGGCCCTGGCCGTGCCGCACCTCCCTGGCCTGGGCGGTCTTGCTGGCTGCGGACGCGGTCCTGGCATCCATCGGCGCCTCGGATGCGCACCATAACGTGGCGTTCCTGGCGTTCGGCCTGGCGTTCTGGTGCTACGGCGAAGCCCTGGCCCGACAGCGGTCCACGCAAGCCCCGCCTTGCGCCTGGCTGCTGGCTGGGATGTTCATCGGGTCGGCCTTCGTGGGCCTGACTCGCGTGGAGCTCATCCTCTCGCCGCTCGTCATCCCCCTCCTCCTTCCCGGAGCCGGAGCGCCTGAGACCGGACGGATTCCCCTGCTTGGCGCTGGGCCGCGCGGCGGCTGGGCGAGTCTGGGCCTCGGGACCCTGTTCGCCTGGATCGTGGTCAGCCAGCGGCATCCTCACGATCTCATGGCCTTGTACCATCCCAGGACGGCCGGCGACTTCGTCCGCTGCCTCTACATGCAATCGCCCCTGGTTGCCAGCCTGCCGCCGCTGCTCGACCAACCCATGCTGAGCGTGCTGACCGCGGTCTTTCTCGCGGCCATCGTCACCCGCGAGGGAAGGCCGCTCTGGGGGACGGCGGCAGCTTACGCCGTCCTCATCCTGCCGAAGGTGTTGGGCGGGTTCGGCATGGACCCCATCAGGTACTGCGACGACACTCAGCGCTATAACGTCGTCATCATCGCGCTGGCGCTCCTGATGGCTGCGTGCGGCCTGTCCCAAACCCTCGGGCTGCTCGTTGGACGGCAACGCCCGATGCCGACGTTCAGGCGCTGGGGGGCGGCCGCCGGCATCGCCTGCGCCGTCCTGTGGGCCGTCGTCAAGCTGGCAGGCTGGCCGCGCCAACGGGCCCTGCCGCGGCCGCATCAGGTCGAGTTCGCCTTCCTCGCGCGGTCCCTTCCCGAGATCCCGGCCGGCGCGACTGTCGTCAGCGTCTGGCTCGAGCAGCTCCACAGCCGGCAAGACGTCGATCTGCAGCTCGCCGTTCCCCACGCCCTCCTGGTCCATGCCAGACCCGACATCCGCTGGACCGTCTGCCGTCCCGGCGGCCCCGCTCTCCCGAAGGGTCCCTTCCTCTATTATCGCGGTTCCACCTGCAACATCGACCTCGCTAGGGCCTATGGCCGCGGCGGATCGGAGGGCTGGAGGCTGTTGCAGGACTACGACCTGCTGTGCCGCTCGATCGAGTCGCGGGTCACGCGCTGGCAGGGCCGGCAGAGCCTCCCGGTCCAGGAGGGCTACATGCCGGTCCGCGAAGGCCGCATCGAGGTCGGCCTGGGCTGGGTGGAGTGAGGAGGCTCAGTACCGGTAGTTGTCCATCTTGAACGGCCCCTCCACCGGGATCCCCAGGTAGTCGGCCTGGGCCTTGGTGAGGGTCGTGAGCTTGGCGCCGAGCTTGGACAGGTGCAGCCGCGCCACGCGCTCATCGAGAGTCTTGGGCAGGGTGTAGACCTTCTTCTCGTACTTCTTCTTGTCCCGGTTGGTCCAGAGCTCGAGCTGGGCGAGGGTCTGGTTCGTGAACGAGATGCTCATCACGAAGCTCGGGTGGCCCGTGGCGCAGCCGAGGTTCACGAGCCGGCCCTCGGCGAGGAGCGTGACCGTCTTGCCGTCCGGCCAGGTGAACTGGTCCACGAGGGGCTTCACCGTGGTCCTCTTGATCTTCTTGTCGTTCATGATGGAGGCCACGTCGATCTCGAGGTCGAAGTGCCCGATGTTGCAGAGGATGGCCGTGTCCTTCATCGCGTCCATGTGCCTGCGGGTGACGATGTCCTTGCACCCGGTGGCCGTGACGAAGATGTCGCCGACGGGGGCCGCGTCCTCCATGGTGACGACCTGGTAGCCCTCCATGGTGGCCTGGAGCGCGATGATGGGGTCGATCTCGGTCACGAGGACCCGGGCGCCCTGGCCGCGCAGGGACTGGGCGCAGCCCTTGCCCACGTCGCCGTAGCCGGCGACCACCGCGACCTTGCCCGCGACCATGACGCCGGTGGCGCGCTTGATGCCGTCGAGCAGGGACTCGCGGCAGCCGTAGAGGTTGTCGAACTTGGACTTCGTGCAGGAGTCGTTGACGTTGATGGCTGGCATGCCCAGGGTGCCCTTGGCCTGGCGCTGGTAGAGCCGGTGCACGCCCGTGGTGGTCTCCTCGCTCAAGCCCGCGATGCCCTTCATGAGCTCTGGGTACTTGTCGTGCACGATGTTCGTGAGGTCCCCGCCGTCGTCGAGGATGAGGTTCAAGGGCTTGCCGTCCGGCCAGCGCAGGGTAGACTCGATGCACCAGTCGTACTCCTCGAGGGTCTCGCCCTTCCAGGCGAAGACCGGGATGCCGGCGGCGGCGATGGCGGCCGCGGCCTCGTTCTGAGTCGAGTAGATGTTGCAGGAGGACCAGCGGACCTCGGCGCCGAGGGCGGTCAGGGTCTCGATGAGGACCGCGGTCTCGGTGGTCATGTGGAGGCAGCCCGCGATGCGCGCGCCCGCCAGGGGCTTCTTGCCCTTGTATTCCTTGCGCAGGGCCATGAGACCCGGCATCTCTTTCTCCGCGATCTCGATCTCCTTGCGGCCCCAGTCGGCGAGGCTCAGATCCTTGACCTTGTAGTCCTTCTTCGTGGCGGTCTTGTCCATGGTCGTCGTGCTCATCCTTGTACCTCCGGAAATGGTGCGCAGACCTCAATTATAGCAATACTGGTGTCAGAGATTGCGCTTGTTGCGTCTTCTCGCGAGAAGACGCAACAAGCGCAATCTCTGACACCAGCAACACCAGCAAATGGATCCCTAATAGGGGAAGATGTCGCCGTAGAAGAAGTCCGGCATGCAGCGCTCCAGGGAGCGGCGGCTGTAGCGCCGCGAGGACCCCCGCTGGGCGGCGCGGCGCAGGACCGGCCAGAGCCCCTGGGTCGCGCAGAGGTCGCCGTAGAGCCGGACGGCCGAATCCCTGCGGCCCATGAGGTCGAGGGCCCGCGCCTGCCAGAGCTTCTGGGCCGCGATGCGCTGGGGGATGTCCCGCATGGCCGCGCCGGCCTCGAAGCTCTGCGCCGCGGTCTCGAAGAGACCGGTCTTCATCGCGAAGAAGCCGAGGAGGTAGCGGTAGACCGGCTCCTCGGGGTCGTTCTCCACCGCCTCGGAGAGGTCCTCGAGCAGTTCGGAGGGGTTGCGGCGTTCCTGCCAGTCCGTGATGGCGCGCACGTAGCCCGCCAGGGACTCGCGCCGGTCCTCGGGGAGGCCCTGGACCACGCCTTCGAGGGGCTCTCCCAAGGGGCTTTCGTCCCAGAGGGAGAGGCGGCGGTACGGCCCCTGGTGGGCCGGCGCGCGGCTCTCCGAGACCCACAACTGTCCGCGGTCGGGCTCGAAGACGACGCTGGTCATGTTGTGGACCTGGCCGATGGACTGGGCGAAGGAGCGCAGGACCCCCTGCTCCGCGTCGTACCGGTCCGAGAGGAGCGATGCCATGTACGCGGGTCCGACGCGGCCCTTCTTGGACTCGAGGAGGTCGTCGACGCGCGCCATTCGGAGGCGGCTGGACTCGCGCCATGGCCGGTAGTCGATCTCGCGGCTGTGCAGGCGGGGGGTGACGAAATCGTTGGCCCTGCCGAGTTTGCCGGAGTCGGCCCAGACCGGGACGCAGGAGTCCGGGGCGCGCTCGACTGCACAGGCCCGCCGCCGGCGGCTGTCTCCGAGGACCACGGTCCAACAGCTCGTGGTCCGCCAGCGGGCCACGGCGTCGACGGCCTCCTCGAGGGTCCTGCAGGTCTCGAGGACCTGCCGGCCGAGGTCGAGGATGGGCCGGCCGCCGGTGAGGATGGAGACGTCCCGCGAGATGTGCTGGTGGAGGGCGAGGATGATGCCCTCGGCGTTGATGCCTGTGATGCCGTCCACCACGAGCCCGGCCGTGCCGACCGACACGTAGGGGATTCCGTGGTCCGGCTTGTGCCGGCAGACCGCGGGGAAGCGGTCGAAGAAGCCCATGCCGGGGAAGTCGAGGTTGCGGGCGAAAAGGAAGGCGCTCCCTTCGGTGTAGTCGCCCCAGGCCGCTGCCGAGGTGCAGCCCAGGGTCGGCAGACCGGCGAGCCTGCCGGAGAAGCCGACGAGGAAGTTGAGGACGTCGGGCATGACGAAGGCGCGGCTGACCTTGCGGGGTTCGAGCCCCGAGGCCTCGCAGAAGCCCTGGATGAGGGCCCGGGCCTGGTTGGAGAACCGCAGGGCCACGAGGGAGAGGAGGAGCCTGCTGCCCAGGCCGGCGAGGACGGAGCGGCGGGGGAGATGGCGGCTGCAGTAGTCGTGGTAGAAGTCCACGATGCGGCTCTCCCTCACCTGGGCGCCGAAGAGCTCTCCCATCTGCCGGCCGCGCTCGCGGGGGGAGCCCCAGAGGTTGGCGACTTCGATCCTGGGCGCTGAGGGCATGGGTCCTCCGGTGTTCATCGGGCGATGTAGAGGGGCGCGAGCGCTCCTCCCTGGGCGACGTTGACGATGTGGCCGGGACTCACCCTGAGGTGGAAGCCGAACCAGCGTCCGTCGAAGAAGGCCCCGAGGGTCTGGCGGCAGTTCTTGAAGCGCGCCTGGCCGTCCCTGAGGAACGCGCAGGGCGCCGCGGGGTTCGCCACGTAGGCCTGCACCGCGAAGGCTCCCGGGTCCTTGAGAGCCTTCTCAACGGCAGAGCGCCAGTTCTGCGCCGTGCCGTGCCGGCCGATGAGGATGCCCTCCCCTCCCGCGCCCCAAGAGGGCTTGAGCACGAGGCTCTCCTGGCGGGCCAGG
>JBAZSR010000190.1:4335-7262 GCA_041662295.1 Elusimicrobiota bacterium | reverse complement strand
CGGGAACTTGAACCCTGAGTTGCGCAGGGCCGCCAGGACCCGGTCCCGGGACTCCTTCAAGGCGTGACCGGGCAGACCGACCGTCACGAAGGCCGGCAGGCCGTTGGCCGCGTCAAGCTCCACGGCCACGGGATACCCCGCCGCTCCCTTCAAGCCCATAGAATAGACTCGCGCAAGCATGGTCGTCCCTGTCAGGGATGGAATCCTATCTTGGGCACAGGTTTCTCCGGAGGATTCATCAAGGCGCGGATCGCCTTGAAGATCCGGCCGATATGAGCGCCGTGGGATCCGACCGTTCCCTCAAGAGCCGAGAGTCTGCGGGCGAACTCCTCATGCGTCAGGGCGAATTCGCGCAGCCTGATGAATGTCTGGATGATCTGGACATTGATGTTCGCCGCCCGCCGGCTATGCAGGACGCTCGACAGCATGGCAACGCCAAACTCCGTGAAAGCAAGAGGGAAGGAGGTAGCGTGCTTGAGCGAAGCGAACCGGTCACATTTTGTGACCAGTTCCTTTGTCTCCTCGGCAGTCAGCCGGAACATGAACCCATCCGGGAAGCGTTCTTGATTCCGTTTCACCGATTGGTTCAAGGATTTGGTGGGGACCTCATAAAGCTCCGCCAAGTCTCGGTCGACCATGACCTTATGCCCGCGGAGAACGAAGATGCACTGCTCGATGACGCTGGGCGGGACAGGCTTTTCCAGCCCTGTCCCGACATCCCGCGTCCGGTCCGGCCGCTCAGGAGCCATCCTCCCATATACGAGCGACCCCCCCATTTTGTTCCCTGACATCGTCAAAAAAGCTCCCGCTCCCGCTCGTCGTCCTTGTCCCTGAGGACCTCCAGTTCGACGAGGTCCGAGCCCACGGCCAGGATGTTGAAGCCGTAGGACCTCATGCCCACGACCGCGGAGGCCAACCCGTCCGCGGCCAGTCCCGTGCGCACCTTGAGCCTGGTCTCCGGAGGGGAATAGGATGCCAGGCCGACGCCGGAGAGGCCCGGCAGGGTCCGCAGATCGTCGATGAGGCGTCGGCCCGCCTCGAGGTCCCGGAGTCCCACCACGACAAGAGAGAGCTCGGAGTCGACCTTCCAGCCCTTGGCGGCCTTCTCAGCCACGGCGTCGCCCGCCATCTCGCCGGCGTTGTCCAGGGCCTTGGCAAAGGCCGAAGCCGCGCTCAGGTCCACGGCCGAGGCCTCGACCCGCACGGGCAAGGCCTCCCCGGACCCGTTCAGGAGCTCCGCGGAGAGCTCGAGCACGGCCTTGCCCACCTGGTAGCCCTGGCCCGAGCCCTCGGGCCCGGTCAGGCGGCCGTCTTCGACCGCCTCGACGCGGGCCGAGCCCGTGACGATGATGTCCGCGCCGAGCGTCCTTGCCGCGGCCCTGGGGTCCCGCGGAGGAGAGCCCGCGGACAGCGGGTTCACCCGGTCGCTGAGGTCGTACGCCGAGAACCCGCGTCGCACGAGCGCCCGGCGCAGGGCCTCGGACGCGCACCCCGCGTCCCGGCAGGCGCGGCCGTCCTCGCTCAGAGCGACGAGGACCTTGGCCCGGCCCTTGAGCCCGAGCCCAGAGTCGAGGCCCAGGCGCGAGATCTCCTCTCCCAGGGACCCGACCCGCACCAGCGCCCGGATGGAGGTCCCGGGGCCCGAGCGCCTGAGCACCTCGCGCTTGCGGATGAAGGCCGGGGCGCGGGCGAGGACCTTCTCCTCCAGGACGGCCCGGGACCCGGAGACCTCGGCCGAGGACAGGTAGAGGCTGAAGAGGGAGGCGACAGCGTTCCTCTCCGCAGCCGCGACGTCGGGCCCGGAAGCCTCCACGACCTCCATGTCGCCCTGGGAGCCCGGCCGCAGGCCCCAGAGGGAGCACCCCTGCAGGGCCAGCCCTGCCGCGGCGAGGGCTGCGGCGCGCAACGCCGGAGAGCGGGTCACTCCTCGGGCGCCCTCTTGAGGACGAAGCAGAACCGGGTCTCCCCGGCCGTCTCGGCCTCCAGCCAGACCTTGCCGCCGTGCTTGGAGATGACCTCCTTGACGATGGCCAGCCCCAGGCCCGTGCCCGGGGCCTGGACCTCCCCGCGGTTGGAGGCCCGGTAGAACTTCTCGAAGACGCGCTCCCTCTCCTCCAGGGGGATGCCGATCCCGTTGTCCGTTACGGACACCATGATGAACTCGCCCTTGTCCATGGCCGACAGACGCACCTTGCCGCCCGGCTTGGTGAACTTGAGCGCGTTCGAGAGGAGGTTGTCCACCGCCAGGCCCACCCACCGCTCGTCCCCGACGACCTTCGGCAGACGCTCCGGGATGTCCACGTCCAAGGTCTTGCCCCCGTCCGAAAACTGGTGCCTGCACCCCTCGACGCTGGCGGCCAGCAGAGTGTCGAGGGCGACCGTCTGGAGATCCATCCTGATGCCGCCCTCGAGCCTGGAGAGGTCGAGGAGGTCCGAGACGAGCCCCGTCAGCCGCCGGGCCGCGGTCCGGGCGATCCCGAGGAAGCGCGCCGCCTGCTCCGAGACCTCTCCCGCCTCGCCGTCCTTCATGCGGTTCAAAGCGATGAGCTGCTCCGCGGCCTCCGAGAGCCTCCGGGTCAGCATGGCGGTCTCCACGATGACCGCCGCCTCCTCGGCGATGACCTGCAGGGCCTGCAGGTCCTCCTGGACGAAGGCGTTCTTGCCGCGCTTGCCCACCCGGATGATCCCCAGGGACCGGCCCTCCACGGCCAGGGGCACGACCATCAAGGACGAGACCCCCCAGAGCTTGGCGTGGGCAGAGAGGACCGCGGGGTCGTTCTGGGCGTCCCCGCTCAAGTACGGCTTGCCCGTCTTGAGGACCTGCACGGAGGAGGAGCGCTCCTCGGTGAGCGGGACCCGGTAGAACATGTCGTCGCCCTCGAGGCCGTGGGAGCCGGGATGCACGACGAGCTCGCCGGTGGCGTCGT
>JBAZSR010000190.1:0-4325 GCA_041662295.1 Elusimicrobiota bacterium | reverse complement strand
CCACGAGGTCGGCCTCCAGGAACCGGGCCACGATGGAGACGATGGCCGAGAGGGCGGGCTGGGACTGCCCGCCGTGGGTCGAGATCGCGCCGGCCACGTCCTCGAGCGCCTTGATCTTGCGGGTCTTCTCGATGAGCCGCATGTGGGTGCTGGTGAGGTCCTCGATGGTCGAGGAGAGCCCGCCCTCGAGCTTCTCGCGGGACTTGGAGAGCTTGGAGAGCTCGTCGACGATGGAGGCGAGCGCGGTGGCGTGGCTCTTGACGATCTCCACGAAGGGATCCGCCGCGTCGAGGGACCGGCGGCTGCCGTCGCCCACGGCCAGCACGCCGTTGGTGGCGCCGGCCTTGCCCCAGAGCACGAGCCGGACCTGGCGCAGGCCCGTGGTGCCGAGGTGCCGGAGGAAGGAGTTTCCGGGGGCCTGGCCGGAGGCCTGGCCTCCCAGGGCCAGGCCATTCGTGAGGTCGAAGGTCCCCTCCGCGCGGACCGCGTCCTCGAAGAGCCCGGGGTCGAGCCGCGCGGTCGAAGAGACCCCGACCGCCGCGCCGCCCCGGCGGCAGACCACGGGGTCGCCCACCCCTCCATGACGCGCGATCCACCAGAGCTGGGTCCCCGGGGCCCGCTGGTGCAGGGCCTCGAGCACCTTCCGGCCGAACTCGTTGATCGCCTGCGAGGTGTTGCCCGCGACGCCCAAGTCCATGACCTCGTTGGCGAAGGCCCGGATCTCGCGCGCCTCGGCCCGGGCGCGCCGGGCGTTGCGGTCGAGGTCGAGCACGCGGAAGAACCGCATGTACCAGTACGCCGCGAACGCGAACGTCGCGGCGGTCAGGCCCAGGCAGACGCCGAATTCCAGGGGGGTCAGTTCGATCATTCCGTCCTCGCCATGATGTCGAGATGGGCGCGCAGGTAGTTTCCGTTGACTTTCAGCCCGTCGTAAGGGAGCCAGCCCACGGGGATCTCGAGCCCCTCGAGGATGTGCCCCACCGCGTGGGAGAACTCGCCGATCCGCGTGGCGAGCTTCGAGGCGCCGGAGGGCCCCACCACGATGGCGGCGTCGGCGGCGGCCTTGCGGCACATCTCGCCGATCTGGAAGGGCACCCCCAGGGGCTGGTCCGCGTCGTAGCTGCCGTAGAGCACGTGCTTGTAGGAGGCCGCGACCCTGTTCCTGGCCGCGATCTCGTAGAACTGGGCGGTCACCCAGGGCGCGAAGGCCTCGGCGCCCTTGGGGAACACGAAGGCCAGGTTCGGGGCGCTCGGCCCCGGCGCGGGAGGCGGCGTTTTCTTGGCGGCCTCGGCCTCCTGGGGCGTCGGTATCTCCTTGGCGTCTTCCGCGGGATCCCCGGGCAGCAGCATCTGCAGGACCTTGTCGAAGGACGCGGGCACGTCCTGGGCCTCGAGCAGGGTCCGGAGCGTGATGAAGCGCCGGGACCAGCGTGACAGCTCCGAGTAGCTCTTCCCAAGCTTGGCGACGAAGAGGCCGCACTCGTCGTTGGTGAGCTCGGTCTTGAGGCGGCCGAAGGCCGCGAGGGTCATGTCCTTCTGGGAATCGCCGGAGGCCAGCTTCATGTCCACGGACCAGCCCTTCCTCAGCGAGATCTTGAGGCTCTCCTCCAGGCTGCCGAGGGCGCGCGCCGGGTAGAACGAGGTCAGCACGACCTGCAGGTTCCGGCTGAAGAACAGGGCGAAGATCTTGGCCAGGGAGGCCTTGTTCTCGTCCGTCACGTTGAGCAGGTGGAGGTCGTCGACCAGGAGGGCCTTGGAGTCCGCGAAGCGCTTCTCGAGCTCCGGGAACTTGCCCCCCTCGAGGCTCCTGGCCACGGCATTGGCCAGCCGGACCCCGGAAGTCAGCAGGACGCCTCCTCCGAGCGCCTTTTCCAGCCCTGTCCCGATGGCCCGGATCATGTGCGTCTTGCCCACCCCGGACGGGCCGAAGATGAACAACGGGTTGTACATGTTCCCCGGCGCGCCGACCACCGAGGCCGCGGCCGCGTGGCTGAAGCGGTTGAAGGGCCCGACCATGATGGTCTCGAGGTCGATCTTCTCATCGAGCGCCATCTCGACGCCCCAGAGCGCCTTGGGCGTCATGGCGGCCCGCTCCAAGGCCACGGCCGGCTTGGCCGCTGCGGCGGGCGCAGGCGTGCCGGCGGCGACGGCGGGAGCCGAAGCGGCCCCTGGGGCCCCTTGGGGAGCGCCGGCGGCGGCAAGGGCCTCGGGGCCGAGCAAGGAAGGCCCTGGCGGCGGGGCGCCGGGCGTGGGAGGCATGGGCGCCCGTCCGCCGGTGGGCGTGGGCGTGGCAGGCGGAGGAGCCTCGGCAGGGACCGGGACCACAGGAGCCTGCCCAGCCGCCAGAGCAGGGAGTTCCGCCCCCCCGGCAAAGGGCACAGCAGCAGCCGGCGTCTGCACAGCCGCTGTCCTGACCGGCTCCACTGCTTCCGTGGGCTGTGTGAGCGGGAGCTGTTCGATGGAGATGGGAGGCAGGACCGGCTGGGGAGGCGGCTGAACCATCTCCACGACAGGAGGAGGAGGTGGTGGTGGTGGTGGCGCAACCGGGGCTGCGGCCTCGACCGGAGGGAAGCCAAAGGGCATAGGCGCAGGCGGCTGAGCCACTGTGGCCTCTGGTGTGGGCAACTGCACCACCGTGGCCGGAGGCGCCGTGACCCCGGGCTCCAGAGCCGGAGCAGGCGCCGGAGCCTGCACCACTGTTGCTGGAGGCGCCATGACCGTGGGCTCTGGGGCAGGCACAGGAGCAGGCGCTGGAGTGGGAGCTGGAGCCAGAGCTTCGGGTGCCGGGTGGCCGGGCGGCTTCTGGGCGAAAGCCTCTCCCTGGCCAGGGCTCCGGCCCGGAGCCAGCTCCGTGAGCATGTTGGTCAGCTTGTCGAGCTCCTTCTGGTCGAGGTAGGAGATGAAGAGCTGGAAGTTGAAGCCCTCGGAGCTGTCCGTCCGGCGCGGCCGGCCGCACTTCGACCCGAACTCCTTGATCACGGCGAGGATGTCCCTGAGGTCTCCCTTGAACAGCAGGGCGTAGCGGCAGGGGTCCTTCTCGGTCGGGACCGCCTCGACAGCCCACTTCTCCATCGTCAGATTTCCGACGCGAGCAGCATCATGTCGATGGCCAGGTCGAAGACGATCGACCTCTTCTGGACGTCCGGCGGAGGGATGACCTTGAACATCATCTTGGCGCCGGCGCAGGCCTTCGACAGTTCCAGGACCTTGGGGTCCTTGGCGTCGCCCACGACCGCGAGGACCCCGACGGCCTTGAGGGCCTTGAGCTTGAGGACCATGGCGGCGGCGTCCGTGGTCTCGTCCACCTTGGTCAGCATGACCTTCCTGGTGAAGAGGGGCTTCTTGGACACGGAGCCGATGGTCTCGTCGAGATAGCGGATGAAGGTGTCCATCTCCCGCCGGTTCTTGGGGGAATAGACGTAGGCGATGCGCCGGATCTGGCTCTTCGGAGCGTCCGGAGGCACCGTATCCACGAGCTCCTCCTCCCCGGAGGAGGAAGCCATGGTCGGCGGCGCGGAGAGCGGAGGCTTGGCGCCGGAGGGCGGCGGCGCGGCCGGAGCCTGCGGAACGGCCGCGGCCGCCGGAGCCACGACCGGGTCGGTGATGCGGCGGCCGGCGCGCCCGAGAGCGTCGGAAGACGGCGGGATGGTCTGCGCCTCGGGCGGCTTGACCGGCGCCGGGGCCGGAGCAGGCGCCGGCGGCGCGGAAGGGGGCGGCGGAGCCTTGGCCGCGACGGCCGGGATCGGCGGGACAACGGCCGGAGGCTTGGCCGCCGGAGGAGGGACTGAGGCCGCTGGAACCGGGACCGGGGCCTTGGCTGGGGCCGGCGGGACAGCGGCCGGAGGCTTGGCCGCCGGAGAAGGGACTGAGGCCGCTGGAGCCGGAACCGGGGCCTTGGCCGGAGCAGGCGGCGCGGAAGCCGGCGGCTGAGCCTTGGGCGCGGCGGCCGGGACCGGAGGCTTGGCCGGCGGAGCTGAGGCCGGAGGGGCCGTAGGCGGCCCGGGAGGCGCCTTGGCCGGCGGCGGCACGGCTGAGGGCTGGCCCGAAGGAGGCACCGCCGCCCCGAGACCGGTCGCGACGTCCTGGAAAGGCTTGCCCGGCTGGGGATCCCCGATGGAGAGGATCTGGTCTAGGTCCGAGAGGATGTCCTCGACCTGTTCCTCGTTGCTCTTCTGCGGGTCATCAGCCATTGAAGGTTTGGTTGACCGGATTGTCCGCCAGCTGCTGGCCCGCGGCGATGTTCTTGAGCTTGAGCGCCACGTCCTCGGGGTTGTTGGAGTTCTCGATGACGGTCCCCTCGTCGATCTTGCCCTCGGAGTAGAGGC
>JBAZSR010000189.1:6590-7401 GCA_041662295.1 Elusimicrobiota bacterium | reverse complement strand
CAGGCCCCAGCCGCCGGCCGTCAGGCCCCAGCCCCAGCCCAGGCCCCAGCCGCCGGTCGTCAGGCCCCAGCCCCAGCCCAGGCCCCAGCCGCCGGTCGTCAGGCCCCAGCCCCAGCCCAGGCCCCAGCCGCCGGTCGTCAGGCCTCAGCCCCAGCCCAGGCCCCAGCCGCCGGTCGTCAGGCCCCAGCCGAGACCCAGGCCGCCGGTGGTCCACCCTCGACCCAGGCCCCTGCCCCGTCCCGCGCCGCGGCCCCCGGTGTTCCACCCGGTGCCCAGGCCGCCGCTGCCCATCCCTGGCCCTCGGCACGAGCGCTGGCATCCCGCGCCGTGGCATCCGATCCGCTGGCACCACTCGCCGTGGCATCGCTGGCCGACCCGCCCGGTCATCATCATCCCGGCCCCCGCGCCGACGCCGACCTCGAGGACGTATCACAGCCCGGACCGGTCGCGCAAGGTGATCGTCTCCGGAGACGACAAGATCGCCTTCCTGCACGACAGCGCGTATCCGATCGAGTTCGATCCGGTCTACCTCGGAGAAGGCGTCCATGACGTGACCTTCCAGGTCGACGGGTTCAACCGCCTCACGGGCGTGATGACGGTGCTCGACGACGGGGCGTACGACATGTTCGACAAGGACGGCCGCCCCGCGGCGAAGGTCGTCTACAGCCCGGACAGGACCCGCAAGGCCATGGTCTCAGGCCCGGAGAGGGACGCCTACCTCTTCGACGCCGCGGACCCGGCCGCCTTCAATCCCGTCTACCTCGGCTCGCAGATCACGGGAGTGCAGTTCCAGAAGGACGAGCAGGGCGCC
>JBAZSR010000189.1:0-6580 GCA_041662295.1 Elusimicrobiota bacterium | reverse complement strand
GCAGCGAGTTCGTCTTCAACCGCGACGGGCTCCTCATCGCCCAGCGGGACGTCGAGACCGGAGAAGCCGCCTTCGCGGACTCCAGCCTCGGCGCGGACCTCGGAAGCGGTCTGGAAGCGTCCTCGGGCTTCAATGCCCTGAAGTCGGACAGCATCGTCTGGTAGCCGTTCCGGGGACGTCGAAGGCCCGCGCCGGGAAACCGGCGCGGGCCTTTAATTTGTCGGAACTCAGAGCAGGGGCTCGTTCTTCGGCACCTTGACCACCACCGTGCCCGCGAGCTTGTCATGCCAGGTCTGGCCCTCCGGATCCCAACCCGCCCAGAGGAAGCCCAGGAACAGAGCCATGGCCGAGAGATAGCTCGCCAGGTGGCGGACCAGGGCCACGCCGAAGTCCATGGGCCGGCCGTCGAGCCGCAGGCCTTTCAAGCCGAACACGATGCCGCCGATGGTGGTGGACTTCCAGGTCCAGAACCCGACCTGATAGACTAGCCAGAGCGGAAGGCTGAACGCCGGCAGGGGCGTGACCACGCCCACGAAGCCCACGATGAAGACGTCGATCCAGAGCGCTCCGAACCTCGGCCAGAACCCAGCGCGGGGCAGGCCTTCCGTCGAGGCCAGGGCCCGTTCCGCCGGAGACTCCTGGGACGCGGCCGCTGAGACTCCTTCCTGGACAGCAGGCATCGGAGAACGCGCCAGCGCTGGGCCAGTAGGACCTGTCGAAGAGCCCGCCCCGGTCTCGGACCGCAGAGCGTCGAACGCGGCCAAGAGGACCGCGCCAGTCCCGAACGCGCCGGTCAGGACCCAGGCCACCAGGCCGAGTACGGGCACAAGATAGACTGCGAAGACCAGGGCCGTGCCCAGAGCCACGGCCGGGGCCGGACTCTCCATGGAGGCAAGGCCGACCCGCCCCCCGGCGCCGCGGCCGATCCAGCCCGCCACCACGGCCTTGCCGAAGACAGCGGCCCCCAACAGCAAGAGAAAGACGACAGGGATGGCAAGGATGCCGACCACGGTGACGGCCAGGAGCACGCTCAGCGGTCCGGCGAGGAAGCCGGCCAGCACGCCGGTCAGGAGACTGCTCAAGGGGCGCTCCTCCAGGACGGCGACGCAGCGCTTCACCCCGCAGGGGAAGACCAGGGCCAGCAGGATGTTGAAGGACAGCAGGAGCGCGGCAGCGACCCAGGCCCACCCGAGCCGATGGGGGAACGGCCGCATCAAAAGAAGCCCCTCCACGATCCAGCGACGCAAGCCTCCGGCGGCGGCGGAATCCCCGAGGAAAGGGAGATCGCGCAGCAGGCCGATGCCGATCTCCTTGCGGTCGCCATCGATCCTTGCCCCTTCCGCGGCAGTCAACGAGCCGCCGATGGCCACAGCGTCGCCGCCCACCACGGCCCTGGAGCTCAGGACCAGGCTCCCGATAGCCACGGCGTCGCCCTCGACCTCGCCGTCCACGAGGGAGCGCCCGGAGACCACCACCACGTCCCCCTCGGCCCTGCCATGGATCTCGGCGGAACCGCCGATGACCACCACGTCCTTGGCCGTTTCGCCTTCGGCCAGGACCACGCTCCTGCCCACGGACACGATGTCCTTGGAAAAGCCATTCTTCTCCGTCTTCGCCGCTTGGGACGCGGCAGGAAGGCCCAGCAGGACGACGAGACCGGCGAGCGCGATGAGACGGAGCTTCATGACATCCTCCTTGGGATGGGAACAGCGGCATGATGGCCCGAGCAGGCCGCGAGCCTGGAGATGGCCGCACCCGCTGCCACGGCGGCGGCATACGAGAGCAGGCCGGCCGCGAGCAGCGGCAGCCTGAAAGACTCCAGGACCAGGGCCAGGGCGCGGCCCACTGCGCCGGCGGTCCGGCCGAAACCTGAAAGGAACGCTCCCGCCCCTTGGAAGGATGGGACCTGGGCGTACAGCAGGGGCAGAAACCAGCCGAGCACCAAGACGATCGGCAGGGCCATGAGCCCGGCATAGGCCAGCCTCATGCCCAGCGGCCAGGTCCACCAAGCCTTCCTCCACCACGGCCTAGACTGCTGGGCCGCGGCCGCTGCCAGGACCCTGGGAAGCAGGGTCGCCGGCGCCGTGAGGTCCGGCAGGGCCTTGAGCCTCCTGGAGAAGCCGTCTTCCGATCCCTGGCTGGGAGTCATGCCCCTTCCCCCAAGGCTGACTTCAAGGCAGCCCTAGCCCTGAAGATGTCGGTCTTCACCTTGCCCAGGGAGACCCCGAGCCTGGACGCGATCTCCTCATAGCTCATGTCTTCGAAATGGAACAGGACCAGAGGAACACGCTGGTGGTCAGGAAGCCGCAGCAGGGCCTCCTGGAGGTCCTGAGCCTCCTGGGCCCCGGACAACGCCTCGGCGCTTGGGCCGGACTCCGAGGCCCTCCCCTCGATCCTTGCGGAATCATCGTCCGAGAGTTGGCTGAAGAGCTTCCAACGGCTCCGATGCCTGGAAAGATGGTTCAAGGAAAGGTTCGTCGCCGTGGTCCTGAGCCAAGCGCCGGCCCCAGGCTCCACCAGGGAATCGAAGCGCTCGTAAGCCTTCAGGAACGTCTCCTGGCCAACGTCCTCGGCGTCCGGACCTCGACCAAGGAGCCTGGCTGCCGTGGTGTAGACCATGTCCTGGTATCTCCTGACGAATCTCTCGAACTCCGCGGGGTCGCAAGCCATCACCGCTCCACTCCTACAACACGGAAGGCCGCGAAAAGTTTCACCAGGGTCATGGCAGGCAAGGGCTAGGCTATAATATCCGCCGTGGAGCGCGCGACCCTGAAGGACCAAGTCTATCTGCCGGCCCTGCTTTCCACGGCCTTCTTCGGGGTGAGCATCCACCATCGGCACCCCCATTAGCTATACTCTCCCTTCCATGGCAACCAGTCAAAAGACGGCGGTCTACGGCATCGGCAACGCCCTCGTGGACGTCCAGATGGCGGTCGAGGACGCGGTCCTCGATGGGATCATCTCCCGCCCCCCCGCCGGCGGGCCGGAGAAGATCCGGAAGGGCAACATGCACCTCGTCACGCCCGGATTCCAGTGCGACCTCCTCGGCCTGCTCGCCGGCCGAGACAGGGCCACCGTGTCCGGCGGGAGCGCGTGCAACACCCTCATCGGGGTGGCCCAGCTCGGCTGTCCCGCGTCCTACTGCGGCAAGGTGGCCGATGACCAGTTCGGCAGGTTCTTCGGTTCGGACCTACGAGCTGCTGGAGTGAACTACTCCGTGCCTCCTGGGAAGAAAGGGACCGGGACCTGCGTGGTGCTGGTCACCCCGGATGCCCAGCGGACCATGTTCACGGACCTGGGCATCAGCATCGAGCTGACCCCGGCGGACCTCGACCTCGACGCCATCGCGGCCTCGAAGTGGGTCTACATCGAGGGCTACCTCTGGGACGCCGCCGGGCCCAAGGCCGCCTCGGAGCTGGCCATGGAGCACGCCAAGAAGAAGGGCGCGAAGGTCGCCTACAGCTTCTCCGACTCCTTCTGCGTGCGCCGGGCGCTCGACGACTTCCGGAGGTTCACCAAGGAGTACGTGGACCTCGTGTTCTGCAACGAGGACGAGGCCCATGCGTTCGCCGGGCAGGAAGACACCCAAGCCGCGCTCAAGGCCATCGCGGGATACGGGACCGGCGTGGCCCTGACCTGCGGCTCCAAGGGCTCCATCCTCATGCTCGACGGCAAGCGGCACGACATCCCCTGCAAGCCCGTCAAGCCCGTGGACACGACCGGCGCCGGAGACCTCTACGCCGCCGGCGTGCTCGCCGGCCTATGCAAGGCCCTGCCCCCGGCCGAGGCCGGCGGGCTCGGCGCCTCCATGGCCGCCAAGGTCGTCGCGGTGCGCGGGGCCCGCATCCCGGCCTCCGCGCTCTGACGACGCATCCACCTTTTTCGGCGAAGCCCGAGCCATGGGTCATCCTGACTGCAAGCCATGGAGTCTCTCTCCCAAAGACCTGCCTGTCTGCCTCTCACATGCCCCTCTGCCTGACTGCCTCTCGCATGCCCCTGCCTGACTATCCCAAAGCCCAACCCCAGTGGGCAGCGATATCTCATTTTTGAAGAAAATGGCGACTTCTGAAGAGAGAATTGCTTATTTTTCAATCACTTCTACTATGGCTACTTTCAGCGCTGACATAGCTGTCCGGGGAAGATCCGCCGAGCGGACCGATCTGACCGTGCGGACCGAGCAACAAGTGGATGTTACAACTGACCTTTTAAAGGGTCATTACCTCCAGCGGTGATGGGATTGACCTTTAAATAGGTCCAGCGCGGACCGGTCCAAGGGTAGGCCGTCGATGCGGCATGGCTCCGCCATGTCTGACATCGGTCGTGGAACCGACATCCCGCATCTCCGGACAGCATCCTTCCTCCCTGTCCGGCATGCTGGCGCCGACGGAGCCGCTCGACCGTGCCGCCTGACAGGCGTTCACAAGAGGCGGGCAGTTGAATTTCCCCGGACAGCTGTGTCAGCGCTGAAAGTGACCATGCAAAAAACGCTTTTTTTTTACAGCTGTTTTCAGTTCGCAGGTCGCCATCCATCATCACCCCTTCTACCGCATGACTTTCCGGCAAGCACGAGCAGGCGAGGATTGATTGCCGGCCATGCGAGGGTTGATTGCCCTGCCCTCAAACTGCTGAAATACATCTAGGCAGCCGGCGCGCGGTCAAGGATGGAGTCCGAGCGCAGCGGCGAGCCTCAGGAATCGCGTTGCAAGCCGGCGTGGCGGAATTGGCAGACGCAAGCGACTCAAAATCGCTCGGTGCTCCGCACCTTGGGGGTTCAAGTCCCTCCGCCGGCAATGATTCTCATCGAGAAGGACCCGACCCCATGAAGAAAAGCTCCCGGACATCGCCCGCGACCCTCACCCGGCCGCTGACCATGCCCCTCCTCATATCCCTGCCCGCCGCGGTCTTCCTCTCCCTCGCCGCGACTCCCGCGGCCCTTGGCCAGGGCCTGCGCGCTCCACGGTGCGCGGACGGCTCGGCCGGGGACTTCAACGGCCATCCCGTGATCCCCCTGGACTGCCCGGAGAACCTCGCGGAGCGCCCGGGCTCGGGCGCGCCCCTGGCCCCTGAAGCCCTCTTCATGAAGAAGCCCGACAAGGGGCTCCTCGACCCATCCCCCCTGCTCGGGAAGTGGGAGAGCATCGCAGTGTACGCGAACCAGCGCTACGAGGTCTTCCTGCAGGTCGAGAAGGGCAAGGGCAAGTCCCTCGAGGCGGTGCTCCAGGTCAGGAACTACAGGAGCCGCGAAGAGACGACGGCCCACGCCAAGGCCAAGGCCCGCTGGACCCGAGGGCTCTACGACGCCGAGGCGAGGCTCCTGTTCTGGGACGGCCAGGGCAAGCCCTTGAAGGCCGGACTGCGCTTCGCGCCGGTCCCGCCGGGATCCCCTGAGGCCGCCAGGTTCGACAGGTTCGCGCTGCTCTCCTACGACGGCAAGCGCGGCCAGCACCTTCTGTTCTTCAAGCCGGACGGCCCGGACCGGCTGGTGTTCCAGTACGAGGACCGCTCCGGCTTCTTCGCGTCCGAGCCTGTCCGGTCAGAAGGGGTCCTGACCCGCAGCAAGAAGGACTCCCTGTAGCAAGCCGGGCGCTGTCCGCGGCCTAACGCACCACAGCGGACGCGGTCACGAACTCGAACCCCTCGGCCTGGAGCTTGGGCACCTCTTCGGTCAGGCAGTCGTAGGTCCCGTGGAAGTAGTGGTGTCCGATGGCGACGGCGAACCCCTGCTTGCGCGCCGCGGCCGCGGCGCGGCGCAGCATCCGGGCGCAGAAGGGCTTGTCGTGCTTCTTCGCCTCGTCGATGAAGACCGTGCCGCGGGCCGTCCGCACCCCGGCCTTCGCGGCCTCGTCGCGGGCCACGCTCTTCGGCGAGACCCAGCTGTCCACGAAATACATGCCCCTGGCCTTCACCAGGCCCATGAAGGCCTCCATCAGGGGCCGGTTCTTGGTCGCCTTGAGGGACTGGTGGTTGTTGACCCCGACAGCGCCGGGGATGTCGCGGAGGCATTCGCTCCAGAGCTTCGTCACGGCCGCGAGGTCCGCCGGAGAGACGCGGTCCTTGGGCAGCTCAAGAGGAAGGAACGGGTCGAATGGGAAATGGATGATCAGCTCATGCCCTGCCGCCAGCGTCGCCTTCGCCGCAGACTTCGTCCGCGGCGAGGAAGGCATGACCGCGAAGGTCACGGGAAAGGGGACGGCCATCCACTTATCGTCGGGCACGTTCTTCTTGTAGGTGAGGCCGAAGTCGTCGAGCACGACCGCGATCCTGGGCTTGGGCGCGCCGGGCTCCGCGGCGGGGCAGGGTCCGGCGATGAGGACGGACAGGACGACGAAGAGGATTTCAGCAGGGACCTTCATAAGCCTCCAATCTCCTCCTTCCCAGGACCCACGGCACGGTGAAGACCGCGGCGTTGAGGAGCACCAGGGCGACCGCGGCGAGCCCTGCGACCCTCCAATCCCAGGCCAGGGCCTTCCCGAAGCGCTCCCGGAAGTGCATCTGCATGGGCCACGACAGGATCATGACCGTGACGCCCACGTACGCGAGCGAGGACGCCATGTAGACGAACCCGCCCAGGGACGACTCG
>JBAZSR010000188.1:0-7462 GCA_041662295.1 Elusimicrobiota bacterium | reverse complement strand
GCGGGGTTCTCGTTCATGGCCGACACGCACAGGCTGAAGGATCGGGTCCTCCTGTCCCGCCCGGCCAGGCCGGCAAGGAAAGCCGCCATCTCCGGAAAGTCCTTGTAGTTCAGCTTGTTGACGACCACGTTGCAGTTGATCTCGAAGAACGGCCGGCGCAGGGCCTGCCGGATGCCGTCCAGCGCCAGGCGGAACTGGCCCTTGGTCCCGGTGAGGGCGTCGTAGACCTCCGGGCGGTGCGAGTGGAATGACAGGAAGAGCCGCTGGACGCCCGCTCTCTGGATCGAGGACAGGAATGCGGGATCGGAAAGGCGGACCGCGTTGGAGAGCAGGGTGCAGTACCCCGCCCCTTTCGCGGTCAGGAAGCGCACCGCCTCCTTGAGGACCGGGGAGAGCGTGGGCTCGCCTCCCGTGATCAGGAAGCCGGTGCCGGGCAGCTGCCGGCGGCGGCTGCGGCAGTAGGACGCGAGCTCCCGCATGATCGCGGCCCTCGGCAGGTCCGCGGCGTCCCTCATGACGGGGCAGAACAGGCACGCCTGGTTGCAGCGCATGGATAGGCTCAGGAGGCAGATGCTGCCCGCGTCCCCTGTTCCGTCCCGCAAGGCCAGGGTCTGGAGCAGGGGCTGTCTTCCGTCCTCCTGCGGGGCCGCCGAGGCCGGCCGGGGAAGAACGGCCGCCAGCGCGGAGTCCAGAGGCTCCAGCGCGGCGAGGTAAGCGGCCAGGAGCTCCTGGTCCGCGGCGGAGAGGTCCGTGCCTGAGGCCACGCACACGGCCAGCCCCGCGGTCTTCTTGTACGCGGGGCCGCGGTACCGGCTCTTCGGGCAGATCATGAGCTCGAAGGAACGGCCCCCCAGGGACACGCGGGCTGTGCGGCGGGCAGGGTCATAGGTCGTCCGGCAAGGCCGGACCCTGACCGAGGCGTCGGCCTTCTTGAAAAGCGCGGCCCAGGGCTCTGGTCTCATGTCGTCGGGTGATTGTACCACTCCGGAGCTGCCCGGGGAAACTCCGTTCCCCGCCTCTTGGGAATGCCTGTCCGCTCCGTGAGAGTTAGGGAGCATGCCAGACATGGGAAAGCGCTGTTTTTCAAACTCTCCTCGAGGGTTGTGTCGCATAGCCGTCTGGGGGTCGAAAAATGGCGGATTGAGCGACTATATCGCTCAGAATCGGACTGAATGCGACAAAACCTTTCGTCGGGGAATCGAAAATCCTCCGGGACACCCAAGGCTGCAGAGGACGGGCCCGCGTTGTACGCGGACATCCGGACAGAGGGACTACGGAGTGCTCCGACGGAGCTTATCGTAGTTCTACTAATATGTTATCGTAAAGATACGGCATCGTTGTCCGAGCCGTCCCCCATGACCCGCAAGCCCCGGAACCGGCCCGCGCCGCAGGCGCCGCCCGCCCCAGCCCACGCGCTCGACGGGGACGGCAGGCCTGGGAGGCGGCTTGCGGCCCTGGCCCTGATCCTGCTCTACGCCCTCTCCGTGGGCATCAAGGCCCGGGGCTCCATCGCGGATTCCCCGAGCCATCTGCCCTTCGACTGGAAGGATGAGACCGGCTATTTCTGGACCGAGAGCGCCTTCCAGTACCGCTACGCGAGGATGGCGGCCCAGGGGGAGCGCCTCCCCTCGGTCGACGTCCGGGCGCAATACCCGGAGGGGCTGGACCTCGGGAAGGGACTGACGGTCCTCATGGAGCCCGTGTGCGGCTGGCTCGCCAAGGCCGCCGCGCCGCTCGGACTGCCGCCGCACCTCTTCGCCGTGGTCTTCCTGGCCGCGGCGTCGTCTTTGTCCGTGTTCGCGGTCTTCCTCCTCGTCCGCTTGGCCGGAGGCTCGCTCTTCGGGGGGGTGGCAGGGGCGGCCTTCTACGCCCTCAGCCCCGCCTCCCTGATGCGGGTCGTGGGCACGTTCGAGTACGAAAACTTCTCCCTGCCCCTGTTCTTTTTGGGGGTGGCGCTCTTTGCCAGGGCCGCGGCCAGGGCCGGCGCGGCCTGGTCCTGCGGCGTCGCCGCAGGCCTCCTGCTGGTGCTGAGCATGATGTCCTGGCATTTCGCCTCGTTCCTCGCCTTCTGGTTCATGTTCCTGGCGTCCGCCTACTCCCTCGCCGCTGAGCCGGAGGACGAGGCCCTGGCCAGGCGTTTTCGCGGCGTGCTGGCTGCGCTGGGGGCCGCGAGCGTGGCCGCGGGCCTTCTGGTCCCGTCGTTGAGCGCGAGGCTGCTCCTGGCTTCGCCCTTGGCGGCCTCGGTCTACGCCTTCTGGGCCTGCCTCGCTGCTGCGGCGCTCCGGCCCGGCCTCCCGCGCCTGGGCCTGCTCGGGGCGTACGCGGCCCTGACCTGCGGGGGGATCCTCCTCCTTGGGGGGCTCGCGCCCGGAGACGGGATGTACGGCCATGTCCAAGGCCTGGCGTGGAGCAAGCTCCGGTTCCTCCTGGTCAAGCCCGCGGACCCCGCCCTGCTGTCGTTCGACGCCCGCTCCCTGTGGCTCGAGGCGTTCAGCTCCCCGTCGCCGGGCGCCGCGGTCTGGCTCTTCGCCCCGGCGGCCCTGATCCCGGCCGCCTGGGGTCTGCTCCGGGCGGCGCGGCCCGCGGGCCTTAGCCCCGCGGCCTTCCGGCCCTGCGGGTTCGGCGCGCCAGGGTTCCCGGGCGGCCTCGTCCTCCTGCTGGCCGCGTGCTCCGGGCTCCTGTACCTGCTGGTGGACCGCCTCTCCGTGGTCCTCGTCTTCTTCGCCGCGGCCGTGGTCGGCCTGGCCTTCGACGCCGTGCGCCGCGAGCGTCCCCTGCTCGCCTCCGCGGGTCTTGCGCTCGTCATCCTGCTGGAGTCCTGGCAGGTCGCGGTATGGGATCGGCCGAGTCCCCTGCGGGACCGGCTCGGGGCCGTGGCCCCGTTCCGCGAGGCTAAGCCCGCGCTCATGGGCTGGTCGGAGATGCGCGACGTCGTGGACTGGGCCCGCCGGGCTACGGGGCCCGACGATGCCTTCCTCGCCGCGTTCCAGACCTCGCCCATGCTCCTGACCTACGCGGACCGGCCGATCCTGCTCCATCCGAAGTTCGAGGAGCCTCGGATGCGGGCCAAGGTCAAGGAGTTCCTCGAGGCCCTCTACGGCCGGGAGGAGGAGGTCTACGCCATGGCCCGGCGCTACGGCGCCACGTACTTCCTGTACCAGGCCGATTTCATCCTCGACACTTCCCAGGACTCGCCCCGGTACA
This sequence comes from Elusimicrobiota bacterium, assembly GCA_041662295.1. GTDB lineage: Bacteria > Elusimicrobiota > Elusimicrobia > UBA1565 > UBA9628 > JACQWX01. Next base: position 4,258 of record JBAZSR010000188.1, on the reverse strand, counting down.
TGGCCGACCGGCTGGTCCTGCCCGCTGATTGCGCGGCGCTCGCGTTCCATTTCTTCCCGGAGCGGCTCGAGCGCTTCGAGCTGGTCCACCAGAATCTCTTCTTCCGCGTCTTCAAGGTCCGGGACGGCCCGCGGACAGGGCAGGCGGCGCCGCCTTTCCGCCTGGCCTGGTACGACCCGGACCTCTTGGGAGGCCGGGACCTCAGGGGCGGCCCGCCCCGGAAGCTGGTCCGCGAGATACGGGACCGCCTCCGCGACGAAGCCCGCGTCCAGGAGGCCGCCTCGGCCGCCGCCGACGCCGGGGACTTCGCCCGCAGTCGGAGCATCCTGACCGCGGCCCTGCCCCGCGCCCTGCACCCCGCGTGGCTCATGGCGGACCTCGGCGTCGTTGCGTCCATGGCCGGCGATTCGCGGGAGAGCCTGCAGTGGCTGGCCCGGAGCGTGGAGGCGGACCCGTACCTTCCCTACGGCCGCAAGCAGTTGGCCATGCTCCTCTTCAACCTCGGCCAGAGCCGGCGCTCCTATCAGGAGGCCAGGCTGGCCCTGCGCCTCAACGCCGCGGACGCCGAGCTTCACGGGATCCTCGGCTTCATCTGCCAGAGTCTGGGCGACCACCGCGGGGCGGTGGAGTCGTTCCGCGAAGCCCTGCGCCTTGGCTCCGGCGACCTCCAGGTCCGGCAGGCCCTGGATTCGAGCCTCAAGTACCTGTAGAATCTCGATCATGGGCTCCTGGGCCGCGAAGTGGGCAAGGGCTGGGCCTGAGCTCAAGGCATTCCTCATCGGGATCCTCCTGCTCGGCGCCAACCAGGGGATCCTATCGTCGACCTTCAACAACTACCTGAGCGACTCCTTCCGGCTCTCGGCAGCGGAGCGCGGCTTCCTCGAGTTCCCGAGGGAACTGCCGGGGTTCCTCCTCATCTTCGTGACCGGCGCGCTGGCCTCCTTCAAGATGACCTCCTGGGCCGTGCTCACGGGAGTGCTCTCCGCGGTGGGCACGGTCGGGCTGGGGTATCTCTCCCCGAGCGTGGCGGTCATGACGCTCTGGATGCTGGCCTGGGCCATGGCCGACCACCTCTTCATGCCCGTGGAGAGCTATGTGGGGCTCGAGCTCGGCAGGGAGGGGGGCAAGGGCAGGAGGCTCGGGCAGATCAGCGGGGCGCGCAACCTCGCCATGATCGTGGGCGCGGCCCTGGTCTGGGCCCTGGCCCCGGGCGGGGCGGGGAGCTACGGCACGCTCTACCTCTGCGCCGCGGGTCTCGCCTTGGCCTCGTCCTTCGCGTTCTCGCGGGTGCGGGTCCCTGAGGACCGCGGCGGCTCGGTCCGCTTCGTCTGGCGGCGCAGCTACGTCCTCTTCTACTGGCTCAACGTGGTCTTCGGAGCCCGCAAGCAGATCTTCTTGACCTTCGCGCCCTGGGTGCTCGTGACGCAATACGGGCTGTCCCCGTCGGCCATGGCGGGCTTGATCCTCGCGGCCAACGGCCTGGGCGTCGTGTTCCGCCAGGCTTTCGGCGCCGCGGTCGACCGGTTCGGCGAGCGCCGCCTGTTCATCGCGGACGGGCTCATCCTGCTGGGAATCTGCGCGGGCTTCGCTCTGAGCGCGAACCTGGCGCTCCTCTGCTGTCTCTACGTGCTCGACAACCTCATGTTCGCGACCAGGATCGCGCGCACGGTCTACCTCGACCACATCGCGGTGGACAAAGGCGACATCCCGGCCACCCTGTCCTTGGGCATCACGCTCGACCACGCCGCTTCCATGACGGTGCCGGCGCTCGGAGGCCTGCTCTGGGCCGCCCACGGCTGGCAGTCCGTGTTCGCCGCGGCCGCGGTCGTGGCCCTGGCGGGCCTCGGGATCGGGTTTTGCGTGCCCCGCTTCCCCAAGCCCGCGGTCCGGGCGGCCGGCCTCGGCCAAGCCGAGGGCGCGGCGCCCTCGGCGGACTGACTACTCGGGCATCACCGGGGAGCCGGGAGGCATGTTCCTTTGGGGCATGTCGTCGGCTGGGTTGTCGAGCTGCCGGCGGATGAAGTCCGGGGTCCTGCCCATGTCCGGCGGGGGGTCCATGAGGAACTCCTTGGCGCCGGAGCGTCCGATCACCTTGACGGCATAGGGGCTGGTGGAGTGCACGTCCGTGATGTACCCTTGGGGCACGACCTTGTAGCCCACCCGCAGGGTCTTGCCCTCGAGTTTGGGCTCCTGGAAGACCACGCCTTTGGTGTCGTACCCGGGGATCTCGCCGAGGAAGACGCAGGCCACGGCGTATCTCTTGAAGTCGATGAGCGGGGAGACCGGGTCCTTGCCGAGCTTCTTCCAGACCTCGTCCCATTCCTTCTGGTCCGTCAGGACCTTGGCGAAGCGCGGGGAGTCCTTGACGAAGCTGCCTTCCCAGGCCAGGGCGGCGTAGTCCCTTGCGGCCCCGGCCTTGGCCAGGACCTCGGCCGTGTCGTTGCTGCCGTTGGACATGGCTTGGAGCCAGGCGGTCCGGCCCTTCTGGTCCCTGGCCTTGACGTCGGCCCCGGCCTTGAGCAGGGCCTTGACCGCGGCCACGGAGTCCTCGCTGGAGAACCTGGCCGCTGCCATGAGCGGGGTCGTGCCTTCGCGGTCTACGACCTCGGTCTTGGCCCCGGCCTTGAGGAGCAGTTCCGTGAGCGGGCCCTTGGTCTGATAGGCGTTGGCCGCGAGCAGGAGCGGCGCCTCGCCGTCGGGTTCGGGGTGGGGGGAGAGTCCCTGGGCGAGCAGGGCCTTGACCGCGTCCACCTCCCAGCTCCTGAGCGCGGTGAGGAGCGCTCCCTGGTCGGGCTTCGCGCCCTTGGCTGTGAGGAGCGACACGATGTCCGCGTGCCGGCTGTTGAGGGCGTAGTGGAGCGCGGCTGACCCGGAAGCGTCCTTGAGGGACGGGTCAGCCCCGGCTTCGAGCAGGGCCTTGACCGCGCCGAGCTTGCCCTCCTCGGCGGCGCGTATGAGGGCTGTCCGTCCCTCCACGTCGGTCGCGGCGTGGGAGGCCTTGCCCTTCAGCAGTGCCTGGACCACGGCGTCGTCTCCCTTGGCCGCGGCCTCCATGAGCAGGGTGACGCCTTTCTCGTCATCCTCCTCAGGGGCGGCCCCGCGGGAGAGGAGCAGCCCTGCAGCCTCGGCCTTGCCCTCGCGCACCGCATAGGAGAGGGGGGTGTTGCCGTAATAGTCCGCGGCCTTGGGGTCCGCGCCCCGGTCGATGAGCGCCGAGGCCAGGCGGTTGAGCCCGCGCGCTCCCGCGAAATGGAGCGCCGTGTCGTTGCGGGCGTTTCTGACCACGGGCGACGCCCCGGCCTCGAGGAGCTTCAGGGCCGCCTCCTCCTTGCCGTTGTAGGCCGCGTGGATGAGGGGGGAGTTGGCCCCCTCGTCGAGGACGTCCACCGGAGCCTTGGCCGCGAGGGCTTTTGCGATCGCGGCCTCGTCTCCTGCCTCGGCCGCGTCGAGGAGCCTCTTGCCGGCCAAGGAGGGGACAGGCGCCGGGCTGCCCTCGAGGAGCTGGGCGATGAACGTGAGGCCCTCCTTCCTCGCCAGGTCCAGGGCGCTCAGGCCGTCCTTGTTCTTGCGGCCCGGCTTGGCTCTGTGCTTGAGGAGCAGGTTCACGAGCCGGGCATCGGCTTTGCGCACGGAGAGGATGAGGGGGGTCAGGCCGAACTCGTTCTCCACGTCAGGGTCCGATCCCGCGGCAAGGAGGAGCTCCGCGGTCTTCCTCACCTCGGGCTTGGGGCCGACTTCCATGAGCGGGCCGTCGATGGCGGCCAGGAGCGGCGTGGAGCCGTTGCCCACCTTGAAGCGCACGTCGGCCTTCTTCGAAAGGAGGAAGGCCACGACATCCGCGTGGCCCTGCTGGCTGGCCTCCCACAAGGGGGAGGAGTCCGAGCACCCATCCTCGACCATCCTGGCCCCTGCCGCGAACAGGGCCTTGACGATCTCGAGGTTCCCGCGCTCCGCGGCCTTCGCGACCGCTGAGTCCATGTGCCGGCAGCGGAGGGAGTCCGGGATGGCCTTGCCGACGGCCTCCTGGACACCTGCCAGGTCGTCTTCCTCGATCCTTTCGAAGAGAGGGTTCTCCCAGTCCGGGGGCAGCATCACGCTTCGGGCCGGAGCAGGAGCGAGGATGAGCGAAGCCAGGATGAGGGCCGAGATGGCACGTGGGAGTTTGGGATTCATGAATCTCCTTAGAGAGACGCGATCGCAGTTATTTTAGCAATAGACGAAGGGACTTGGCCCGGATTCCTATCGGGCTCGTGTACAG
>JBAZSR010000187.1:0-7473 GCA_041662295.1 Elusimicrobiota bacterium | reverse complement strand
GCGAAACGGATCAAATACACAGAACATTGGCTGAATAGCTTGCCCAGGAAGTGCCTGGGATTTCAAACACCTGCGGAAGCCTTTCGACAGAGTGTTGCACTTAATGGTTGAATGTGGCCGCTGAAAGTAATTGAAAATATATCGTTAAAAAAACAGAACTTATCACAAATCAGGTCGACATCGACCCTCCTCGCGGGGACCTGAGGAAACATTGGGGACCGCAGGAACCGCGGGAACAGCGGGGACTGCGGGAACAACGAAATCAGCTGACGCGGCCAGTGGGCGCGCCGGGCGAAGGAGGAGGGACCTGCCCAGGGCGGGGCGCGGACTGGATGGGGAGGGTGAGCCGGAAGACGGTGCCTTTGCCGAGCGCGCTCTCGACACGCACGTCGCCCTTGTGGCGGTCAAGGACCTTCTTGACGACCGCAAGGCCCAAGCCCGTGCCGCGGGCCTTGGTCGTGTAGAACGCCACGAAGATCTTGTCCAGCACGTCGGGAGGGATGCCGGGGCCGGAGTCCGCGATTTCGATGACGGCCCACTCGCCCTGGGCGTAGGTCCTGATCCCCAGCGAGCCCGAGGTCGGCATGACCTCGATGGAGTTGCCGATGACGTTGCGCACGGCCTGGCGCATCTCGGTCATGTCGATGCTGATGTTCGGGTTCGCGGGGTCGAGGCGCTGGACCACGTTGATGTGCGCCGGGAAGGGATAGACCGAGAGGAGCTCCTCGACGAAGTTATTGACCCCCATCGTGACGGGCTGGAGGTCCCGGGTCCGGGAGAAGTCGAGGATCTCGTTGATGATGTCGCTGGCCTGCCGGATCTCGGACTCGATGATCTTGAGGTGCTTGGCGATCTTGGGATCGGCGGCCGCGCCGAGCTTCGTCTTGATGAAGTAGGTCGAGTTCTGGATGACGGCCAGGGGGTTGCGGATCTCGTGGCCCACGACGTTGGCCATGGCGCCCATGGCGGCCAGCCGCTCCTTCTGGATGAGGAGCTCCTGCGCGGCCTTGAGCTCCCGGGTCCGGGCCTCGACGCGGCGCTCGAGGAAGTGGGTGAACTCCTCGAGCTTCTCCTTGGCGCCCACGAGCTCGTCCGTCTTCTCCTTGAGGGCCTCGCGCATGGCGTCGAAGCGTTCAGCCAGCTGTCCGACCTCGTTGCTGACGTCGAGGGGCAGAAGCTCCCTCGCCTCGTCGAACTGCCCCTTGGCGATGCGGTCGGCCGCGTCGCGCAGGTCGCGGATGGGCTGGGTGATGTTGCCCGCCACGAGCCACGCCAGGGGGATGACGCAGATGGCGACCACGAGCACGATGGCGGCGGTCCTCTTGAGCATGGCGGCCGAGGTCCGCTCCGCGTAGTCCATGGGCTGATGGATGAAGACCGCCCAGTCGAGCATCTTGTTCGGCACGAAGGCGAACGCGCCGAAGAGGCGGCTGCCGTCCGCGAGCAGCAGCGGGCCTCCGCCCTTCTCCTCGTTCTGAGTGGTGATGATCTTCACGAGCTCCTCGCTCATCCGGGCCTCGGGGCGGAAGGCCTCCTTCGGGTTGGAGTGGGCGATGAGGAAGCCGTCGCCCGCGAGGACGGAGGCCGAGGAGCGGCCGCTCGACGGGAACTCCATGCCCAGCATCTGCGTCAGGCCGTTCAAGCTCACCTTGCCCATGAGCACCCCGACGGGCCCGGAGGCCTTGGGGTCCGTGATGGGGACCGCGATGGTCATCGTGGGGTAGAGCCCCTGGAAGCGCTCCAATCGCCCCATGTAGAGGCCGCGCTTCAAGGCCGTGTTGAAGGAATCCTCCCCCTCGAAGCGGCGCATCTCGGGGTTGGGCTTGAGGAAGCGGCCCGTCTGCAGGAGCTCGACGCCCGCCGGGGAGACCACCGAGAGCTCGATGAAGGCGAGGTGCACCTGCATGATGCGGTTGAGGAACTGCTGCTGCTTGACGGAGTTCATGCCCGCGAACTCCTCGATGCCCGCGGTCTCGATGAGGACGTTCTTGAAGGTGGCGACGTACTTGCCCACGGTGTCCGCGAAGCCGGCGGCGAGCGCCTGCTGGGTCGAGAGGATCTCGTTGCTGAGGGACTCGTGCGCGATGCCGATGAGGAACCACGCCACCGAGCCGAGCGGCAGCAGCGAGAGGGTCAGGAACCACAGCAGCAGGCGTACGGAGAGCCTGCCTCTGCGCTTGGGCGTTGCCATAGCAAGTAGTCTGGGGTCAGACCCTGACATTGGGAAGACCTGACATCGGGGAAGGCCTGATGTCAGATGCGCCCAATGTCAGGGTCTGACCCCATTGTAAGGGGATTATATTGAGGAAATATTACGCTTTCGAGGGTTGCTGGTACTGGTGCCAGACGCCTAAACCGGAACACCCCTGCTGGGGCCGGTGTCAGGCACCTGCTTGGGTCCGGGTCAGGCCCCGCCCCGGGGGCGGGAGAGGAGCTGCCGCAGGCGCGCCGTGAGCTCCGTGAGGTCGAAGGGCTTGGTGATGTACTCGTCGGCGCCGAGCTCGAAGCCCTGCTTCTTCTCCTCGGACGAGAGGAACCGGCCCGTCATCATGATGAGGATCGTGGTCTTCGAGCGCTTGCGCAAAGTCGAGCAGATCTGGAACCCCGAGGAGTCGGGCAGCTGGATGTCCATGATCACGGCGTCAGGGTTGAGCTTCACCGCCGCGTCGATGCCGCTCTGGGCCGTGCCGGCCTGGTGGCACTCGAAGCCCTCGAGCTCGAGGACCTCGGCCAGGCTCTCGCGCAGATGCGCGTCGTCGTCGATGATCAAAAGCTTGTTGGGATCCGCCATCGTATTATCTCCTCATGTCTCCGCCCGGCGGGACGAGCTTGTAGCCCACGCACGGGATGGTCGTGATGAAGCGCGAGGCCTTGCCCAGCTTCTCCCTGAGGCGCCTCACGTGCACGTCCACCGTGCGGGGCGAGCCGAAGTAGTTGTAGCCCCAGACGCGCTCGATGAGGTAGGGGCGGCTCAGGACCCGGTTGGCGGAGCTCAGAAAAACGTAGAGCAGGTCCAGCTCCTTGGAGGTCAGGGCCACCTGCTTGCCGCCCACGTGGACGGTGTAGCTCGTGAGGTTGAGCTCGACCTCGCCCATCTTGATGACCTCTTCCGAGGGGTTGACCTGGATGCGGCGCAGGACCGCCTTGATGCGCGCCACGCACTCGGCCACGTCCCAGTTGAGGGAGAGGCACTCGTCCGCGCCCGCCTGGAAGAAGGCGAGCCTCAGGCTCATCTTCTCCGCGCCGCGCGCCGGGGCGGCCGCCGGAGCCTGTCCCGGAGCCGGGGCCGGGCCGGTGGTGTAGAAGCCGGCGTACGGGGTCTTGGGCCGGCTGTCGGGCGCCGACTGGTCGGCGTGCTCGACGAGAGCGATGATCGGGAGCGTCCGCGTCGGCCCGCGGGCCCGGAGGTTCTTGACCAAGGCGACGCCGTCCTCGTCCGCGAGCTTCTGCCCGACCAGCAGCATGTCGCAGCTGCGGCTGGCCAGGAGCCCCAGGACCTCCTTCGCCCTCTGGGCGATCGTCACCGCGATGTTGTTGGCGCCCATCGCCTCCAAGACCACCCCGGCGCGGTTGGGGTCCCGCGAGGCGTAGACCGCGTTGATCCTCATATCACCCGCACCGGATCAGGACGCGTCTCCCTGCGCCTCGTCGGACTCCAGGTCCAGCTTGATCCCGCCCAGGCCCACGGTGTCGCTGAAGAAGTTGTAGAGCGCGGCCGCCACGAGCGCGATGGAGTCCCACAGGATGGTGTAGAAATAGATGAAGAGCGCGGTGGAGAGCATCTTCTGCCAGAGCACCATGCTCTCCGCGTATGCGGAGCCGGGCCTCAGGAAGACGAAAAGACCGCCCAGGAGTCCCAAGGTCGCGAAGAAGGCGGACATGACGGGACGCGCCATGGCCAGCACGGACCCGCCTGCCACGAGACACCCGAGGGCCACGGTCAGGCCGCGCAGGAACGGCGCCTCGAACCTGATGCCGACCAGCGCGATGACGACGCCGACGGCGACGCCGGCGAGGATCAGGGGGTTGGAATGCCAGTAAGGGTTGATGCGCCTGATCTGATAGTTCACTCTGCCTCCTTGCGGCTTTAGGGGTAAAGATTAACAGACTTAATATGGAAGATGCAAGGGAAAGATGAAATGATGAAATGGGGTCAGACCCTGACATTGGAAAACCTGACATTGGTTTTGAAATGTCCGATCAGGGTTCAATGTCAGGTTTTCCAATGTCAGGGTCTGACCCCACCTATGACCCCACCTACAGCGCCAAAAGGCGCTGGAGCAGTTCCATGGCCTCGGGGATCCTCTTTTGGGGGTCCGGGGCCAGGGCGGCGGAAACGAGGCCGTCGATGCCGGAAGGCAGGCCGGGGACTGCCTGGGAGAGGGGCTTGTAATAGGCCCGCTCCTTCTGCGCCAGGTAATCCGGCCCCTTGAACGGCGCTTCCCCGGCGAGACATTCGTAGAGGCAGACCCCCAGGGAGAATACGTCCGAGGCCCGCGTGGCAGAGCCCAGGTGCTGCTCCGGCGCCATGTAGCGCGGGGTGCCCGCGACCTCGTGCCGCGTCACGTGGGCAAGAGTGTCCTTGGCTTCGCGGGCGACCCCGAAGTCCATGACCCGGGCCAGGCCGTTGACGTCGAGCATGATGTTCGCAGGCTTGAGGTCGCGGTGCAGGACCCGGGCGCGGTGAGCGTGGTCCACGCCCTGGCACACGGACTGGAACACCGAGCGACATTCCGCCAAGCTCAACCGGCCCTTCTCCTCCAAGACCGCGGAGAGGCTCCTGCCCTCCACGTAATCGAAGACGAGGTAGATCTCGCCCCCCTCCTGCACGATCTCGTGGATCGGGACGATGAAGGGGTGGGACAGGTGCGAGATGATCTTGGCCTCGGAGAGGAACCGCTCCCTGAGCTTCGGGGAATCCTTGATCTCGGGGATCATCTTCTTGACGGCGACCCTGCGCTCCAGGGAATGGTCCCAGGCCTCGAAGACCTCGCCCATCCCCCCCTTGCCGATCTTCTGCCGGAGCTCGTATTTCATCCCGATCCTGCCCGGCACGGAGACCGGAGCCATCGCCGGGGCCGGGACCCCTGCTCCAGCGGCGGGTGTTGCCGAGGCCCCGGGCGCGGGGGCGCCGCCGGCCGGGGGAACGGCCGTGATGAGGCCCTTGAGCCGCTCCCAGCGCTCGAGCGCGTCCTTGAACTTCACCCCGTCCGCGTAGAAGCGGGCGAACGCCTCGAGGGCGGCCTTGGGGTCCCCCCCAGCCTCCATGAAGGTCCCGTATTCGTAGTAGATGTCCGGCACGACCTGCGCCGTGAGGCTCTTGCGCAGCCGCAGGGAGCCGAAAACCTCCTTGGCGCGGACAGGGTCCCGCAGGGCGATGTGGCTCCGCAGGCCCAGCACGATGTCCCGGTCGTCCCAATCCGGGCGGCCGAGCAGGGTCAGGACCTCGAGCGCCTCGCCCGGCCGGCCCTGGGAGAAGAGGACCTTGGCCTTCAGGCGCAGGGTGCGCGGGTCGCGGGGCGAGGTCTTCTCGAAAAGGGCCAGGGCCTTGTCCGGGACCCCCTGGCGCTCCAAGGCGGCGGCGAAGGCCATGCGGAACTCCGGGGGGCGCCCCTCGCACCGCTCCCCGACGAGGGAACCGGCCTCGGCAAGCTTGATGAAGACGGCGGCGGCCTTGTCGCAGTCGACCGGGTTCTCGGCGGCCCGGGCGAGGATCCGGTCAGTGAGCAGGCTGCGCGCGGAAACGTGGCGCCCCTTCTCGGCCAGGGCAATGGCCGCGTCCAGGACATACCTCGGCCCTGGCCCGCTTTTTGGGTCCGTCAGGGCGGCCAGGAGCTCCTCCTCGCGGCCGGGAGACAGAAGGCCGACGAGAGCCGGCGGCGGGATCTGCGCGGGATCGCCCCCCTCGGCCCGGAACTTCCGGAACAGGGCGTACGCCTCCTCGGGCCGCGACCCAGCCAGCTCCCGGACCCTCAGGGCGGCGTCCTTGGTCTTGCCGCGGCGCCGCGTCGCGAAGAGGGACACGCCCGCCAGCAGGAGGACGGCCGCGGCCGCCAGGGCGGCATAGAGGGGATTCGCTCTCAGGAACGCGGCCAATCCGGCGAGGTCGCGCAGCATCTCCTCGACGTACACGACCTCCAGGCTCCCAGCGTCAGGCACGCCCTAGTATAGCGCCGGTGTCAGGGGTCGCGCAACCCTCGCGCCCGAGCGGCGCGTCAGGCCCGGCCGCCGGCCTTGGGCTCGAAGATGATGAGGGTGCGCCGGAGCTCGCCCTCCTCCTCGAGGTGGACGGCCCGCACGTGGCAGGGGGTCGACCGGAACATCGTGTCGGCCTCCACGACCTGGTTGGGCCGGTCGAGGGCCACGCCCACGAGGCGCAGGACGTCCTGCTGCTGCGTGTCGATGACGTCGAGGAGGTGCATCTTGCCGTCGGCGGCCACCGCGCCGGTCTGCTGGAAGTTCGTGTAGAGGACGGAGTTGTCCTCGTCCACCACGATGGCCTGATGGTTCTTGGCGACGATGGCCGCCAGGATCGTCTTCCACCACCTCGACTCCGCCTGGCCCCGAGCCTTCTCCCGGATCATGGTGTTGGCCAGCTCCCGGCTGACCTTGCCCAGGAAGTTGGCGAGGGTCACCGCGAGCTCCCCGATCTCGTCCTGGCGGGGAGGGAACTTGATCTCGAGGCTCTTGAGGGAGATGCTCTCGATGGTGTCCCGGAGCTGGAGGAGCGGGTTGATCACGAAATGGTGCATGAAGAAGTACAGGGGGATGCCCATGAGGAGCAGGACCCCGATGGCGCCGACCACGTATTTGCGCATCGCGGCGTTGATGTGCTTGACGACGCCCTCCCGGCTGACCTGCATGTTGATGACGCCCATGACCTCGCCGCGCGTCGAGAGAGGGATGGCGATGTCGTAGAGCGGCATGTTGGGGATGGCCCGGATCATGTACGACTTCGACAGCCAGGCCTGCTCGATGGCGTCGGTCGGGATCGTGACCTCCTTGGAGAACTGGTCGAAGCTCTCGGTGATCCTCGAGGGGTCCTTGAACCAGCGGACCTCGCCGTACTTGTTGAGGTAGAGGAGCGAGGCCACGCGCTCGTCCTTGGCGAGCTGTGTGATCGTGTCGAGCTCGTCCATGGTGATGGCCTGCTGGTTGCGGGAGAGCCCGGTGATGAGCTTGGCCGCGTGCACGCGGACGAGGTCCAGGATCTCGAGCTTCAGACGCTCGTCGAAATTCCACTTGAAGAGGTTGTAATAGAAGATGCCCCCGAGGAAGAGCACGTAGATGCCGATCCCCAGGAACCACAGCGCCCACTTCGCGGTCAGTCTCATATAAGGTCAGGTCTCATTTGCCGCCATAGAGCTTCTCGATGCGCTCGAGGCCCGCCTTCGCGTCGGAGTTGCCCGGGTCGAGCTGGAGCGCCAGCGTCCACTCGTCCCTGGCCTTGACATAGTCGCCCTTCTGGAAATA
>JBAZSR010000186.1:7093-7480 GCA_041662295.1 Elusimicrobiota bacterium | reverse complement strand
TACGATCAACCCCCCGAAAAAGTTCCCTCATTTGCTTTAATTCACGGGTCGCGAAGACGCCATCCCCGAGGAGGAGCGCATGCACGGTCTTGAGAGTCTGCTTGACAGGGTCAGCGGATGGGTGTGGGGGCCGCCTCTCCTGGTCCTGCTCTGCGGCGCGCACCTCTTCCTCACGGTCCGGACCGGGTTCATCCAGAAGCGCCTGCTCAAGGCCATCAAGCTCTCCTTCTCCCGCACGTCCGAGGGCGAGGGCGACGTCAGCCACTTCGGCGCGCTCATGACGGCCCTGGCCGCCACCATCGGCACGGGCAACATCGTGGGCGTGGCCACCGCGGTCGCGGCCGGCGGTCCCGGCGCGGTGCTCTGGATGTGGCTGACCGGCGTGTT
>JBAZSR010000186.1:0-7083 GCA_041662295.1 Elusimicrobiota bacterium | reverse complement strand
TACGATGTGGGGACCCTGGCTGGTGGCGATCCTGGCGGGGATGCATCTTTTTCTCACGTGGCGCACGGGATTCATCCAGCGCCACCTCGGCCTGGCCATCCGGCTCTCGGTGGCGAAGGACAAGGGCGCCGAGGGCGACGTCAGCCAGTTCGGCGCGCTGGTGACGGCGCTGGCGGCCACGATTGGCACCGGAAACATCTACGGCGTGGCGGGCGCGGTGCTCATGGGCGGGCCGGGCGCGGTGCTCTGGATGTGGCTGACCGGCGTGTTCGGCATCGCGACCAAATACTCCGAGGCCCTGCTCGCGGTCAAATACCGGATCACCACCCCGGCCGGCGAGATGGCGGGCGGACCCATGTACGCGCTCGAGCGGGGCATGAACGCCAAGTGGCTGGCCGTGACCTTCGCGGCGTTCACGGCCCTGGCAGCCTTCGGCATCGGGAACATGGTTCAGTCCAACTCCATCGCCTCCATGCTCAAGGAGACCCTGAGCCTGCCGACCTGGATCTCCGGCGCCGTCATGACCCTCGCGGCCGGGTTCGTCATCCTGGGCGGCATCAAGTCCATCGCCTCCGTGTGCGAGAAGCTTGTGCCCTTCATGGCCGTCTTCTACGTCCTGGGCTGTCTGGCCCTGCTCGCCATGGGCTGGTCTACCATCCCTGCCACGATCAAGCTCATCCTGACGAGCGCGTTCACGGGCCAGGCAGCCGTGGGCGGGTTCCTCGGCGCAGGCGTCAAGGAGGCCCTGCGCTTCGGCGTGGCGCGAGGGCTCTTCTCCAACGAGTCCGGCCTGGGGAGCGCTCCCATCGTGGCAGCCGCGGCCCAGACCAAGAGCCCGGTGCGCCAGGCCCTGGTGTCCTCGACCGGCACCTTCTGGGACACGGTGGTGGTCTGCCTCATGACGGGCCTTGTGATCGTCAACTCCGGCCAATGGATGAACGTGGACGCCTCGGGCCAGGTCCTCAAAGGCGCGGCCCTGACCAAGGCCGCGTTCGCGTCCATCCCGCACGTCGGGCCCCTCATCCTCTCCGTGGGCCTGTTCACCTTCGTCTTCTCCACCATCCTCGGCTGGGAGTACTACGGCGAGAAGGCGGCGGAATACCTATTCGGCACGAAGATCGTGAAGCCCTACCGGCTGGCGTGGGTCCTGGCCGTCATGGTCGGGTCCGTGGCCTCCCTGCCTTCGGTCTGGGCCTTCTCGGACATCATGAACGGGCTCATGGCCGTGCCGAACCTCATCTCCCTCATCGTCCTGAGCGGTGTCATAGCCGCGGAGACCCGCGAACACGCGGGCGAGGACGTCTAGAAGGCGAAACCTTCGTCCGCCGCTGACTTGATGTCCGAGAGCTTCGCGTCCCCGGCTGACTTCCTCGGGATAAAGGCGAAGGTGTGCAGGCGCTTGGGCCTGACCACGATAGCCTTCTCGGACTGGACCGGGCAGGCGGCCTCGCAGGCGCCGCAGCCGATGCAGTAGTCGTCCTTGAGCTCGGGCTTCCTGAGGTTCTTGTGCGGGACCATGGCGATGGCGCCCGTGGGACAGCGCTCGTGGCAGGCCGCGCAGTCCTTGTCCTGGCTGATGGGCAGGCAGCGCTCCTTCTTGAGGATGGAGGAGCCGAGCTTGATCCTCTTCTTGACCGGCAGGGGGAAGTAGGCCAGGGCCCCGCTCGGGCACACGGCCAGGCAGGCGTTGCACTCATAGGAGCAGACCTTGGACCCATAGGCCAGCCTGGCCTGGCCAAGGCCGGCCAGGGGGGACGGGCCGCGCAGCTCGATGACGCCCGTGGGGCAGACCGACGCGCACGCGCCGCACGACACGCAGCGCTCATGGAACTCCTCCGAGGACCTGCCGCCCGGAGGGATGCCGTCCCTAGGCTCCCCCGGCGGAAAGGCCAGGGGCCAGGCAGGCGAGCGCCGGCCGGCCAGGACAGCGAGAGCCGCTGACCCGGCCGAGAACAGGAACCGCCGCCTTCCCGCGTCCGGCTCGGAAGCGCCCTTGCCCCAGGGCGGCTCGAAGCGATAGGTCAGGCTCCCGGACGGGCACGCCGGCACGCACTCGAGGCAATCGATGCAGCGCGACTCGTCGATCCTGCCGTTCTCGAGGCAGCGGACCGGGCAGGACTCCGAGCACGCGCCGCAGCCCGAGCAGCCCCCGTCGGACCGGATCTTGAAGAGGCTGCGGCGCCGCATGAGCGTGAACAAGGACCCGCTCGGGCAGAGCGCGGCGCAGAACCACCGGGGCCTCCAGAGCGGCAGGACCAGGAGAGCCGAGCCGAAGAGGAGCCCATGGACCGCCATGGCATCGACCTCCCGGCCGCCCCAGGAGAACCGGAGCAGCCCGTAGAGGCTTCCCAGGCTGCTGGAGTGGTCGAGGAAGTGGAACGAGGGCGAGCCGCACAGGAGCAGGGTCCAGGCAAGGCCAAAGCAGGCCCAGCGCAGGGCGGTGCGGCCGTCGGAAGCGGTCCCCTTGAGGCCCATGACCGCGGCGAGCCTGGCTGCCGCGTCCTGGAGGAACCCGGCCGGGCAGTACCAGGAGCAGTAGAGCCTGCCGCCGAGCCAGGGCAGGAGGGTCAGCAGGAGCAGGATGGGCCAGAACCTGGGCAGGTCCAGCCATCTCGCGCCCGAGAGGCCGGGCATGGGCCGCGTCGCGCTCTCGAGCTGGCTGGCCCAGGGGGCGCTTGCCAGGCCGAAGAACACGGCCACGCTGAGGATGAAGGCCGCGGCCTGGGCCGCAAGCCGCAGTTCGCGTCTCACGAGGCCAGGGAGATCCTCTTGACGGACTTCTTCTCCAAGTCCGAGGACCCCAGCCCGAGCTTTTCCGCCATGCCGATGTGGGCGACCTGGGAGGGCTCCAGGCCCAGGGTCCTGACCGCCGCGGAATCGGCCAACACGATGTCGGGTGAGAGGATCTGGGTCTTCTTCATCAGGAGGTCCTCGGTCCCGAGACCGCGCGGGCCGTTCTTGACCATGACGATGAAGGCGTCCACCACGTTCAAATCCGGCTTGCGCACCAGCGGAAACTCCGCGATGGACTGGTGCAGGCCATGCCGATGCCACCAGCCGCGGTCCCAGACCACGCCCATGAGGTTCTTCATCGCGGCGGTCATGTTCGCACCGCCGTGGCTCTTGAGCACCGGGACGTTGATGACCGTGTCGCAGTCGAGATAGAGCCCGTGGACCTCGACCTCCTTGAGGAGGCTTGAGCCCTTGACAGCGACCTTCCGGTAGGCCGAGCGATCCGCGCCCGAACGGACCTCGGCTCCGGCGGCCTTCGCCGCTGGCCCGATGCCGGAGAGCCGAAGGCACTCGTCTTCGAGGTCCACGCTGTGGTCGAAGACGAACACCTTCTTCGCCCCGGCCTTGCGGCAGGACTCCACGATCCGGCCCACCAGTTCCGGGTTGGTGCAGGCGCCCTCGTTGGGGGTCTTGGCCCAGCCGATGTTGGGCTTGACCAGCACGGTCCCGCCCTTCCTCACGAAGCGGCCCATGCCTCCCAGGGCCTTGATGCCTGCGTCGAACATCTGGGCCGGGGAGCCGTCCCTGACGCCCACGAGGTCGGGCCAGCCCTTGGGCCCGCCGGCCTTGGGCTCTCCGGCCCATGAGGGCGCGGCCCGGCCCAACAGTCCGGCCGCGGCCGGGCCCGCTGCCAGGGCTCCGAGCATGCGCACGAACTCATTCCTCGTCATCTCCCTCTTCGTCATGGCGTTCCCCTCGCGCTGAGCGTTTCTTGAGGCCACTATTTTAGTGTATTATGGACGCCGGAGGGCAGACCATGGCCGTGCGCATCTTCGTCACTGGCGGGACGTTCGACAAGGAGTACGACGAGCTCACGGGAAAGCTGTTCTTCCGCAGGACCCACCTCCCCGAGATGCTGCGCCTGGGCCGCTGCCGCGTGCCCTCCCGCGTCGCCGCCCTGATGATGATCGACAGTCTCAACATGAAGAGGAAGGACCGGCTGGCGGTCCTCAGGGCCTGCGCGAAGGCCCGGGAGAGCCGCATCGTGGTCACCCACGGCACGGACACCATGGTCGAGACCGCGGCCGTGCTCGGCCCCCGCGTGCAGGGCAAGACCGTGGTCCTGACCGGCGCCATGGTCCCCTACAAGTTCGGCAGTTCCGACGGCATGTTCAACCTCGGCTCCGCGGTCTCCTTCGCGCAGGTCCTCCCCCCCGGAGTCTACATCGCCATGAACGGCAAGTGCTTCACCTGGAACAACGTGCGCAAGAACCGGGCCAAGGGGGAGTTCGAGGAGCTCCGGTGAGCACCCTGCCCTGGTTCCTCTACGCCGGGGCCTTCATCGTCGGTCTCGTCTACGCGGTCCTGGCCTCCTTCGAGCGCGTCTACGAGCGGATCACCCTTCCGCAGATCGCCTACCTCCTCTACCTCCTCATCTGCGCCGTGCTCACCGGCAACCGGGGCGACCTGGCCGCGACCTTAGTCTTCCTGGCCGTGCCTGCCGCGCTCTTCGCCTGGCTGACCCTTCGCGCCGAGCCCGGGCAGAGCGTGAGCCTGCAGGCCGAGGCCCAGAAGGAGCTCGACTTGTTCCGCAAGGTCCTGGCCGAGAGGCCCGCGGACGTCATCGCGCTCGAGGGCGTCGGCGACCTCTACGCCAAGGTCGGGGAGCATGAGCTCGCGCGGAGGTGGTACAAGAAGCTCTCCGAGGTCTACGCCCCCAACAAAGCCTATGAGCGGCTGAGGATCTCCCTCGAGGAGAAGATCTCGAACATCGAGATCAACCCCATCGCAGGGACCGACCCCCTCATGCCCTTCTTCCTGCGGGCCTGTCCCAAGTGCGACTCCATGGCGTTCCGCTCCCAGTACTCCTGCCAGGTCTGCGGCGAGCCCTTCTACGCGGACCGCTGGCGGTGGCGCGCCGCGGTCATCAACCGCTTCCTGGAGCGGCACGAGCTCGTCCGCGTCGCGGTCGTGAGCCTCGTGTTCCTGCCCTTCCTGTTCTACTGCGGGAGCGCTGCCTACTTCATCCTCCTGGGAGTCTGGGCCCTGGGCCTGCGCACCAACGCAGGCCAGAGGCGCGAGGTCCAGGGCGAGCGTCCCGGAGAACTGCCCCGCTTCCTGTTCCGGACCGCGATCGTGGCGGCCTCGCTCCTGGGCATCATGGCGTTCAACCAGGGCCTGCGCCCCCCCGGAGGACTGCCGGGGCGCAAGGCTCGGGCCACGGCACCGGCGCAGGAGGCCTCCGGCGCCAAGCCCGGTCCGGCTAGCATCAGGCCGGCCATGTCCCCTGAGGTCAAAGTGGCGCTGATCGGGGCCCTGGCCAAGGGTGATTTCGACACGGCCTATCCCGAAGGCACTCCCATGCGCAAAGCCATCGAGGAGATGGCGGCCGGCAACGCCAGCCCCACCCTGGAGCTCGCCGTATCCGAGGCCCAGGCCTCGGGGATCCTGGACAAGCCCTACTTCAAGGGCGTCACCCTGCGCAAGGTCCTCGAGGAGATGAGCGCAGGCCGCACCAGCCCCACGCTGGAGAAGGCCCTGGACGAAGCCGCCGCGGCCGGGGACCTCGACGTGCCGTTCGCGGGCGGGGTCACGCTCAAGCAGATCTTCCTGGAGGGCAAACAGGGCTACCCCGGCCCCTCCATCGAGAAAGCCCTCACGGCCGCGGAGGCCAACGGCGACCTCGACCGCATCAAGCTCCACGGCAAGTCCCTCCGGGAGTACCGCGACGAGGCCAAGGCCCTCTCGGCCCAGGCGGACGAGTACGCCAGCCGCAGCGAGGCGGCCCAATCCGAGGCCCTTGGCGTGGACGTCTCCCCGAACGACCCCCGCGCGATCGTCCAGGAGATGATCCCTCTGCTGAGCCGGCCCGAGTACGACGCCCAGATCCAGGCCGTGCAGACTCTTTCGGACATCCGCATCGCGGCCAACGCGGAAGCGGCGATCCCTTATCTCGAGCCCCTGACCAAGAGCCAGAACGGGGACGTGTCCGAGTTCGCGAAACTCGCGCTCCAGCGCATCCGGCACTGCCAGGGCAGCACGCTCTGCCAGTCCAAGTGGCGCAAGAGATGATTCCAAGGGACATCGCAGGAACGCAAAGGAGGAGGCCATGAGGACGCTCATCATCTTCGCCCTGCTCGCGGTCGGGGGCTATTACGGATACCAGGCCTCCATGGCCAAGCCGGAGGCCATGGTCGTCTACGAGAAGTTCGAGGGCTGGCTGAGCAACGGCAACTGCGGAGAGATGCGCAACCTCGTGGAGGACGGCAGCCAGGCCCGGGAGCGGGTCGACATGCTCTGCAGGGGCAAGTCCTCGGCCGCGGGCCTCATCGCGGACATGAACTCCACCCCGAGCGCCGCCATGCGCACCACGGTCTACAAGCTCCTCAAGGTGACCAAGAGCGCGAGCGGCAACGAGGTCTCCCTGGAGATCCGGGAGAGCGTGCGCGGACGGGGCTCGGCCATGAATCCCCTTCCGGCACCTCGCACCTACACGGTCAAGGCCAGGAAGAGTGGCGCCAGCTGGAAACTCGTCGAGCTGCCGCAGTAGGGTCAACCGGCGCCGTAAAGGACCGCGGCTGCGGCGTAGATGGACGCGGCGCGGACCACCTGCTCGAGACTCACGGATTCGTGGGGGCCGTGGGCCTGGGAGATCTCCCCGGGGCCCAGGACCACGCAGGGGATCCCGCCGAAGCTCGCCAGGAGCGCGCCGTCGGTCCACGCCGGGAAGACCCCGACGGCATCCGGCCCAGCCGTCGCCTCCCGGCACGCGGCGCGCGCGGCGCGGGCGAGAGGATGCTCCGCCTCGGTCATGAGCGCGAGGTGCTCCATGGTGGCCATGCCGCCGGTCCCGCGGCGCACCCCGGTGCGCAGGCCGGGCATCTCAGACTCGATCCTCGCGAGGAACCGGTCGAGCTCCTGGCAGACCGAGGCGTAGGTCTCGCCGGGCAGGAGCCGCCGGTCCGCGGTGAGCCGGCATGAGGCGGCCACGGTCGAGGGCCCGTCCCCGCCGCGGACCGTGCCGAAATTGATCGTGCCCGGCCCGAGCACGGGGTGAGGCCTGGCCTTCAGGGCCGGGACATACTCCTCCTCGACCAGCCGGATGAAGCGGGCTGCGGCCGAGATGGCGCC
>JBAZSR010000185.1:7180-7654 GCA_041662295.1 Elusimicrobiota bacterium | reverse complement strand
TCACCCCCCACCTCCCCGACGAGGAGAAGATGGCGGTGATCGTGCAGCACCTCGTGGGCCGGCCGCGGGCCTCGGGGAGCCGGTTCTACCCGGACTTCTCGGGGGTGGTCCAGTCCTACAACTACTCCCCCCTCCCGCCGCTCGGGGCCGAGGACGGGGTGGCCTACGTCGCCCTGGGGCTGGGCCGGACCATCATGGACGGCTACCGCTCCCTGCGCTTCTCGCCCCACCACCCGCACCACCTGCACCAGTTCCCGACCGTCAAGGACATGCTGGCCTGCTCCCAGCGGGAGTTCCTGTCCCTGGAGCTCGAGCGCTCCGCGGGCGAGCTCAGCTACGATCACGAGCCGGGCCTGGTCTGGCACGGGCTCGACGCGGCCGAGGCCGACGGGACCCTCCCGCCCGTGAGCTCCACCTACTCTCCCGATAACGACTGCGTCTACGACGGGGTCTCTCGTCCCGGGACGCGTCTGG
>JBAZSR010000185.1:0-7170 GCA_041662295.1 Elusimicrobiota bacterium | reverse complement strand
CCCGGCATCCTCAAGGCGGTCACCCAGATCGGCCGGGAGGCCATGGGCTCCCACGTCGAGCTCGAGTTCGCCGTCAACCTTGACCCGGACGAGGAGGGCCTCCGCGAGTTCGCCATCCTGCAGATGCGGCCCATGATCTCGCGGTGGAGCTCGCAGAAGGTCCGCATGGACGGGTTCTCCCAGGAGCGCGTCGTCTGCGCGAGCCTTCGGGCCCTGGGCAACGGCGCCATCACCGACATCGCGGACGTCGTCTACGTTCGGCCCGACCGGTTCGACCCCGCCCGCACCATGGAGATCGCGCGGCAGATCGGCGGGATCAACCAGGTCTTGCGGGACGCGGGCCGGCCCTGCGTCCTTGTCGGGCCCGGCCGCTGGGGCTCGGCCGACCCCTGGCTGGGCATCCCGGTGCGCTGGCACCAGATCTCGTCCTCCCGGGTGATCGTGGAGACGAGCCTGAAGGATTTCGTGGTCGACCCCTCCTACGGGACGCACTTCTTCCACAACATCACCTCCCTGGGCCTGGGCTACTTCACCCTTCGCGGCGGCGAGGGCGAGGTCGGGATGCGCTGGGACTGGCTCGAGCGCCAGGCCGCGGTGGGCGAGACCGACCTCCTCCGGCACGTGCGCTTGCCTAAGCCCCTGGACATCCGCATCGACGGCTCGACGGGCCGCGGGGTCATCCTCTCCCCGGAGTGACGGCGCGCTGATTGCGCCGTTTCGCCAGGATCCAGCCGGGCGCTGCTCCTGCTGTTCGACGGCCCCCTTGCCGCGCTCCAGGAACGCCATGGTTTTGTCGCATTCCTCTCGTTCGGGCAGTTGCGAGGAGATTCTTCTCCACTTTATCGCGGATGGAGCGAGAGTGCGACAAAACCATCGACGAGGGTTTTTAAATCCTTCCCGCGCCCCCCTCTCATGGGGGCATCCCTTCCCTGGATTTCAAAGTCTCCGTCGGAGGTTTTGTCGCATCGGGCTATGTCCTGTGGACAGGAGGCAAAAAAGTCCGTTTTTTAAGCCTCGCTCAAGGGGAATGCGACACTCGCTGATGGCAGGTCCGAGACCGCTTGGACGGGTGCTCCGGGGGTCCGCCAGACCCCTTGACTAGTGTACATTTGTACACTAAACTATCTCTAGGGACCGCGACCACGGGATGCCGGTATCCGGAGCGGTCTGGACAGGGGGAGCCATGGGACGCGAGGTCACAAGTCTTCAGAAGAGGATCCTGGGATTCATCTCCGAGTCCATCGCGGACAGGGGCTTTCCCCCCACGGTGCGGGAGATCGGGGCCCGGCTGAGGATTGCCTCTCCCGGCTCCGTGGCCTTCCACCTTAAGGCCCTCGAGCGCCTGGGCCTGCTCGAGCGCACGGCCGCCCGCAGCCGCGGCCTGGCTCCGGTGGAGAGCCCCTTGCGCGTGCCCATCCTCGGACGGGCCGGGGCCGGGCCCGGCCCCATCGCGGTCGAGGACGTTGAGGGCTGGCTGAACCTGGACCGGTCCGCGGGACGGGGAGCGCACTTCGCCCTGCGGGTGCGGGGCGAGAGCATGACGGGGGCGGGCATCCTCGACGGGGACATGGCGCTCGTCCGCCGCCAGGAGGCGGCGGAGCACGGCGACATCGTGGCCGCGCTCGTGGGCGAGGACGGCGTCATCAAGAGGCTCCGCAGGGGAGCGGCGGGCTGGTTTCTCTCCTCCGCCCATCCCGGCTATCCCCCCATCACCGGGGCGTTCGCGATCATGGGCAAGGTCGTGGGGATCCTGCGGCACTATGAGGCATGAGCGCGCCGCCGACGTCATGCCGGAGTCTCTTCTCCGGGCGGCTCGGGAGATCCTCGGGGGGGTGACGGCTACTTCGCCTTCGCGGGCTCGAGCCCCAGGACGTCGTAGGGGCCGGTCATGAGCACCAGCATCTCGCAGCCGCCGAATCCCGCGGCGCGCGTGGAGTGGGGCGTCTTGGCGGGGATCCGGATGAACGAGCCCGGGCCGAGGATGCGCTCCCCTGAGCCGAGGTCGACGCCGAGCTTGCCGCGGATGACCACCATGGTCTTGTCGTGGGAGTTGTGGTGGACGGGGACCCGGAGCTTCGCCTTGAACCGCGCCATGAGCTGGACCGCGTGGGTCTTGGGGTCCTCGTAGAGCAGGTGGTACTCCGTGCCCGGGGGCATGGTCCCGGAGGTCTTCCACTCGAAGTCGGCGTGGTCCTTCACGATGAGCCCGGGGAGTCCTGTTCCGGCGCTCCAGCAGACGACGCTCCCGAGCGCGGCCAGACCGGCGAGGGCGATGGCTCTTCTCATGGGGAGATTATGCAATATAACCCGGGATCACCGGGCCTGGCCCTTGAGGAAGTGCTCGCTGCAGACCGAGACGTAGGACTCGTTGCCCCCGATCTGCACCTGCTCGCCGGCGCGCAGGACGCGTCCCTGGCTGTCGATGCGCAGGGTCATGATGGCCTTGCGGCCGCAGTGGCAGATGGTCTTGATCTCGGAGAGCTCCTCGGCCCAGGCCAGGAGGTACTTGCTGCCCTCGAAGGGCTCTCCCATGAAGTCGGTCCTCAGGCCATAGGCGAGCACCGGGAGCTTGAGCTCCACGGTGACCCTCTTGAGCTGGTGGACCTGCTCCTTCCTGAGGAATTGGGCTTCGTCGATGAGCACGCACTTGAGCTTGGGGTCGTCCTTGATGGCGGCGGACACCCCCTGGAAGAAATCGTACTTGTCGTCGAAGGCGATCGCGCCCGCGCTCAGGCCCGTCCGGGAGGTCACCTTGCCCGCTCCGTAGCGGGCGTCGATGGCCGGCACGAAGGAGAGCGTCGTCATTCCGCGCTCCTGGTAGTTGTAGGAGGACTGCAGGAGCATGGTGCTCTTGCCCGCGTTCATCGCCGAGTAGTAGAAGTAGAGTTTGGCCATAGGATGGGAAATGATAACATACCTCCCCTCATGGACCTCAAGAACAAGATCGTGCTCGTCACCGGCGGCGCCTCAGGCATCGGCAAGGCCGCGGCCCGCGCTTTCCTGGCCGCCGGGGCCCGCGTCGTGCTCTGGGACCTCGACCGCCGCACCCTCGACGCGGCCTCGACCGAGCTCGGCGCCCTGGGAAAGGTCGCGGGCTTCGCGGTGGACGTCTCGGACCGTGCGAAGGTCTTCGAGGCGGCCGGACGCGTCCTCAAGGAGGTCGGTCCCGTGGACGTGCTGGACTGCAACGCCGGCATTGTGCAGGGAGGTGATTTCCTCTCCGTGGGCGAGGACGCGGTCCGCAGGACCTTCGACGTGAACGTTCTCGGGCCCATGTGGTGCGTCGGAGCCTTCCTGCCGGGCATGGTCGAGCGGGGCTCGGGCCGGATCGTGCTCATGGCCTCGGCGGCCGGGCTCCTCGGCGTGCCGGGCATGGCGGCCTATTCCGCGAGCAAGCACGCGGTCATCGGCTTCGGCGAATCCCTGCGCCTGGAGCTCAGGGCCGCCGGTCACCGGGGCGTGGGCGTCACCATCGTGGCCCCGAGCTTCGTCAAGACCGGGATGTTCGACGGGGTCAAGCCTCCCCTGCTGACCCCGTGGCTCGACCCCGAGTCCCTGGCCGCGAAAGTGGTCGCGGCCGTTCAGGGAGACAGGCTCTGGGTGCGGGAGCCCTTCATGGTCAAGCTCGTGCCGGCGTTGAAGGGCCTGACCTGCCCTGCCGTGACCGACTGGGTGGGCGACCTCTTGGGCATGCACCGGGCCATGGAAAACTGGACGGGGCGGAAAGCGAAGTAGCTTTCCGCCCCGATCAGAATCTGCCGCCGATCGCCGCCGAGATCTGGCCGTCCATGTCGTCGACGCTGTGGGTGTAGCCCACGCCCAAGGGGATGGGGAACCTCCAGAACCGGTACCAGACGCTGATGCCGGCCCCGACCTTCTCCTGATACCTTCCGTAGGTCCAGGCCAGGGCGCCCTCGCCGAAGACCGCGACCTGCGCCATGCCCAGGCGCGACATGAGGAAGGGGTAGGAATAGCTCAGCGACCCGCCCGCGATCCCGCGGCCCCTGTGGGTCCTGGCGTAGCTGCCCTGGAGCCCGCCGTCATCATTGGTGTTCAGGAGCTGCTGCTCCGGCAGGCCGCCTCCGTGCGCGGCGCTCACCTTGAAGGCCGCGCGCTCGCGCTGGCCCCAGGTGGCCGAGACTTCGGCGTCGAGGGTGGCGTACCAGAAGTAGAAATCCGACCCGGTGGCCTGCGCCGCGCCGTAGAGGTTGGCGCCGGCGTTGTAGTCGTAGCGGGTCCGGGCCATGGGCTTCAAGCGCTCCTCGATGTCCGCGAGGCCGTAGCCCAGGATGGCGCCGAGGTCCCCCAAGCCGCCGCCGCCCGGCCCCGTGCGCAGGCTCACGTGGGCCTTGCTGTGATGCCCGGCGCCCTTGGGCGCCAGGCCCTGGATCGCGGTGTAGCCCACCTGCTGGAAGTCCCAGCCCACCTCGCCGGAGAGCGCGCGCCGGCCGCGGATGATGGGGATCCCCACGTTGAAGCCCGCGCCCGCGAGCCTGCGGGTGTACTCCGACCTCACCTGCCCGAACTTGGCCGGGTCCTTGGCGTCCGGAGCAGCGCCGGACTCCGAGCCGGCGCTGGCGCCGCCGTCGTCGTAGTTGCGCAGCACGCTCTCGTTCCTGCTGAAGAAGAGGTTGGTGGACCACCCCTCCCACTGGGCTCCGAACATGCCCCGGGTGCCGGACTTGCCGCCCATGCCCACGATGTTGAAGGACTCGTTCTGCCTGAAGATGTTGCGTCCGGAGATGAAGGCGCCCCCCCGGTTGCCTCCGGTCCCCGCCGTGTAGAACGGGAACGGGATGAGGTACCACCCGTCGCGCACGAAGATCGAGACGTCGGCCTCTCCAGGCCCGGCCGGGGCCGAGGAGACCACGACCTTCTTGAAGAGCCCCATGGAGAAGAGGCTCTCGCGCGCTTTTTGGAGGCTCTCGGGGCCGAGGGCGTCCCCCTCCTTGAAAGGGAGCCTTCGGCGCAGGTAAGCGAGCTCGACGCGGTTGCCGAGCACGACGATGCGCCGGATGCGCGCCGGCGGGGCTTCAGGGGACACGGGGCTCTCCCCCCGCTCGAGGCCTTCTTCGAGGAGGGCCTTGTCGAGGTCCTCCTCCATCCTCATGCGGAGCTCCCTCGAGGGCCCGGCCGTGAGGCCTTCGCGCGCGCTGGCCGCGGCCATGGAGAACTGCGACTGCTTCATGAGGCACAGGCCCAGGCCCGCGTGGAGGTCCGCGACGAGCGGGCCCTTGGCGCGCGTCTTGCGGGCGAGCTCCACTCCCCGGCCGTAGTGTTCCTGCGCCTGCCGCCACTCCCGGAGGCTCACGAAGGCCCGTCCCAGGGACTCGGCCACGGCCATCTTGTCCCTGTCCGAGGCGGCCAGGGTTTCGGCGACGCGGAGCTCGCCGATGGCCTCTGGGACCTGGCCCAGGTCGAGGTAGTGGGCCGCGTTGGCGAGCCTCATGGCCAGCGGCCCTCGGGCCGCGTGGCGCGGGGCGGAGGAGGAGAGCGACTTCTCCACGGACGCGCAGCCCCCTAGGGCCGAGGCGAGCAGGACCGGCAGGATGAGGCGGCGGGCGTCCAAGAGGAGATTCTACAGGGAATGGCGCGGCCGGCGCAATATGAAGGCTCCCTCGCGGGCAGGGGAGAAAGAAAAACGGCCCTTTCGGGCCGTTTCTTAAGGGAGCCAAAATTGGCTCCGGCGGTTGGACTCGAACCAACAACCCTCCGGTTAACAGCCGGATGCTCCACCATTGAGCTACGCCGGAATGAGGCGTCGAGATTCTATCAGATTCCTCCGTCGAATCTCAATCGAGGAGCAGGATTCCGGCGAGGATCAGGCCCAGGCCGGCGGCGGAGAGGAGCGCGCAGGCGATGGGGCTGCCCGTGAGCACGGGGGACGCCAGGCCCGACGAAGCGGCGGCAAGACCGATGGGATGCATTCCGAGACCTCCTGAGGCGCGGTCGCCACGGACCCATCCTACCTAAGAGGTGTTTCGGAACGGTTACGGCTCAGAACGGAGTGCGCAGCAGCGGCGCCATCTTCCGGTGGAGGTTCGTCAGGCGCTTGAGGAGGCTCCCGCGCAGGTGGGCGGCCGGGAAGCGCTTCGCGGCCGCGGTCAACAGCGCGACAGCGGGCTCGAGGTCCGAGAGGCGCACGGCTTCCGGCTCGACCCGGCGGCGGCCGCGGTTGTGGTAGTTCACGAGCGGGATGGAGAGGCCGCCGGCCTGCAGGCCGGAGGTCTGGGCCGCGGTGGCCTCGCAGGTCCCGCCGGTCAGACGGGCCTTCTGGAAGCGCAGGCCCTTGAGCCCAGCGCCGGTCTCCTCGAGGAACGCCAGGAGGTTCGGGTCGAAGAGTCCGGCCTTGTCGCCCGACCGGATGACCGGGCCCCTGCCCGGGACCGCGCCCCGCATGCGGCGCGAGGTCTCCACCGAGATGAAGCAGTCTCCGGGCTCGAGCGCTCCTGATGTCAGCAGGTCGAGGCACCCGATGAAGCCGACCTCCTCGGCCCGGTGCAGGAGCACGGTCAGGTTGGTCTTGGCGCGGGCCGCGGTGGTACGGCGCAGGGCCTCGAGGGCCAGGCAGCACCCGAGCGTGTCGTCGATGGAGCGCGACTTCAGCCATCCGCCGCGGACCTCGGCCGGCGGCAGGGCGAGCATCGCGAAGGCCGGCCGGACGCCCTTGGCCGGGGGCTCGCTCCAGAGGACGGGGAAGCGGTCCCCCTTGCCCTCGAGCAGGATGCCTACGCCGGCCGGCCGGTTGTCCTTCGGTTTGGCGGAGAAGGCCTCGACAAGGGCGCCCTTGAGGAATTCGCGCGGCAGGCCGCCCAGGACCTTGGCCCGCGCCCCCCTGCGGGTGACGGAGGAGAGGTGAAAGGCCGGGTGGTCGAGGTGCGCGGCGAGGATGAGGCTCGGCCCTGGAGCGTTCTTGTAGGAGAGCGAGAGGCCGCCGCGGAGCTTCTGGAGCCGGACCCGGGCCCCGAGGTTCGCGGCCGCCCAGACGCGGACGACGCTGGCGGAGGCGGCCTCGAAGTAGGGCGCGGTCGGGACGCTGGTGAGGGTCGTGAAGAGCGCGATGACGCGGTCGGGTCTCATCGGAAGGCGGCCTTCAGGGCGGAGTCGATGTCAGGCTCCTCGAAGCGAAAGCCCGCTTCGAGGAGCCTGGAGGGCCTGACTTTCTGGCCC
>JBAZSR010000184.1:0-7681 GCA_041662295.1 Elusimicrobiota bacterium | reverse complement strand
TGCCTCGACATGTTCCCCTACCCTTCGGCGGAGGGACTGCACGTCGGCCACCCAGAGGGCTACACCGCCACGGACATCCTCTCCCGGACCCTCCGGCGCCAAGGCTGGGACGTGCTCCACCCCATGGGCTGGGACGCGTTCGGCCTGCCGGCCGAGAACTTCGCCATCCAGACGGGCACTCACCCCAGGGAAGTCACCAAGCGCAACGTGGACAACATCCGGCGCCAGATCAAATCCCTGGGCTTCAGCTACGATTGGGACCGCGAGGTGGACACCACGGACCCGGCGTACTACCGCTGGACCCAGTGGATCTTCCTCCAGCTCTTCAAGAAGGGCCTGGCCTACGAGAGCGAGTGCCCCATCAACTGGTGTCCGTCCTGCAAGACGGGCCTGGCCAACGAGGAGGTCTTCGGCGGAGCCTGCGAGCGCTGCGGCGCGCCGGTCGCGCAGAAGCAGCTGCGGCAGTGGGTGCTGAAGATCACGGCCTACGCGGACCGGCTGGCGGACGACCTCGCGGGCCTCGACTGGCCGGCCTCGACGCTGGCCATGCAGCGCCACTGGATCGGCCGGTCCGAGGGCGCGGAGATCCGCTTCGCGTTGGAGGGGGAAGGCTCCATCGCGGTCTTCACCACCCGCTCCGACACCCTTTTCGGCGTCGCCTGGCTGGTGCTCGCGCCCGAGCATCCGCTGGTGGCCAAGATCACCGCCCCGGAGCAGAAGACGGCCGTGGAGACCTATGTGAAGGCCGCGGCCTCCAAGTCCGACCTCGAGCGCGCCGAACTCCAGAAGGACAAGACCGGCGTCTTCACGGGCGCCTATGTCCTGCACCCCGTCACTGGCAAGCGGATCCCGGTCTGGATCGCGGACTACGTGCTCCTTGGCTACGGCACCGGAGCGGTCATGGCCGTGCCCGGCCACGACGAGCGCGACTGGGCGTTCGCCAAGAAGT
The DNA here is from genome assembly GCA_041662295.1 of Elusimicrobiota bacterium. Taxonomy (GTDB): domain Bacteria; phylum Elusimicrobiota; class Elusimicrobia; order UBA1565; family UBA9628; genus JACQWX01. Next base: position 6,732 of record JBAZSR010000184.1, on the reverse strand, counting down.
TCGGCCTCGACATCCCGCGGGTGGTCAAGCCCGTGGACGGCCGCGAGATCGGCGACGCCTGCTTCCCGGAGGAGGGCATCGCGGTCAACTCGGACTTCCTCGACGGCCTGCCCACGCAGCAGGCCATCAGCCGCATGAACGAGCACCTGGAGAAGGCGGGGAAAGGGAAGAAAGCCGTCTCCTACAAGCTGCGCGACTGGATCTTCTCCCGCCAACGCTACTGGGGCGAGCCCATCCCCCTCGTGCACTGCGCCGCGTGCGGCAAGGTCCCGGTGCCCGAGGACCAGCTCCCCGTGCTCCTGCCCGACGTCAAGGAGTACAAGCCCACGGGCACGGGGGAATCCCCCCTGGCGGGCATCAAGGACTGGGTCGAGACGAAGTGCCCCGCGTGCGGCGGACCGGCCCGCCGAGAGACCAACACCATGCCCCAGTGGGCGGGCTCGTGCTGGTACTACATCCGGTATCTGGACCCGAAGAACGCCGGCGCGGCCTGCTCCAAGGATCTCGCGGACGCGTGGCTCCCCGTGGACTGCTACGTGGGCGGGGCCGAGCACGCGGTCCTGCACCTGCTCTACGCCCGCTTCTGGCACAAGGTGCTCCACGACATCGGCCTGGTGCCGGGCGCCGAGCCCTTCAAGAAGCTCCGGCACCAGGGCATGATCCTCTCCTACTCCCACCGGGACTCCATGGGCGTCTACCACCCCTATGACGCCATCCGCTTCAGCGATGACGGGACCGCCTTCTCCAACGAGACGGGCGAGAAGCTCGAGAGCCAGGTCGAGAAGATGTCGAAGTCGAAGAGAAACGTCATCAACCCTGACACGGTGCTCAAGAACTACGGGGCCGACGGATTCCGGCTCTACGAGATGTTCATGGGACCGCTCGAGCAGTCCAAGCCGTGGGACATGCGCTCCATCGAAGGCGTGGCCCGCTTCCTGCGCAAGGTCTGGAACCTCGTCAGGGAGACGGAGAAGCCCGGAGACGGAGACGGCGCCTCCGCCCTGCGGCACAAGACGATCAAGAAAGTCACCGACGACATCGCCTCCTTCGACTTCAACACGGCGGTCTCCGCCCTGATGATCTACACGAACGAGGTGCAGAAGGGAACCCCTCCCGCGCGGACGGACCTCGAGACCCTGGTCTCCCTGCTCAACCCCTTCGCCCCGCACCTGACCGAGGAGCTCTGGGAAGCCCTCGGGCACAAGGACTGCCTTTCCGCCGCGCCCTGGCCCTCCTATGACCCAGCGCTGCTCAAGGAGTCGAGCGTGGAGTACGCCGTCCAGGTCAACGGCAAGGTCCGGGCGACGATGACGCTGCCCACGGACACCCCGAAGGACACGGCGGTCGAGGCCGCGCTCGCGCTCGACAAGGTCAAGGCCGTGATTGGCGGCAAGAAGGTCGTCAAAACGATCGCGGTCCCGAACAAACTCGTCAACATCGTGGTCCAGTGAGGAACACCCCATGACACGGCCCTTGCCCCCGCGCTGCGCACCCCTGGCCGCTGCCTGGAGCCGGCCAGGCCGTCGGGGAGGCTTGCTGCTTCTCCTCGCCGCGGGTCTGACGGCCTGCGGCTCCGACATGGCCTATCGGCCGTCGGCCCAGATCCTGCCGAGCAACATCAAGAGGATCTCCATCCGCCACGCCGTCAACAAGACCCAGCAGTTCGGCCTCGAGGACAAGTTCACCCTGCGCGTGCGCGACGAATTCCTCCGCGACGGCCGCTACTCCATCGTCCCTGAAACCGACGCAGACGGCATCGTCTGGATCACCATCGGCCGCTACCTCCTCACCCCGGTCCAGCACGACGCCAACCTCATCCCCACGGCCTACAAGCTGAGGGTCGTCATCGACCTCCAGTTCGTGGACAAGGCGGCCGACTCGACCCTCTGGGAGGAGAAGAACCTGGAGGGCATCTCCCTCTACCCGGCCTCGACCCTGCCCGGCGGCAAGTCGGAGGAACAGGCCCGCGAGGACATCTGGGACAGCCTCGCGCGCGACGTGGTCAAGAGGGTCGTGGAAGGCTTCGGTTCGGTCACCGGGAGTTCCGAGCGCCGCGTCTCCTCCGAGGGCCCGTCGACCGCACCCGTGGTCACGCACGGCAAGGACCTCCCGCCGGTCAACCCGAACCCCTACTGATGGAATCCCGTCCACTGCCGTCCCGGGACCTCCTCAGGGAGTGGGCGGCGGGGAAGTTCCGCAAGTTCTACTACCTCATGGGCCAGCCCGACGAGGTCCGGGACGCGCTTGTCGAGCTCAAGGCCCGCTTCAAGGCCGATTCCTTCAACTTAGGCGAGTTCAGCAGGGAGGGAGACCGTTCGTCGGCCGCGGTGTCCGACGCCCTGACGCAGCCCGTCTTCTCGGAACGCCGGCTCGTCATCGTCTCCCACCCGAAGATCGCCAAGGCCGACCCCGAGCCGTTCGTCGAGTACCTCAAGGACCCCCTCGAGACCACGACGCTCGTCGTCGTCTCGGAGGACCGCAAGCCCGGCATCAAGGACCCGCTCGCCGCCCTGGCGTTCAAGCACGGGGCCCTCTGCGTCTTCTACGCCCTGCGTGACTTCGAAGCGCGCGGCCGGCTCGTCGACGAGGCCCGCAAGCTGGGCAAGACCCTGACCCTAGACGCCGCCGAGTTCCTGGTCGAGGAGGTTGGCCTGGACGTCCACATCCTGCGCCAGGAGCTCGAGAAGGCCGCCCTCTTCGTCGGCTCCGCCACCTCCATCGAGCGCACCGACATTCTCGCCTGCCTGGGATATACGAAAGGGGTCGACCCCTACATCCTCTCGCGCCTCATCGGCCAGCGCGACCTCCGGCGCTGCCTCGCCCACCTCGAGACCGTGTTCTCCGCGGGCAGGGCAGAGGATCATGTCTTCCAGATCCTGGCCCAGACGCGCAACATGGTAATCAAACAACTCCACGCCAAGAGGATGCTGCGCCAAGGCGCCGACCCCGAAGCGGTCCTCGACAAGGTGAAGGTCAGCAGGAAGAAGCTCTACGAAGGCTTCCTGGACTGGCTGGCCCCGCTGACGGAACCCCGGCTGGCGCGGGACCTGGCCCGGTGCCTCTCCGTTGAGGCTTCCCTCAAGTCCAAGGCATGGCTCGACGCCCGCCAGGAGGCGGAGCGTCTCGTCGTGGAGCTTTGCCGGAAGAGGGCTACTTAGCCGCAGGCGTCTTGGGAGCGGGAGCGACGGCAGCAAGCTCCTTCGCCAGACGATGGGCCAATCGGGCCTTCTTGCGGGCAGCGGCTTTCCAGTGGATGGCGCCGGTCCGCGCGGCCCTGTCGATAAGCGAGTAGGCCTTCGAGAGGGATTCGGTGTTCTTCGGATCCTTGGACTGGCCGGCCTCGACGGTGGCCTTGGCGGCCAACCGGATCGCCTTCTTCATCGCCCGATTGCGCAGGTTATGCTTATCCGACTGCCTGTGGGCCTTGATCGCGCTTTTGTGACGCTGGGACTTCTTCTGCTGAGCCATGGACGAGTATTAAACCACTTTATCAAGTGGCCGTCAACGCTGGGGTCAGACCCTGACATTGGCGGAACCTGACATTGGGACATGCTAGAATCACCATCTCATGTCAGGTTCCGCCAATGTCAGGGTCTGACCCCATAAGCCGCAGCCACCTGCCCCACGCCTGCGGAGTCTACCTCATGAGGGACGCCTCCTCCTCTATCATCTACATCGGCAAGGCCGTGGACCTCGCCAAGCGGGTCGCCCAGTACTTCAACCCCTCCCGCCAGGACAAGACCGCCTCTATGGTCCCGCTCATCCGGCGCATCGACTACATCCCCTGCGCGTCGGAGCGCGAAGCCCTGCTGGTCGAGCGCCGCCTCATCGGCCGGTTCCAGCCCTTCTTCAACTCGATGTGGAAGGATGGGAAATCCTACCCCTGGGTCAAGATCACCATGGGCGAGGACTACCCGCGGATCATCCTCACCCGCAGGAAGGTCGCGGACGGCGGCGTCTATTTCGGCCCTTACCCCAAGGTCGCCCAGGTCAAGAGCCTGCTCCGCACCCTCTGGCGCTCCAAGATCTTCCGCCTGAGGACCTGCCGCTGGGAGTTCTCGGCGGACAAGCCCCTCGACCCCAGGAAACTGCGCGCCTGCCTCTATCACCACACGGGCCAATGCCCGGGGCCCTGCTCCGGCAAATGTTCCCCTCAAGACTACAGGAAGACCGCCGAGAACGCCGTCCTTTTCTTCCGCGGGGAATATCCGAAGCTTCGGGAGCGCCTCGAGCTCGAGATGGGCAAGGCCTCCGCGTCCCTCCGGTTCGAGGACGCGGCCTCGCTGCGCGACAGCATCCTCGCCCTCTCGCAGCTCGGGGAACGCGTCCGCGTCTCAGCGGTCGCCATGGAGGACATCGAGCGGCCCGTCTCTTCCTCCCGCGCCGTCTCCGACCTCAAGGCCGCCCTGGAACTCCCTAGGGCCCCCCACCACATCGAGTGCTTCGACGTCTCACACTTCCAGGGACGACAGACCGTCGCCTCCATGGTCTGCTTCACCGGCGGAGAGCCCAACCACGACCACTACCGGAAATTCAAGATCCGGGAGGTCTCCGGCATCGACGACTTCAAGGCCATGGCCGAGGCGGTCGGCCGCCGCTACCGCAGGCTCAAGGCCTCCGGCGAGCGAATGCCCGACCTCGTGCTGGTGGACGGAGGCATAGGCCAGCTCTCCGCCGCGGCAGGGGTCCTTGAAGCACTGAAGCTGAAGGTCCCGTTGGCGGCCCTCGCCAAGAAGCTGGAGGAGGTCTTCGTCCCAGGCAGGACCGGATCCATCATCCTGGAGCGCGGCAGACCTGGCCTGCGGCTCCTCCAGAGGCTGCGCGACGAGGCCCACCGCTTCGGCCTCGCCTATCACACGCTCCTGCGCCGTAACGACCTGCTGCCGCCCGACACGGAATAGGAGACACGGAATGACGATCAAACGCGGGGACGCTTTCGGCCAGTGGCTCATCGAGGCGCATCGGGGCGACGACGTCGGCAGCGTCATCGAACGCGACGACGGCTACGTGGAGCCGGAGTGGGGCAAGCGGGTCTACTTCGCCGACCACCGCCGTTGGACGCCGGCCGAACGCCAGGCTCTGCGGCTTGCTCGGGGAAGGGTCCTCGACGCGGGCTGTGGGGCCGGGCGCCACAGCCTCTACCTCCAAGAACGAGGACTCAAGGTCACGGGCATCGACCACTCCCCCGGAGCGGTCCGGGTCTGCCGGGCCCGGGGACTCAAGGACGCCCGCCTCATGGAACTCTCCGCTGTCGGCCGGTTCCGGGACGGGACGTTCGACACGGTCATCATGATGGGGAACAACTTCGGGGTCCTGCAGAGCCCGGCCAAGGCCAAGGTCCACCTGCGCCGCCTCTACCGGGCGGTCTCACCCAGGGGCCGCATCATCGCCCAGACTCTGAACCCCTTCAAGACCACGGTCCCGGAGCACCTGGCCTACCAAGCCGACAACCGCAGGCAGGGCCGGGCTCCCGGCCAGGTCCGATTGCGCATCCGCTACCGCAAGCTGGCCGACCCCTGGTTCGACTATCTTTTCGTCTCAAAGAAGGAGCTCACGGACATCCTGGCCGGAACAGGCTGGACCCTGGAGCGCATCATCCCCGGCCCAGGGCCCATCTACATCATGGTGCTCCGGAAGGCCCCTTGATGGTGTCAGAGGTTGCGCTTGTTGCGTTCCGCTCAGCGGAACGCAACAAGCGCAACCTCTGACACCAGTGTATTCTTAGCCGGCTTTGCTGGCCAGTTCGCCCATGCCGAACATGGGCATGAACATGCCGATGACGATCGTGCCGATGACCGCTCCCATGACGCACATGACAAGGGGCTCGATCATGGAGGTCAACCCCTTGACTGCCGCGTCGACCTCCTGGTCGTAGAATTCAGCGATCTTGTTGAGCATGATATCCAAGGCACCCGTCTCCTCGCCCACCGAGATCATGGAGGTGACCATGTTGGGGAAGAGGCCGCATTTCCTGAGCGGGTCGGCCAGGCGGCCGCCCTCGCGGATGGACTCGCGGGTCTGGAGCACGGCATCGGAGATGACGACGTTGCCGGCCGTGGCCGCAACGGTCTCGAGAGCCTGCATGATGGGAACGCCCGACTTGATCAGGGTGCCGAGCGTCCGGGTGAACTTCGCGACCGCGACCTTCTTGAGGATAAGGCCGAAGACCGGGAGCCCGAGCGCCTTCCGGTCGCACCACCGCTGGCCGAAGGGAGTGGCGTAGAAATACTTGAACCCGTAGAAGCCGGCCGGAGGGGTCCCGAAGATGATCGCAAGACCAGGATAGCTCTTCATCGCGTTGGCCGTGTCGATGAGCATCTGGGTCAGGAAGGGAAGCTCCGCGCCGAAGCTCGCGAAGATCTTCTCGAAGGTCGGGATGACGAAGATCATGAGGAAGACGGTCAGGGCCGCGCAGATGCACAGCACGATGATCGGATACATCATCGCGGACTTGACCTTCGCCTTGAGGGCCTCGGCGTTCTCGAGGTAGGAGGTCAGGCGCTCCAGGATCGTGTCGAGGATGCCGCCCAGCTCGCCGGCCCGGACCATGGCGGTGTAGAGGTCCGGGAAGGCCTGCGGGTACTTCTTCAGCGTGTCCGAGATCGAGAGGCCGCCCTCGATGTCGGCTTTGACGTTGCCCAGGATCTCCTTGAAGGTCGGGTTCTCGCACTGCTGTTCGAGGATCCCGAGGCCCTGCACGATGGGCACGCCCGCGCTGACCAGGGTGGAGAG
>JBAZSR010000183.1:6977-7712 GCA_041662295.1 Elusimicrobiota bacterium | reverse complement strand
AAGAAGGAGTTCCTCGTGCTGGAGCTCTTGCTCCGGCACCCGGACCGGCTCCTGAGCCGCCGCTACCTGCTCGACAACGTCTGGGGGTTCGACAGCGCGGTGCGGCCCAGGGTCGTGGACCTCTGCGTGTTCCAGGTCCGCAAAAAGCTCGGCCCCAAGTGGGGCCCGCGGCTCAAGACCCGCCGCGGGTTCGGCTATCTCTTTGAGACGGTCGGAGGCTCCTGATGGCCAAGAAGCGCTTTCTCATCATCGACGACGACCGGGACACCCGGAGCATGATCTGCCGCTACGTCCAGCACAAGGGCTGGGACTGCGGCCAGGCGCCGGACGGCGGCAGAGGGCTTGCCTCTGCCATGGCCGAGCCTCCGGACATGATCCTCCTCGACATCCAGCTCCCGGACCTCGAGGGCTGGGAGGTCTGCAAGCGCCTGCGGGCCGAGCCTCCGACCCGGAGCGTGCCCATCATCATGGTCTCGGGCGCGCGCTTCAGTCCCGAGGACAAGGCGGCCGGGCTCGAACTCGGGGCCGATGATTTCATGAGCAAGCCTTTCGACCTCGCAGAGCTCTGGCTTCGCGTGGAAGCCATCCTGAGAGCCAGGGGCGGGTGAGCCGGCTCGTGAGAACGTCCTTTCCCGCAGCCAGTTTCGGTTTGTTCCGCGCCGCTCGCCTGACCGCTGTCCTGACCGCCTCACTCCTGCTTGCTCCATCATCCCAAGCTTCTGCTCGCCCTGCCCC
>JBAZSR010000183.1:0-6967 GCA_041662295.1 Elusimicrobiota bacterium | reverse complement strand
CCGCGGGCGGGCATTTCGAGGAGGGCGTCCAGTCCTTCCAGTGGGGCGACTACGAGGGGTGCCTCGAGTCCATGATGACCGCCGTCATCAACGACGAGCGGCCTGAGGAGGCCAGGGAGTACATCCGCCTCTCCGGCGAGCGCATCGCCGAGCGCGACCGCTCTGACATCGAGCACCAGCGCCGGGCCCTCATGGCAGACGGCAAGGAGAAGCTCGAGGATGAGCGGGCCAAGGCTGTGCGCTGGAACACCTGGCTGGCGAACTCCAGGCTCGCCGCGGACAAGAGGCAGTGGGTCGCGGCCTTCGACTGGGCCAGGCGGATCACGGAGGAGAACCCGCTCCACCAGGAAGCCCGCGACAGCCAGCCCGTGTACAAGCGCTTCATGGCCCGGACCGTGGCCCGCGGCAGGTTCCGCGACAAGAAGAACGCCCTCCAGTACCGGGCGTTCCTCGCCTATCTCAACGAGCGGCACGACGAGGCCAGGAATCTCATGTCTGAGACCCTGGATCTGGAAATGCCTGGCGGCGAGATCAGCGACGACCGTGTCCTGCATTATCTCTCAGGTCTCTCCAAGCCCAGCGAGGACAAGACGCCCCCTGCTCCCGCTGTTCCTGTCCGGCAAGGCCGGGCTTCTTCCCGGCTGGCCAAGGCAGAGTCTTCGCAGGCGCAGACCGCTCCAGCTCCATCCGTGGAGCAGGCGGCATCCATCCCTGCTGTTGTCTCAGCGGACCCGGTTCCAGCCATGGAGGCCGGTCCGGAGCCCGAACCGCGCTCAGCGGCCAAGCGTGCCCGTCCCAGGGAGAAGCCCGCGCTCCCCGCTCCAGGCGACTGGCCTTACAGCCAGGCCGTTGCCGCGGCCAAGGCCAAGAAATGGGCCCAGGTCGTCGAGCTCCTGGAGCAGACCCTGTCCGAGGCCCCTGGCCACGCTTACGCGACCCGTGCCCTGCCCCTTGCCAGAAAGAGGCTCGATGAGCAGAAGGTCCAGCGCCGCGTTGACGCGCAGCGGCTCTACATGGAGGGCATCATGCTCTACGGCCAGGGCAAGAGCCGGGAGGCTCTTGACCGCTGGCGAGCCGCTCTCCTGGCTGACCCGGGCCACGCCTTCTCGGACCGCGCCATCAGGCATGTCGAGCGCCAGCTCGAAGCCTCGGACCGCTGAGTCCGCGGGGCCCTTGCGCGGGAATGGTATAACTGTTATACTATCGAGGGATGGAGCAATTCGAGTTCGACCCACGTCATCATCCCGGCCAAGAATGTGGCTGGAGAGATCCGGTGCCTGATTCTGGGGAGGATCGAAGGGAAATGCTATGCCGCCGTTTTTACGAGGCGCGGTGAGGTGATAAGACTCATCAGTTGCCACCGAGCGGATCGCCGATTGGAAAGAGCCTATGAAAACCATGTCCAGAGCCAAGAAGAGCAGAACGATTAGTGCGGCGGCCTTCGACCGGAAATTCGACCGGGGGGAGGATATCTCAGCTTTCCTCGACCTCAAGAATGCCACGGTCGTCCAACGGGTCAATGTCGACTTCCCTTCCTGGATGGTCGAGATGCTGGATCAGGAGGCGGTCAAGATGAACGTGTCTCGCCAGGCCATCATCAAGATGTGGATCAGGGAAAGGCTCGACCCTTCACATCGAATCACGCTTTGAGGGGCTTTGTCGTTGGAGCTCATCCCTTTCCCTCATTTCAGACGCAAAAAAAACACATTCCAAACGCAAACCAAACATGCATCCCTTAAGTAATATATATGTGCTCAAGGCCGACGCTCCGGCAGACTGCGGCTGCGTCGCTCATCTCCGCTCTGATCCTTGTCGTCCTGCCTCTCTCCAGCGCATCAGCCGGGTCCGCGGGTTCCAGGGGCGCTGAGTTCCTCGGCGTGGCAGCCGGCCCCAGGGCGGCTGCCATGGGCGAGGCGCAGACCGCGGCCGTTGACGGGCCCTACTCCGCGTTCTGGAACCCGGCGGGCCTGGGCGGGCTGAGGTATCCTGAGGCCGCTTTCGCCTACGCCAGGCTTGCCGAGGGCGTGGACCCTCAGCACGCTGCCTACGCGCACCCCGTGGGCGTGCGCAAGGGCCTGGCCGCGAGCTTCACGCGCCTGGCCATCGGGCCCTTCGACTCCTACGACGCCAATGGCGCGCGCCGCGGGTCCGTGGACTCCGAGGACCTGGCCATCAGCGCGGCCTACGGCCAGCGGATCTTCCTCACGGACGCGAGCCTGCCCGAGATCAGCGCCGGCTTCGTGGGCTCCTACATCAGCGAGCGCCTGCACCGCACGCAGAGCCAGACCGTGTCCTGCGGGGCCGGGCTCCTGGTCTCGGGCCTCGAGCGCACCGGCGCTGACTGGGCCGAGGGCCTGCGCCTGGGACTGGCTGCCCGCAACATCGGGCCCGGCATGAAGTTCGACGCTGAGCGCGCGGGCCTGCCTGCCACGGTCTCGCTCGGCCTGGCTTGGGAGCGCAAGCCCTGGGGCGACCCCGCGACCTTGGCCCTGGACTACCAGGCCAGGCTCGACGACAGCCACTACGTTGGAGCGGGCCTCGAATACGTGATCCGCCGGGTGCTCGCGGTGCGGGCCGGCACCCTGGTCGGCAAGAACGATGGGCCGGACCTCAGGCTCGGGGTCGGGTTCTCCATGAAGCGGCTCATGGTCGAGTACGCCTGGACCGGGCTCAACACGGTGGGCGACTTCCACCAGATGGGCCTGCGCTACCGCTTCGGCGGCACCGTGGACGTGCGCGAGAAGACCAGCGACGACTTCATCGACCAGGGCAAGCGCTACCTGCGGCAGAACCGGATCTACGAGGCCGCGGTGGAGTTCAACCACGCCCTGGAGACGGACCCGGGCAACCGCCAGGCCCTCGAGCTCCTCAAGCAGGCCACTGAGGAGCGGCCGGTCAGGCCGGCGGCTTCGGCGACCCAGGCTCCGGCCCAGACCCCGTCCGTTCCGGGAGGCCAGCCATGAACCGGGGGCTGTCCGCCAGCTTCGACACGGTTCTGGCGCGGCTGTCCGCCTGCTTCGGCCTGGCCCCGGCCTCGGCCCTGTCCCCGGCCTCGGCCCTGGCCCTTGTCCTGGCCTTTGGCCTCATGTCCGTCAGGCCCGCAAACGCCGAGATGTCCGGCGGCGACTTCGAGATGGTCTCGCACCTGGCCGGGCCCGGCCTGCTCTCCGAGACCGAGGTCAGCGGCGACACCTGGACCATTTCCATGGCGGACCGCGGGGTGGGGTCCATCGAGTCCGAGTATCCCCTGAGCGGGGACTCCTGCTCCAAGCTCATGCCCGCCCTGTGGGGCTACTCGCTCTACAAGTGGGAGCAGACCAACGAGATCACTCCTGATTGCGTGGCCCACGAGGTCGTGGTCCAGGCCAAGAGCGTGGCCGAGGACTTCGAGTTCTACATCAACATGGACCCCATGTCCGAGGCCGTGCGCGTGGACCCCCTGGTCGTGCAGGCCGCCAACTCCAGGCTCTCCGCCACAGCAGGCCCGCTGGCGCGCGTCCTGCCCAACGGCATCGCCGAGCTCAACATCCAGCTCGAGAGCGGCGCTTTCGCGGACTCGAGCCTCGCCTACTCCGCCATCCTGAACATGGCTTACGACGACGCGGACAACGACGGGTTCGTCGACGGCGTGTTCCCGCCGGTCCGCGTCAAGACCTTGGCCCTCTACATGCTCGACGAGTCCCGCGGGGCTTGGGTCAAGGTGCCCCGCTCCACAGTGGACACATTGAACCACCGGGTCTCGGCCGTCCTGCCGCACCTGAGCGTCTACGCCCTCATCTCCACGCAGGACGAGGACGTGACCCTGGCCTACGCATTCCCCGTGCCCTGGGCGCCCAACTCCGGCGACCCCTCCAACGGCACCTTGGACAAGGGCATCACCTTCGCCAATATCCCTTCCGTGGGCACGATCAAGATTTATACCATCACCGGCAGGCTGGTCAGGAGCATGACCATCCCGCCGGCGCTGTTCCCGGCCCAGCTCAAGTGGGACGGGAAGAACGAGGCAGGGCAGGACGTCGTCAGCGGGGTCTATCTCTGGCGCGTGGAATCAGGGGCCAGCGTCAAGACAGGCAAGCTGATGATCATCCGGTAAGGGGGGATGATGTTGAACTGTAACGATTGTGGAGGGCCTGCCAGACAGCGTTGGCGGTCCTTCATCCTTTCCTGGTTCCCGTGCCACTTGAGATCCGCGGTGTCGCTCGGCCTGGCCCTCTGCCTGGCGCTCCTCCCAGGCGCTTCCCCTGCCCTGGCCGCCAACTGGCGCATGTCGTACCAAGGCAACGTGCGCAAGAGCGGCATCCCCCTGACCGGCAGTCACACAGTGGCCTTCAAGATCTACCCGTCGTCGACCACCGGCGCCGCCATCTGGTCCGCGCCTGGCCAGAGCGTCAATTTCAACCGCGGCGTGTTCGCCGTGACCATCGACCCCTCCGCCATCGACTGGGAGGGCGTGAACCCGCACCTTGAGATCTCCATCGACGGGGTGACCCTGTCTCCGCGCGAGGAGTTGAACGCCGCGCCCTTAGCCTTCAATGCCCAGCGCCATTCAGGCAAGCTCTACGCCAGCTCGCCGACCACGCCGTCCTCGGCCAGCGGGGGCGACCTGTGGTACGACACCAATGCCAATGTCCTGCGCTACTACAACGGCGGCGGATGGGTCAGTCCCACGGCCGGCATGACAGCAGTCACCTCCAACGCCAACCAGTTCTCGGGTGACGGCAACGCAGGCACGCCCTTGACCCTGCGCTCCTCCTCCGTGACCCTGCAGGGCAATGACTTCAACGCCGCCAACCTGCTGGTGAAGCTCGACGGTTCCGGCCGCTACCCTGCCCTGGACGGCTCCCTTATCAGCAACATCAGCGACAGCTCCAAGGTCTTGAAGGGCGGGGACTCCATGACCGGCCAGCTGACCCTGCGGGGCGGATCCATCAGCGTGTCCTCGTTCTCGACATTGGGAGCCGTGGGTATCGGCGGTATCGGCCTTTCAGACGGCACCTTGGTGGTGCGGTCCACTTCCACGGACGCGACGAACCCGGTGGTCAATGTCCAGGCCAACAACGGGACCGAGCTCTTCAGGCTCCAGCAGAACGGGCTCCTGGGACTTGGCACCTCCTCCCCGGGGACACTCCTTGATGTGGCCGGGGCCGCCCAGTTCGGTTCAGCAGGCTCCAAGTCCGCCTTCACCGCTGCCGGGGCCCTCACCATGGCCTCCAATGCCAACATCACCCTCTCCGGCACGGGCGAGGTTCGGGGCGTGCCTGCCGTGCCCTCTGCCAATGACGCAGCGGCCTCCAAGAAGTACGTGGACGACACCCTCTCCGGCTCTGCCGGAGGCTGGAGCGACGACGGCACTGTGGTGCGGCTGACCGCCTCAGGCGACAGCGTGGTGGTCCAGTCCACCCTGACCGTGAGCAATTCCGACGCCTCGGGCTATTCCCTCAAGCTCTCGTCCGGCATCAGCATGTCCGCTGGCACGGTCGTGGCTGACGGGTTCGTGGGCAAGGGCACGGGCATCAGCACCTTGGACGCGGGCAAGGTCGTGACCGGCCTCTTGGCCAACACGTACGGCGGCACTGGCCAGGACTCCTCAGGCTGGACAGGCTTTGCCAAGGTCGCGGGAGGGGCCTGGTCCGCCGCTGCCATTGCTTCCGGCGACCTTCCCGCAGGAGGCTATGACTCGACCTACGTCAACGCCGCCGGCGACTCCATGACCGGTCCTCTGACCCTGTGGGGCTCCACCATCACCATCGCGGGCCCTGCCGGCAACGCGTTCTCGGTCGGCGCCTCGACCTTCAACATAAAGGATGGCATGATCGGCATCGGCGCCACCTCCCCTCAAGAGAAGCTTTACGTCTCTTCCGGGAGCGTCGCAATTGATTTCGGCCTGAGGCTGAGCACCCTGACCTTTGCTTCAGGCTTGATCGCTGACCCAGCGACAGCCTCTAACGGCATGATGTACTACAACGCCTCCACCGGCAAGCTGAGATACTACAGCAGCGGCTGGAACGAGCTCGGCGTGTCAGGCGCTGGCTACGCCACGGTCCAGGACGAGGGAGGCGCGCTCACGCAGAGGGCCATCCTGAACTTCACCGGCGCCGGCATCGCGGCCGCGGACAACTTGGGCAACACGCGCACGGATATCACGCTCGACGCTGACCTCGAGGACCTCGCTGACGGCACCCTGTCAGGCTCCAAGGTCGGGTCCGGCGTCGCGGCTGGCAACATCGCGGCAGGGGCGTTCGGTTCGGGCGTGCGCATCCTCCCCGAGGGCGTGGACCTTTCGACCGTGACCTCGGCCCTGGCCAACAAGACGAACACCACGGACAACATCGCGACCTCCAGGATCGACCTCTCCACCGTGACCGCGGCCATCGGCTCCTACGTCAGCAGGACCGGCGACGCCATGACCGGTCAACTGACCATCCGCGGCGCCTCCGTGGGCGTCTCCTCCATCACGGCCCTCGGCAGCGTGGGCATCGGCGGCATCGGTCTCGGCAACGGTACCCTGGTGGTCAAGTCCACATCCACGGACGCCACGAACCCCGTGGTCAACGTGCAGGCCAACAACGCGGCCGAGCTCCTGCGCGTCCAGCAGGACGGCAAGGTCGGCATCGGCACCAGCGAGCCGAGCGTCGGCCTCCATCTCAAGGGGAACATGCACATCGACACCTCCGGGACCTCGTATCTCACCCGGAACATCACCGTCAAGAGCGGCGGCAGCGCCATCGACTGGGCCTCCTATGGAGGCGGATGGGCGCCGGGGCTCATGCTCCAGGGCACGACCGCGGGCGGGGCTGCTGAGAGCGCCACGGAGTTCCTCTTCTTCTCAGCTTTGGACGACACCCAGCCCGCCCTCATCGCCTCGGGCAAGGACCTCGAGATCTACACCGGCGCGCCCATAGGCGCGTCCGGGAGCAGGTCCCTCTACCTGGGAGCCCTTGGCAACGTGCTCGTGGGTCCTGACGCG
>JBAZSR010000182.1:0-7876 GCA_041662295.1 Elusimicrobiota bacterium | reverse complement strand
GTCTTCCTCCTCTTCGTCTTCGGCGCCGCGCTCACTCGGAGCCTGGCGCAGAGCATGGCCATCGCCCTGGTGGTGTCCCTCCTCTACATCGGCTCGGGCTGGAGCCCCCGCCGCGGCCTGCCGCACGAGGCGGGGTTCTGGGTCCAGGTCATGTTCCTGTGGGTGCTCTCGGCCCTCTTGGCCGTGCTCTCGCGCGACTCCCAGAAGGCGCAGAGCTCCCGCGAGCGCAGGCTCCGCGACCAGGTCGTGGAGGCCGAACGCCTCTCGAGCCTGGGCCGGCTCTCCGCCGAGGTGGCGCACCGCATCAAGGGCCCCCTGACCACCATCATGGTCAACGCGGACCTCCTGGCGGTCGAGTTCGCGGCCTCGAAGAAGGCCGTCGCGGACCTCCGCCAGATCCAGGACTCGGCGCGCCACTGCAAGGAGATCCTCAAGTCCCTCTTGGACCTCGGACGCATCGAGGAGATGGACCGCGTGCCCATGGACCTCGGCCGCGCCGCGGCCTCGGCCGTCGCTTCGGTCGAAGCCCAGGCCCGCAAGAAGGCTGTCCGGGTCTCCACTGAGGGCCTTTCGGACGACGCGCCCATGAGGGGCGACCCGTCGCTGATCCATGAGGCCGTCTGCGCCGTGCTCCAGAACGCCTTGGAGGCCTCAGCCAAGGGCGGCAAGGTGGAGGTCCGGCTCAAGAGGCGGCTGGGCGGCCTTGAGTGGCTGGCCTTGGGGACCGGCCGGTGCTATGTGCTGGAGGTCTCGGATGACGGCCGCGGCATCGCCCCGGAGGTCATGGGCAGGATCTTCCAGCCTTTCTTCACCACGCGCAAGTCCGAAGGCTCGGGGCTGGGGCTCTCGGCCGCGCTGCGCATCCTCCAGAAGCACGGCGGGACCATCGAGGCGGAGAGCGACGGCCCCGGCCGTGGCGCGGTCGTCAGCCTGGTCCTGCCAGCCTGACCCCGCACCGTTGGAGGCATTCCCGCACCCTCGGGCTCGTCAGGGCCTGGAACTCCGCGAAGGAATGATGGCTCGGCGTGGGCCTGTCCTCCGCGGCCGCCCGGGGGTCCGTGGTCGGATGCAGGTACGCCTCCGTGAGGCCGCACGGCAGGCGCGGGATGACCCAGAGGAGGTAGTCCTCGGTCATCATCCCCGAGCGCAGCAGGCCCAGGGTGCGGTCCGGCGCGACGACCCCGGCGGGCACCGACCTCTTCAGCCAGGCCCGAAGCGCCCCGAACACGCAGCCGAGCGCCATGGCCCCGGCCGTCCCCGGTCCACCGAATCTCGCCCGGAGCCCGGTCTCTCCCCCGGTCAGGCGCACCCGCGGGATCCCGTGGCGCCGGGCCGCGGCCGCGACCAGGGGGAACACGGTCGGGTGGACGTGGACGTTGAGGTGGCTGTCGAGGTGGGTCGGCGTGATGCCGTAGGAGAGGCACAGGCGCACCTGGCGCTCGATCTCCTCCTCAAGGCCGCGGCCGCGCCGGAGGAAGGCCGAGAGCCCCCAGGCCGGCGCGGAACCGGAGCAGAGCTCGAGATGGACCCCGACGCCGAGGCCGGGGTTGCTCCGTGCGATCCGTACCGCCTCCTCGACGGCAGGTCCTTCGACCATGAGGCTTGCCCAGCCGAGGATGCCCGAGCGATGGCTGCGCTCCACGGCTTCGTTGACGCCGGCGGAGCCGCCGAAATCGTCCGCGCTGACGATGAGGCGGACCTCTTGAGTGGGCGTCAAGGGGTCGGGCGCTCGAACGCCGCGGTCACCTGGCAGTTGCCGAAGCCGTCCACGGCGGCCGTGATGGTGGGGTAGAACGCGTTGTTGGGGGTGCAGGTGCATTGACAGCCGCCGACCGGCCCTCCCCCGCACGTGTAGCTGATGGCGTCGGAGTGGGACGGGGCCATGCTCTCGCAGCGGGTCTGGTTGGCGCTCCAGAAGGAGATCATCAGGGACAGGGACATCTCGCCGTATTTCTCGCCCATGCTCCCGTAGGCCTGCCGGTGCAGGAGCCGGTACTGCATGAGCACGATGCTCATCATGCCCGCTGCCAGGATGCCCATGATGACGCTCGTGATGAGCACGTGGACCATCACGGAGCCGCGCCTATTCCTGGTCATGGAATCCTCAATCGGTCTCTCCTGCGTCGGTCGGCCGATGCGTGAAGGGTCGGTTCGCCTGGACGAACATGTCGACTTTCATGTTGACGGGGACCGCCACCGTGGCGGCGGCGCCCGAGGTGGGCCGGGTGAGGCTCCCGACCGTGAAATGCATCTCGATGCCGTCTCCGCGGTTGCGGAAGAGAGGCGGGGATTGAGTCCCGTCGTTGTCTCGGAAATGGAAGTTCCTGATGACCACCTCGGCTCCGGCTCCGGGGGTGCACGGGCCGCTCGGGATGCTCGCCGGGCAGGTGAGGGTGGTGCCCATGCTGAATTTCCGGATCAAAGCCGGCATGCCGCCGCCGATGTCCGCGCTGCGGCAGTAGTAGAACGCGGTCACCTCCTTGGTGGCGTCGAGGCGTCCCTCGCCGATGGCGTCGTAGAGCAGCTTGGAGAAGTTGGTGCACCCGGAGATCACGTTGCCCGTGCCCCCGTGCGCGGGATTGTTGATGTAGCTCGCCTCGCCGATCTCCCGGTTGAGCTGGTCCAAGGCCAGGACGGTCCATGCGCTGACCTCGCCTTTGAGGGTCGTGTCGATGTGGCTCCGGAGCACGGAGGCCATCACGGTCATCAGGGCGATGAGCACCGTCGAGCTCAGCGTCAGCGCGATGAGGACCTCGACGAGGGTGAACCCCCCCCGGCTACGGTTCCGTCCAATCCACATAGACATCCACCTCGGGGATGCTGCGAGTCTCGTCCGGAAGGACGCCGTTCGAGGGATCCAGCGCGCCGTTGGCCGAGAAGACCTGCATGGACCTCACCCGGTAGCGCACCGTTGCGTTGTAGGGCGGCGCCGTGAACCAGGCGGGAAGGATGCCGGCGCTCAGGGTGTGGGTCCCCACGGCCAGGGCGTGGACGCTGCCCATGCTGTCGACGATGCCAGCGTCGTCGTTGATGGCCGGGGCGCCGTGGAGGCTCCAGTTGTCCACCGCGACCATGCCGCTGGAGGGGCCGCGGAATCCCCAGTCGATGGCGGTCTGGGTGGTGTCGCCGGAGACGTAGCCCCTGAGCCGCTCCGTGAGCTGGCGGGCGGCCTGGTCGGCGATGATGCGGCGCATGGCGCGGCCCCCGCCCTGGCGCGCGGTGATGGCCACGCTGAACACAGAGCCGGTGATGATCGCCACGAGCAGCATGGCGATCGAGACCTCCACGAAGGTCGTCCCGCGTTCGCCCATATCCCGCTCCGAAGCCGTGCGGCCTCCTTGCGACGAGACTAGAATCCCGCCACCGACGGCGGGTTCGTCCCAACGGCCTCGACGGCGCCGTTGACGTCGACCGCGAATCCCCAGGTGCCGTAGATGCCGGTCGCCGAGCTCTTGCGCGCCGCGCAGGCGACCCAGCCCTTGGAGCTGAACGTCTTGCCGCCGCAGGAGGTGGTGGCGGAGCCGTCCGCCGCGAAGTAGTCGTAGGGCCGGGTGTCCCAATCCTGCGTGGCCACGTACTTGCACTTGACGAGGTCGCAGCCGTCCGCCGCGCCCGCGTCGGGGCAGGCGCCCTCGTTGCAGGAGCTCGTGATCTGGCCGGCCCGGAAGGTGCTTTCCCGCTTGTCCAGGGTCGCCATGCGGTTTGCCGCGGCGACCGTGCGGGCGATGGCGATCGCGTCGTCGGCCTTCGTGGTCTCGACCGTCCTCATGTACTGGGGGATGCCGAAGGCCGCGACGATGCCGATGATCATCACCACGACCATGAGCTCGATGAGCGTGAACCCGGCGGCGCGGGCGTGCCTTGCCATGTCAATATCCCCCCCTCCGTCCCGCCTATAGTATAGCCCCGGCATCTGTGCAACCTGAGGGCGGCCTGTGTGCAAGTTGTGAATCATTTCCCCCCCAGGGAGGACATCTTGAAGATGGGCAAAAACACGGCGAGAACGATGGTCCCGACCACGACGCCGATGCCCACGACCATGATGGGCTCGATGATGGCCGTGAAGCGCCGCGTGAACTGCTCGATCTGCTCCCGGTAGAACCCGGACAGGGTCACCAGCATCTCCGGGAGCTTCCCCGACTCCTCGCCCATGAACATCATCTCCGTCACCAGGGGCGGCAGGACGCCGGTCTTCTTGAAGGCCCCGGAGATCGACTTGCCGCTGGCGACGTCGTTGCGCACCATGCGCAGGAAGCGCTGGAAGATGATGTTGTTGGAAAAGACCCCTTCCAGCACCGTGATGGTGTTGAGGATGCTCACGCCCGATTCGATGAGGGCCGACATCGTCGTCAGGAGGCGCTCCACGAGGATGTTCGTGATGAACTGCCCGAAGAAGGGGACCTTGAAGAAGATCGTCCACTTCGTCACGTTGCCGGCCTCGGTCGAGGTGTAGGCCCGCCACACGAACCCCAGGCCCACGAGGACGAAGACCAGGGCCGCGAGGTGGTGCACCAGGACGTCGGAGACCAGGATGATGGCCTTCGTCAGGGGCGGCAGCTGGACCCCGAACTGCTTGAAGATGTCCGAGAAGACAGGCACGATCTTCACGATGAAGAACATCAGGACGCCCATCGAGATGAAGAACAGGATGCCCGGGTAGGCCAGGGCCGTGATGACCTTGGACTTCATCTCCGACTGGGCCGCGAGGTAGGATCCAATCTGCTTGAGGGACTTGGGGAGCTGGCCGCCCATCTCGCCGGCCTGCACGAGGGAGACCCAGAGCGAGTCGAAGGCTTTCGGGTGCTTCTCCAGGGCCTTGTACAGGGCGGTGCCGCTGGCCACGTCTTTGGTGACCTGGCCGACGGCGGCCTGGAGCCCCTTGGAGCTGGAGTGCTCGCCCAGGAGCGAGAGCGCTCGCACCAGGGGCACGCCGCCGTTGAGGAGGGTCGCCAGCTGCTCGGCGAAGAAGACGAGGTCGCGCTCGGCGACCCCGCCCGCGCTCGCGGCCGAGACCTTTCCGGCGAGCGAGGACCGGGCGCTCTTGTCCGACGAGATGGAAAGGATGAAGTAGCCCTTGCCCTGGAGGACGCCGATGGCGTCGTTCTCGTCGTTGGCTTCAAGGGAGCCCGAGATCGTCTCCCCTTTGCTGTCTTGGACGGTGTATGCGAAGCGTGCCATGTGTCTCCTAGTCTCCCAGTGTGATGGACATGATTTCTTCCACCGTGGTCAGGCCGCGGATGACCTTGCGCCAGCCGCTCGCCCTCAGGCTGAGCTTGCCGAGCTTGTCCGCCACGGAGCGCAGGCGGGAGAGGTCGCCGCCGTACTTGTAGATGATCTCGCGCATCTCCTTCTCGATCGGGTAGACCTCGAGGATGGCTTTCCGGCCTGCGTAGCCGGTGCGCGCGCACTTGTCGCAGCCCTTCTCTTTGTAGAACATCAGCGTGTCGGGGTTCGGCCGGTCCTCGGGCTGGAGCATCGCCTGCTCGATGACCATCTTCACCTCGTCGGGTTCGGGCTTGTAGGGCTTCTTGCAGACCGGGCAGAGCACCCGCACGAGGCGCTGGGCCGCGGCCAGCACGAGGCTGCCCGAGAGGAGGAACGGCTCGATGCCGAGGTCGATGAGGCGCACCACCGTCGAGAGGGCGTCGTTGGTGTGCAGGGTGGAGAGCACGAGGTGGCCGGTGAGCGCCGCGCGCAGGCAGGTCTGGGCGGTCTCCTGGTCGCGGACCTCTCCGACGAGGATGACGTCGGGGTCCTGGCGCAGGAAGGAGCGCAGGGCGGCCGCGAAGGTGAGCCCGATGTTGGCGCGCACCTGGACCTGGTTGATGCCCTCGAGCTTGATTTCGACCGGGTCCTCGATGGTCATGAAGTTGAGCTCGGGGGTCTTGATGGTGTTGAGGACCGTGTTGAGGGTGGTGGTCTTGCCCGAACCGGTCGGCCCCGTGAGGAAGATGAGGCCGTGCGGCATCTCGGCGCAGCGGAGGAAGTCCACCTTCTGCTCGGGCTCGAGCCCGATCTTGTCGATGTTGAGCTCGACGGCGCCTTTGTCCAGGAGGCGCATGACCAGCTTCTCGCCGTAGACCGTGGGGCAGATGCTGACGCGCAGGTCGATGACCCGGTTCTGGATCTTCATCGAGAAGGTGCCGTCCTGCGGCAGGCGGCGCTCCGCGATGTCGAGCTTGGAAAGGATCTTGAACCTGGAGACGACGGGGCTGAAGAGGGACTTCGGGGGCGGCATCCGCTCGTAGAGGCAGCCGTCGATGCGGAAGCGCAGCATGACGCGCTCGTCGTAGCACTCGAGGTGGATGTCCGAGCAGCGCTCCGCCACGGCCTGCTTGAGGATGGCGTTGACGAGCGTGACCGCGTGCGCGTCCCCGGCGCCCGAGGAGGAGGTGTCCTTGTCGAGGTCGAGCTTGACGTCGGAGTCGGGCATCTCCTCGGCCTCGGTGCGGGAGGACTGCTGCTTGTCCATCGTCTTTTCGATGATCTCGCGCCCGCCGCCCTGGTAGAACTCGTCGATCGCCTTGATGATCTGCGTCTTCGTCGCCACGAACGGCTGAATCTCGCGTCCGGTGAGGAGCTTGAGGTTGTCCATCATGACCATGTTGTCCGGGTTGGCCACGGCCACGGCGATGATCCCCTCGTCGAGGAACAGGGGGAGCACGAGATTCTCCCGGGCGAAGGTCTCGCTGATGAGCTTGTCGAGTTCCTGGCCTTTCTCGGCCTTGAGGATCTTGTTCTCCTTGGAGGCGTACGGGATGCCGATCTGCTTGGACACCGCGACCGCGATGTCCTCCTCGGTGGCGAAGCCCAGCTTGACGACGGCCTCGGCGAACTGGCAGCGCGCCTGCTGAGCGGTCCGGACGGCCTTCTGGTGCTGGTCCGGATTCAGGACGTTGCTCTGGAGCAGGATCTGGTCCAAGGGAAGCTGCATATATTAGAAGTATAACTCCGTGCGGACCGATGTTCAAGAGAAAATATAATACATATCGAGGAAAAGCGCATGGGCCAGGGGCCAGGCGCCATCGTCGGAGACTGACCTTTGGTCAGTCTCCGACGATGGTAGGGGTGATGAAGATGACGAGGTCGGTGTTCGTCCGGCGGCTGCTCGTGGAGGTGAAGAGCCAGCCCACGAGCGGGATGTAGCCGAGGAAAGGGACCTTGCGCACGACCTTGGTCTCGGTGGACTGCAGGAGCCCGCCAAGGACCAGGGTCTGTCCGTTCTTGACCCGGACCAGGGTGGAGGCGCCCCTCGAGATGGGGTCGAAGACCCTCATGGCCGAGGAGGAGATGCCGGCCTCCTGGGCGTCGGTGAAGGTGGGCTGGACCAGCATGGTGATGTAGCCCTCCTTGTTGATCTGCGGGGTCACCTTCAGGACGAGGCCGGTCTTGTAGCGCTCCACCGTGGTGGCCTGCGACGAGGTCCCTCCCGAGGTGCCGCTCTGGACCTGCTGGAGGGCCACGGCGGAATTGCGCTGAATCTGGATGATGGCCGGCTTGTTGTTGAGGGTGAGCACCTTGGGCTTGCCGAGGAAGCGCGCCTCCGACCTGCTGACCAGGGCGCGCAGCACGACCTTCAGCGAGGTCAGGTCGAAGATGCTCGAGGTCAGGCTCACTCCCGTGGTGGGCGCGCCGGTGGCGCCGGCCGCGGCCGGGGTGGCGCCAGGGTCGGACGCCGCCGTAGCGGCGGTGGCGGCGGCGCCGGTGCCGCTCAAGTCGTTGGAGATGGGGTCGAAGAAGTGGGTGTTCCCGAGGGCCCTAGGAAGGTTCATGGGGAAGGAGGTGTCGCGCTTGCCCGCGGTGAAGCTCGCGAGCTCGCCCGTGGCGCCGCCCCACTCGAAGCCGAGCTCGCGGGCCCGGTCCGAGTTGATCTCCC
>JBAZSR010000181.1:0-7939 GCA_041662295.1 Elusimicrobiota bacterium | reverse complement strand
ATCTTCCTGCTTCAACTGCCTATATGTCCTTGGCATCCTGCCTCATCATAGCGGATACCTACTCCCTCAAGGGTGTTGCACTTCGAAGTTGAACTCATGGCTGAAAGTAAAAAGAAAATTATCGTTCATTTCCATGGATAATCCACGAACGAGGTCGCCATCCTGTCTTCAGCCATGCTGCGGCCCAGCGTTCCATCATCTCGGCTCCTTTCATCCGAATTCCACCAGAGCTTCGTGAGGCGATGGCATGATTTTTCAGGGCAACTGAAGAATTCAGGCTAGCCTTCCACGGAAGGGGAAATTTGATACTATGGGGCCCATGAACAGCTTGGACACGCCCGTCGTCAGATCCCGGGTCGAACGGGACAGCGTCGATTTCAAGGAGAACGCCAAGTACCACGCCGGCCTCGTGTCGGACCTGCGCGCCATGCTCGCCAAGGTCCGCGAGGGGGGCTCGGCCAAGGCCATGGAGCTCCACCGCAAGCGCGGCAAGCTCACGGCCCGGGAGCGCATCGCCCGGCTCGTGGACCCGGGCTCCTATTTCCTCGAGCTCTCGCCCATGGCGGCCCACGGCATGTACGACGGCGAGGTTCCCTCCGCCGGGCTCGTGACGGGCCTCGGGGTCGTGAGCCGGAGGCTCTGCGTCATCGTGGCCAACGACGCCACGGTCAAGGGCGGCACCTACTACCCCGAGACCATCCGCAAGCATCTCCGGGCCCAGGAGGTCGCCATCGAGAACCGCCTGCCCTGCGTCTACCTCGTGGACTCCGGCGGGGTCTTTCTCCCGGTGCAGGCCCAGGTCTTCCCGGACAAGGAGCACTTCGGCAGGATCTTCTACAACCAGGCCCTGATGTCCTCGCTCAACATCCCCCAGGTCTCGGTCGTCATGGGGATGTGCACGGCCGGCGGCGCCTACGTCCCGGCCATGTCGGACGAGGCCGTCATCGTCAAGGGGGTCGGCACCATCTACCTCGGGGGCCCGCCGCTCGTCAAGGCCGCGACCGGCGAGGAGTCCAGCGAGGAGGAGCTCGGCGGCGGCGACATGCACAGCCGCATCTCGGGCGTGACCGACCACCTCGCGGCCAACGACGAGGAGGCCCTCCGGGTGGCCCGCTCCATCGTGGAGAATTTGAACGCCCCGGAGTTCAAGGAGCCCGTCGGCTTCGAGGAGCCTGTCTACCCCGCCGAGGACCTCTACGGCCTCGTCCACCGCGACCTGCGCCGGCCCTGCGACATGGCCGAGGTCATCGCCCGCATCGTCGACGGCAGCCGCTTCCACCCCTTCAAGGCCCTCTACGGCCGGACCCTGGCCACGGGATTTGCCCGGATCATGGGGCACCCGGTCGGGATCGTGGGCAACTGCGGGGTCCTCTTCTCGGACTCCGCGCTCAAGGGGGCGCACTTCGTCGAGCTCTGCTCCCAGCGGGGCATCCCGCTCGTCTTCCTCCAGAACATCACCGGCTTCATGGTGGGCCGCGAGTTCGAGGAGGGGGGCATCATCAAGCACGGCGCCAAGATGGTCCAGGCCGTGGCCACCGCACCTGTCCCCAAGTACACCATCCTCACCGGCTCCTCCAACGGTGCCGGCAACTACGCCATGTGCGGCCGCTCCTACGGGGGGCGCTTCCTGTTCAGCTGGCCCAACGCCAAGATCAGCGTCATGGGCCCGGAGCAGGCCGCGCAGGTCATGGTCATCATCAAGCGCGAGCAGTTGAAGCGCCAGGGCAAGGAGCTCTCCTCTTCGGAGGAGGAGGCCATCGCCGCGCCGGTGCGGGCCCGCTACGAGGCCGAGGCGCACCCGTACTTCGCGACCGCCCGGCTCTGGGACGACGGCATTATCGAGCCGGCCCAGACGCGGCGGGTCCTGGGCTTCTGCCTCGCCTCCGCCTTCCAGACCCCGGCCAAGACGCCCTCCTTCCCGGTCTTCAGGATGTGATGGACTACCGGCGCCTGAAGGTCTCGCGGGGTCCCGTCGCCTCGGTCCGGCTCGACCGGCCCGAGGTCCGCAACGCCATGGACGCGGCCTTTTTCCTTGAGATCGCCCACTGCTTCCGCGCCCTCTCCGCGGACGACGCCGTGCGCGTCGTGGTCCTCTCGGCCGAGGGCAAGGACTTCTGCGCCGGGGCGGACATCGGGTGGATGCGCGAGTCGGGACGGCTCAAGGGAGAGGCCAGCCGCAAGGACGCCGCCCTCATCGTGGACATGTGCCGGGCCGTGGCCGAGTGCCGCGTGCCCGTCGTGGCCCGGGTCCACGGCAGCGTCTTTGGAGGGGGATTGGGCCTGGTCGCCTCCTGCGACGTCGCTGTGGCCGGGGCCGGGGGCAGGATGTGCTTCTCCGAGTGCCGGCTTGGGATCCTCCCCGCGGTCATCTCCGCTTTCGTCCTCCCCAAGATCGGGTCCTCCTTCGCCCGGCGTTACTACCTCACCGCCGAGCCCTTCGGCATGGAGGAGGCCCGCCGCATGGGCCTCGTGCACGAGGTCGTGCCCGAGGCCGAGCTCGACGCCCGGGTCTCGGCCGTGGCCGGCTCGATCCTGAAGACCGGCCCCAACGCCGTGCGGCAGGCCAAGACCCTCATCCGGGAGATATGCGACCCCGAGTTCGAGGGCCGGGTCTCCCGCTGTCTCGACGCCCTGGTCCAGGCCCGAGCCACGCCCGAGGCGCAGGAGGGGCTCATGGCTTTCCTCGAGAAGCGGCCCGCGTCCTGGGTCAAGGCCGGGGGCTGACCCGTGGCCAGATTCGTCCTGGTGGTGGACGACGACGTGACCCTGGCCCAGGTCATCGTCGAATACCTGGAGTCCAAGGGCTGGAAGGCTACCTTTACCTCGGACGCCTGGCAGACCGTGATCCAGGCCGAGGCGCTCAGGCCTCTCCTCATCGTCTGCGACATCCGCCTGCCCGCGTTCGGCACCGGGGTGGACGCGTACAAGAACTTCCGCAAGAGCCGCACCATCAAGGACGTGCCCGTCATCTTCATCACGGGCCTCCAGCCCAGCGAGGCTCGGCCCATGGTCCCGACATCCGACCCCAAGGTGCGGCTCCTCTTCAAGCCCCTCGACATGGGCCAGCTCGAGAAGGCCATCGTCGAGCTCATCGGGCCCGGCGGCCGCGAGCAGAAGAAGCCCGATGGGAGGAAGCCCCGGTGAGCGGCAGGGCCCTTCCCTTCGGGGCGGCCTTCCTGCTCTCGCTGGTCTGTCTGGGGCTCGCCCCAGCCGCGGCGCGCGCCGCGGAGCGGCCCTTCTGGGTGGAGCGGGACGCCTATGTCGAAGGCGACTATGTCTACGCCGTGGGCGCGGCCGAGGCCTCGCTCTCCCGGGAGAAGGGCAGGAAGGACGCCCTGGCCGACGCCCGGGACGGCCTGGCCGGGTTCGTCCAGCTGACCGAGGTCGGCCGGCTCAAGTCCGAGGCCATCCGCGAGCACCTCGCCGAGCGCGGGGACGGCTCCGTGGACGTCTACATCCTCGTGCGGACCCTCTACGAGCCACTGGTGCGCTTCAAGAAGCAGGTCGACGCCGATTCCCTGGCGCGGGTGGACCGGCTTGCCCGGATCCAGGAGAAGAACCTCAAGGACATCACGGCCCAGCTCGACCGGCTCGACAAGGTCCAGTCCGAGACCTCCGGGGTGCGGATCCAGCTCGAGGAGCTCCAGAAGAGCATCGAGCGGACCTCCGGCAAGGCCGCCGGCGAGGTGCGCATGGGCATGACCGAGGTCGAGATCGTCCAGTCCGCGGGCCCCGCGGTCCAGCGCGAGAAGTGCGGGGCCGACCTCGCCCTCAACTACCGCAAGGTCTGGATCCTCCTCAAGAGCGGCGTCGCGGCCTGCTATGTCCAGACCCAGAACTATTCGAGCCCCTGCATGGCCTGCAACTCCTGGGGCGCGGCTCCCCTGAAGTAGGCAGACGGGCCGGGCTAAGGCTTTTCCGAGACCGGGACCGGGACATAGCGCAGGCCCGACGCATGGGCGGCCGGTGACGGGCCGAAACCAGCGGATATCCCATCCAAGCCGGAACCGAGAGCGGACACCTTCCCCGGCTGTCCCGACATGCCTTGCCGCGCCTGCAGACCCTTGAGACGCTCGGACCAGGCCTTCCAGGCCGCGAGCCCGGACACCGACTGCTCGAGTCTGATGGCGCCTTCCGGCGGGATGCCGGTGTCCATGGACACCCGGACATATCGGTAGGCGTCGTCGGGTATGCCCCTAACGGGCGGGCCGAGGTAGGCGCGGTACATGTAGTCCCAGAAGAGCGGGAAGTAGCACGGCGGGGTGGCGTTCGGGATCTTCCCGAAATACTCGCGGACCCAGCCTGGGAGGTCGTAGAACTCCACGCTGTAGGTGTTCGGCCGGCCTTGGACCGGCCGCAGCGAGAATCCGGTCCCGGCGGCCGGGTCGCCGGAGAAGTCGTAGGCGGGCTCGGGCTGGAACTCGTCGTTGAAGGGCGCGCCGGACTCGGAGTGGCCGCGCAGTCCCATGCGCTGCTGCTTGAAGAAGCAGGCCGGCCAGAAAGAGGACACGCCCTCGGGCAATCGGACGACGGCCTTGAAGCGGATGACGGCGCGGCAGGCGATGTTGAAGCAGGGCGGCCGCGGGCAGGTGGCCTGGGTGCTGATGGCCACGACCTCGCACGGCTTGGGAGCGGCAAAGCCCGCCGAGGTCCACCCCTCGAGGCTCATCGCGAAGCTCTCCACGGCGCACGAGGAAGACTCCTCGCTGAAAGCGGGGGCGCAAGCCAGCAGGAGGACCACGACAGCCAGGGTGTGGCGCATGACGCAATTATAGGAAAAGCGGGGGGCCGCGGGAAGCGCCCAGCCGCGCGGAGCCTGCCATGCCAAGGGCGATGGATTCGACGGCCTGTCCGCGGTCTTGGCGGAAATGCTGTTGAGGTTCAGCGCCTATGGCCCGTTGTCTTCGCCGGGCCGCGGGCCGGGCCGGCGTCGAGGACGCGGCGCACGGTGTCGAGAAGGACTTCCGGAGAGAACGGCTTCTCGATGAGCACCGCGTCCTTGAGCTGATCCACCTTGACGCCGATGCTCCAAGCGTAGCCGGAGATGTAGGCGACTTTCAGGTCCGGCCGCTCCCGGCGGAGCTCCTTGGCCAGGTCCAGTCCGTTGATGCCGGGGAGGGCCAGGTCTACGAGCAGCAGGTCCGGGGTCCAATGGCGCTTGTGCAGGTTGGCGCCGGCCTCCTCGCCGCTGCCCGCGGCCAGGACTCGGTAGCCCTTCTGCTGCAGGGTCCTCTTCAAGAGGACCCGCAGAGCATCGTTGTCCTCCACCAGGAGGATGGTCTCGCTGCCGCCCCGCGCCGAGGCCGGCGCATGGCCCGGGAGCATGGCCTCTACGCCGCCTTCGGCGGCCGGCAGGTGGATCCGGAAGGTCGTGCCCCCGCCGAGCCGGCTCTCCACCGAGATCCGCCCCTGGTACTGCTTGACGATGCTCATGACGGTGGCCAGCCCCAGGCCCGTTCCCCGGCCCTGCTCCTTGGTGGTGAAGAACGGCTCGAAGATCCGGTTGCGGACGGCCTCGTCCATGCCGGTGCCCGTGTCGCGCACCGAGAGCTCAACATACCGGCCCGGGGCCAGGCCGGTCCCGAGGTCCCGGGCTTCTCCCTCGCCCACGGTCAGGTTCCTCGTGGCCAGGACCAGCCGGCCTCCTCCGGGCATGGCGTCGCGCCCGTTGACCGCCAGATTGAGCAGGATCTGCTCGAGCTGGCCGCTGTCCATCTTGACCGGCCAGAGGGAGGCCTGGGGGTCCACCACCAGTTCGACGCCTTCGCCCAGGAGCCGGCGCAGCATCCGGGAGAGTTCGGTCAGCACGGTGTTGATGTCAAGCACGCGGGGCTGGATGAACTGCTTGCGGCTCACGGCGAGGAGCTGGCGCGTCAGGGAGGCCGCGAACTCCGCCGCGCGGCGGACCTCCAGGCTGAAGGCGCGCAAGGGGTCGCCCTCCTTGAGGGCCTCGGTGACGAAGTAGTTGTAGCCGATGACCGTGGTCAGCACGTTGTTGAAGTCGTGCGCGATGCCTCCGGCCAGCAGCCCCACGGCCTCCATCTTCTGGGCCTGCAGAAAGCGCTCTTCGGCAAAGGAGAAGAGCACAACCCCCGCGATGATGCCGGACGCCGCGTGGACGAACTCCAGCTGACGGGGGGTCGGCGACTCGCCTGATCGGAGATAGAGGTTGAGCACCCCCAAGGTCCGGCCCTCGCCCTTGAGCGGGACGCAGAGGTGGCCGTGCGGCGTCATCCCGGGGTAGGCGGTCTCATGGCGCTCATCGAGCTCCGGGGCCGCCAGCACCGACCCGGTCTGGGCGGCCCGGCCGCAGAGGCAGCGGCCTAGCGGCACCCTGGAACAGGTCGAGCGCGCGTTCTCCGACATGCCGACCTGCGCGGACATCTCCAGCTCCGCGCCCCGCAGGAGGAAGACGCAGCCGCGCTTCTGCATGTCGAGCCACGGGGTCGAGATCAGGCGCTCGAGCATCTTCTCGAGCTTCTGCGGCAGGGGCAGGGAGGCCAGCGAAAGGGACAGCATCTCGTTGAGCGCGGCCTGCATGCGCAGGGCCTCCTGCAGTTCCGCGTGGCTGCGCCTGGTCTCGGTCGTGGCCTGGAGCAGACCCCTGCTCATCGTGTTGAAGGCGCCGGCGAGCTCTCCGATCTCGTCGCGGGAATCGAAAGCCACGGTGGCTCCATGTTCGCCCGCCCCGACAGCCGCCGCGGCCCGGGAGAGCTCCTGGATGGGCCGGCTCAGCTTGCGGCTGAAGAGCCAGGCCATGGCGGTGCCGGCCAGCATGAGCGAGCCGAGCAGGCCGGCCGCAAGCAGGAGCGCCCGCCGCATCCGGCTGTGGAACCCGGCGGTGGAGACCGTCAGCCGAACGGTGCCGATGAGGCGCTCTGCCGGGTCGCGGCCCGGGGAGGCGTCCTCCTCCAAGAGCTCCCTGGACGAAGTGATCGGCGCGCTCATCGCGATGGCTTCGCTCGGCGGGGGAGGGGCTCCGGCGGAGGCCAGGAGACGGTCTTCGACGTCCCGGACCTCGGCGTAGGCCACGTCCGGGTGGCGCACCGCGGAGAGCGCGACCGGCTCGAGTGTGCGGAATACGTTGCGGGTCTCGACACCCCGCCTGGAGTCGCGGGCCAGGTCCGATGCCATCAGCCGGCCGCGGTGCCCCAGCTCGGACCAGACCATGGTCCGGGTGTGCTGGTAGAAAGCCGCGGTGAGGATCGCACCCGTGGCGATGACCCCGGCCATGCCGTAGAGCACGAGCTTGTGGAAGAGACTCAGCCTGCCTTCGATCATTCTTGGGGGGGCTCCGTTGCCGACAACGCCGTCCACAGCCTGCCGAGCAAGCCTGCGGCCAGCTCCTTGATGAGGGCGCTGTCGCGGGCCCGGTGCATCCGGCGGAATGCGTCCCTGGCCGCCTTGTCGAGGGCGCGGTCCGCGGCCTTGATCTCCGGAGAGAGGAAGCCGTAGTCGATGAACGCCATCTGGACCAACGCCGCGCGCAGGGACTCATCCTCTGCTTCCGTCGCGGCCTTCAGGTTGAGGCGCATGTCCAGGAAGATGAGGCTGGCCACGGCCATGCGGCACTTCCGTCGGTCCCGCTGCGCGATCGCGGCCCGGAGGTCCTCCTCCACGTCCTCCTTGAACTCGCGCTTGAGACGGTCGGTCAGGGGCCGGACGTACCCGAGCGCCGCGGAGAGGCCCTTGAAGCCTCCGTCATCGGCGTAGCTGAGCATGGCCTCGAAGATCTCATCCGGAGGAAAGGGCAGTCCGCGGTACTGGCCCTGAGCCAGGGCCAGGCCGCCGCACCCGAGCAGGACCGCGAACGCATGCCTGAGCGCGTTCATGGCGGCGACGCTCGATGAGCCGGCGTGGAGGGCACACATCCCCCTAGCGCAGCTCGAAAGCCTGGCGCCGGAAATCCCCGAAATAGATGTGCAGTTTGATGGCGAGC
>JBAZSR010000180.1:0-7979 GCA_041662295.1 Elusimicrobiota bacterium | reverse complement strand
GCCGCGGCGATGGGCTGGTGCGGGGTTGGCGGCTGAGGGGGCGGTTGGATCGACGCAGCGGGCTGGGGGATAGGCGCGGACGGAGGATTCTGGGCCTGAGGCGCGGCTGGCAGGGGCATCTTGGGGTCGGTCTGGTACGGGTCCTTTGGCGGGGCCGAAGGCGGGGCCTTCAGGACGATGCCCAGGCCGCCTCCTGCGACCGTGGAGACCTTGCTGCATTTCGGACAGCGCACGGACTTGCCGGCCAGCTCGTCCTTGAGCCGGTACTTCGCTCCGCACGCGCACTCGAAATCGAGCATGGCCCCCTCGAGCTCAGGCTGGCCGCGGCCCGCCTTTGCGGCCCGACCCTCCGGGTTTGCCGCCCCATTTCTTCGGGCCGCCAAAGCCGCTGGGCTTGCTCCCCCACTTCTTCGGGCCGCCGAAGCCTCGCCGCTTCTCGCCGCCCCCGGCTGGCTTGTCGCCCCATTTTTTCGGGCCTGAGAAGCCGCCGGGCTTGGGTCCCCACTTCTTGGGGCCTGAGAAGCCGCCGGGCTTGGCGCCCCATTTCTTGGGACCGGCGAAGCCTTCGCGCTTTCCGGAGTCCTGCCAGGGCTTGCCAGCCGGCCGCCGGCCTTCCTCCGGGCCGGCCTGGGGCCGGCGCCGGTCCTTGAGGCCTGAGCGTCTCTCCACGAAACCGGGCGCCCCGACCGGACTGACGGGACGCTTCTCCTGCGGCCGAGCCACGCTGACGAAGATCTTGCGGCCGTCGAGGGTGGTGTCATTGAACTTGGCGATCGCGGCCTGAGCCTCGGCCTCGGCCGCCATCTCGATGAAGCCGAAGCCCTTCGAGCGGCCGGTGTCCCGGTCCATGATGAGCTTGACGTTGGTCACCGTGCCGCAGGCTGAGAACAGCTCCGTCAACGCGGCCTGCGTCATCTCGTAGGGGATCCCGCCGACGAACAGGTTCACAGGCATGGAGTGTCTCCTTGTTCTGAGGTCATGCTGATGTCAGGCCCTGGGCAAGTGCGCCTGGGCTTCCTTCTTGGGGATGCTCATCACCGTGCCCACGAGGAAGAGCACGATCGCCATCCCGGCGAAGGCCAGGACCGCGGGCATGTTCTTCGCAAGCATGCCCGGGAAGCGGGAGCTCATGTCCAGGGCCGCCCCCCAGCCTTCCTGGATGGAGAGGATGGCCAGGCCGATGCCCGCGATGGCCCCGCCCGCGATGAGCCCGGATGAGAAGAGGATGCCGGGGCTCGACTCCGCGTCCTCGGCCTTGATCCGGCCCGCCATGGCCTTCTCGGTCAGCCAGCGCACGAGCCCGCCGAAGAAGATCGGGGTCGAGGCGGAGAGCGGAAGGTAGACCCCGACCGCGAAGGGCAGGGAAGCCACGCCGCAGAGCTCCATCACGAGCGCGATGGCGACTCCGAGCAGGACCAGGCCCCAGGGGAGCTTCCGGGTGAGGATGCCGTCGATGATGAGGGACATCAGCCGCGCTTTGGGGGCCTCGTACTTCTGGACGGGCGAGCCGTCGTCGCGGGTCTTGAGATTCCCGTTGATGCCCGGGTCCACGTAGTAGGCGAGCCTGCCGGAATCGTCGACCAGGTATTTGCCGGGGTTGAGGGCCGAGAGGGGGCCGTCCGCCGGAGGCTCGGGGAGCTGGAGCACGCGGTACGCGGTCCGGTCCGCGTCTGAGCCTGGTCCCTTGATGGCCTCGCGGAGGGACAGGGACTCGAAGCCCGGCACGGTGATGGCAGGCAGGTTCTTGGCGCTGTAGACCGTGGAGGCGTCGTTCAAGGTCTTCAGGGTGTAGCCGATGACCAGGGCCGAGGTGAACGCTCCGATGAGCAGTCCCACCTGCTGGGCCCTGGGGGTGGCGCCCACGAGGAAGCCGGTCTTCAAGTCCTGCGAGGTGGTGCCTCCGTTGGAGGCCGCGACGCACACGATGGCGGCCACGCTCAGGGCCGTCACGCGGTAGCCCGGCCCGACCCAGCCCAGGAGGAGGAAGATGAGGCTCGTCAGCAGGAGCGTGGCCACGGTCATGCCGGAGATGGGGTTGGAGGAGGAGCCGATCTCGCCGGTCAAGCGAGAGCTCACGGTCACGAACAGGAACCCGAAGAGCACGATGAGGACCGCTCCGAGGAGATTCATCTGCAGGGAGGGGGACATCCAGATGACCAGGACCAGAAGGCCCGAGCCGGCCAGCACCCACTTCATGGCGATGTCCTTCTCGGTGCGCAGGCCGCTGCCGGCCTTGATCCCCGCGGCCTTGAGGCTCCCCAGGCCGGCGAGGCCCGAGCGCACGATGGTCGGAAGGCTCTGGAAGAGGCTGATGATCCCGCCTGCCGCGACCGCGCCCGCGCCGATGTAGAGGACGTAGTTGCGCCAGATGTCGTGCGTGCTCATCTGGCTGATGAGGACCTTCTTCGACGGGAAGAGGGGGACGTCGAGGCCGTTGCCGAAGAGCATGATCATGGGGATGAGGACCCAGCTCGAGAGGATGCCTCCCGCCACCATGATGCAGGCGATGCGCGGGCCGATGATGTAGCCGACCCCGAGGAGCTCTGGGGAGACCTCGGCCGAGACCGAGGCGCCCTTGAAGAACCCCAGGGCCTTCTCCGGCACGTCGGTCCAGAGCTTCATGCCCACGTTGGCGATCTTGTAGAACAGGCCCAGGAAGAACCCGCCGAACACGGTCATGGCGCTGGTGCCGCCCTTCTCTCCGACCATGAGGACCTCGGCGCAGGCCGTCCCCTCGGGGTAGGCGAGCCGGCCGTGCTCCTTGACGATGAGGGCGTACCTCAGGGGGATCATCATGAGCACGCCGAGCAGGCCCCCCAGGACCGCGACGAGCATGATGCGGGAGAGCTCCATGTCGTAGCCCAGGATGAGGAGGGCAGGCATGGTCACGGCCACGCCGAAGGCGATGGATTCGCCGGCCGACCCGGTCGTCTGGACGATGTTGTTCTCCAGGATCGTGGCGGTGCGCATCCCGAAGACCTTGGAGAGGCCCTTGAAGAGCGTGATGGCCAGGACAGCCACGGGGATGGAGGCGCTGACGGTCATCCCCACCTTGAGGGCGAGGTAGAGGGAGGAGGCGCCGAAGAGGATGCCGAGCAGGATCCCCATGACCACGGGGATGGGGGTGAACTCGGGGATGGAGCGTTCCGCCGGCACGAACGGTTTGTGGTCGTTCATAAAAATAATCAGGGTGTCACACCTCAACTTATGGAACTTATTCTGCGAATAAGTTCCATAAGTTGAGGTGTGACACCCTTATAACCTCCATTCATAGACTGGGCAGCCGTCCACCTGCCGGCCCGCCGGGGTGAAGGGGAACTCTTCCAGGAGCGGCTTGATCGCGTGCTCGGAGATGGAGACGGCGTTGGGCGCTCCGTGCTTCATCATGTGGCCGGCGATGTCGATGGTGCGGTCAGCCATCTCCTCCATGGGGATCGAGTCATGGGTCAGGAGGTCCCCCGCGTTGATGCCGGCGCGGACGGCGAAGTCCGCCCGGAGCGTCTTGACCTCCCTGTTGAACTTGGGGATCGCCCGGACGATCCTTTGTCCGGCCAGCACGGCCTGCCTGGTCTCCACGAAGCAGATCATCACCCCGTCCGGGGTCCAGGCGGTCTTGAAAGCCCCGCTCTCCTTGAGGATCCCGTCCACCAGGGTCTTGTAGCGCTTGAAGTCGCGCTCCGCCACGCTCGGGTCCTCGTCCCGTTTCATGGCGATGGGGTCGACCACGTCGATGGAGAGGAAGGCAAGGCTCCGCTTGTAGCGCTCGGTCGTGCGCTTGGTCTCCGACATGATCTCGAGCACGTCGCCGCGGGTGAGTGTGCCCTTCTGCAGCTGCTGGAGCTTGGCGATGAGCGCGTCGGACGCGGCCGTCTTGTCAGCGGGGGGCGCTTTCAGGCGGTCGGCCTTGTAGCCGAAGGTCATGCAGGCGTTTCCCAGGAGCGTGGCGAGGAGGAAGACCCCGGTGCCCAGGATCCAGCGGCTGACGTCCCTGCCCTTGACCTCGGTCGGGACCTTGGCGCGCAGGACTTCGAGGGCGGGCTTCTCGACGGAAGACTCCCAGGCGACGAACTTCTTGAGGTTCGGGTGCTTGCCGAGGTCCTTGCGGCCTCCGGCGAGCCCGGCCACGACCATGCAGCCGACGCAGGCCAGGAGGAGCCAGCGGGCGGCCTTGAAGCCGAAACAGGCGGCCCGCAGGGCCAGGACCTTGAAATCGATGGCGGCCTTCACTCCGCCAATGATAACAAACTATCGAGGAGGAGGGAGGACGGCGGCCCCCGCGGGCATGCCCTTTATTAAGGGGAGCTTCCGGATCTGGACGGCAAAGCCCGCGAGGCGCTCCCGAATCCGCGGGTTGCGTCCCTCGAGCAGGGGGAGGAGCCGGAGCCGGACCCAGTTGCGCGTCCGGTCCAGGGAGCGGTTGCTCCGGTCGAGCCGCGCCTTGAGGCCGTGGAGCTTGAGGTAGAGGTCGACGTCCCGGCGCGTGACGGCCAGGAGCGGCCGGACGAGCTCGACGCGCCTCGTCAGCGGCCTTCGGGGCGGGATGCCGGCGAGCCCCTTGAGGCGGGTGCCGCGCAGCAGGTGCAGAAGGACCGTCTCGGCCTGGTCGTCGAGCTGGTGGCCGGTGGCCACCTTGCCGCAGCCCTGCCGGGCCGCGATCCGGGCGAGGGCTTTGTAGCGCAGGTGCCTGGCAGCCTCCTCCACGCCCGCGCCGCGGGCCGCGGCCGAGGCCCGCGCGTCAACCTTCGCGACGGAGACCTCGAGCCCGAGCCTGCGGCCGAGCCGGAGCACGGAGTCCGCGTCCCGGTCCGCGTCGCCGGATCTCAAGCCGTGGTGGACATGGGCGAGCTTGAGGGAGAAGCCCCTGCGGCGGGCCTCCACCGAGAGGAAGTGCGCGAGGCATACGGAGTCCGGGCCTCCGGAGACCGCGGCGAGCACCCGGTCGCCCCTGCGGAAAAGGCCCTGCCGCTGTTCGGACTCCTTGAGCTTGGCCCAGACGCGGGCCGCGAACTGCTTCCTCAGCACAGGGGTATTATCAGATATCCGTTGGGGGCCGGCAAGGGCAGGTACAAGGTCCCAGGCGGGAGTGGGCCCAAAAGCAGCGTGGAATAGGACCGAAAGACATGGGCAGGTCCGGAAGTCGGCCGCTATAATGAAGATATGAGATCCCTCGCCAAGATTTTAACTCTCATCCTCGTCTACTGCATCGGCATCCAGCCCACTGTGGCGCACGCCCAGGCGGTGCGCGTGCAGACCGGCCAGGTGAACAGCGGCGGCGTCAATGCCGGCGTGGCGGTGCCCAAGATCCAGCTCAATCCTGGCTCGATCTCAGGCCAGGCCATCCAGCTCTCGGTGTCGGGCAGCCTGCCGTCCCTCAGCGGGATCGACGCCGCGCCTTCGATCCTCCAGTCGGCCGCTCCCGGGGTCCTTGGCGCCGCGGTCCTGCCGTCTGCGGTCCCGGCGGTTGTCATGCCCGCGGCAATCCCTTCCGCGCTCGCGCGGCCCGTCGCCGCCGCCCCTCACGCCCTTCCCGCGACGCCCGGCGGGGCCGCTTCCGCGGTCCAGGGCAGGCTCGCCGAGGCCTCCGAATCCGTCTCCATCGCGGGCCAGGAGCTCAAGGAAGCCAAGACCGACGAGTCCGGCGTGTCCGCGGTCGCGGCCCAGTTCAACGCTCTCACCGGCGAGCTCTTCCACAAGGCGCAGCCTTCCGAAGAGACGGCTTCCGCTGCGTCGGATCAGGCCTCCGGTCCGGGCCTGGCCAAGCCGACGGCTCAGGGGCCGTCGTCCTCGAAGGCTCAGGATGCTCTCCTTGCGCCGGAAGGCGCCTCCGCCGAGGTCCCGGCGGCCCAGGTCTCCGAGGCACCGGCCAAGACGCCGTTCACTCAGGTTTTCAAGGATCCGGAGCGGAACAAGTCCTTCTGGCGCTACCTGAAGGGCTACATGGTCTTCCTCCTCGGGTTCCAGGCCTACATGGTGGGCCTGCCCTACCTCATCTCCGCCTTCACCAAGAACACCCTCAAGGAGAGCGGGGACGCCAGGCTCGAGAACGCCGAGGCGCTCAAGGCCCTCATCCGGCAGAACCGGAGCCTCTCCCGGGTCGCGCACTGGACCTCCCAGGCCGTGGCCTACGTGACGGTCCCGCTCTTCGCGGCCAAGAACGCGGACAACCCGAAGAAGTGGCTCGTCCGCGCCATGCTCATCCGCTCGGGCCTGCTGCTCACGGCCGTGGGCGTGTTCTTCGCCTCCGGCATGTTCAGCATGCCGGTGGCCTTGGGCCTCCTCTTCGGCCTCATCGGGATCCACTCCTTCTTCCAGGGACTGACGGTCACCATGGAGGGCGCGTCCAAGACTCGGGTCTTCGGCGACAAGTCGGTCACGCCCGAGGAGCGGCGCAAGGCCAACTCCATCCTCACCTTCACCGCGGCCATCATCTCCATCATCGGCCCGGCGCTCGCGGGCCAGCTCGCCCAGGTCAAGGATTTCTTCGGCAAGACCGGCGTGGGCGGCGCCCTGGTCTACGGCATCTACGGCATCGCGGTGGGCGTGGCCGGCCTCATCTACGCCTCGATCAAGATGTTCGGCAACGATGCGAAGAAGGCCGAGGCGGCCCAGGCCGCCTCCGGCGCCTCGGCCGCGGCGGCTCCGGCTCCCGTCAAGGGCAAGGGCGTATGGGGCACGATCAAGGCCCTGGGCGCTTCCCTGCGGGACGGGCTCAAGCTCATCTGGGGGAACCGCTTCCTCAAGACCATGCTGGGCCTGACCCTGGTGAGCTACCTCTTCTCGGACCCCCTGGTCTTCAACGTCCTGCCCGAGTTCGCGGCCGGCCTCATCCAGGGGAGCTCCAGCATGGGCGCCATCATGAACCTGCCCATCATCGGCTGGTTCTTCAAGGGCCTCATCAGCACGCCCATGGGCTACTTCGCGCTCATGAACGTCATGGCCAGCGTGGGGAGCATCCTGGCTTCCGCCTTGGTCAAGCCCCTCACCAAGCTTTTCAACAAGCTGGGCTTCAAGACCGAGGAGTCGCTCATGGTCCCCTTCTACATGATCGCGGCACTCGAGGTGCCGCTCTTCTGGCTGATGATCTTCTCTCCCTCCATGCTCTCCGTCATCCTGCTCTACGGCCTGCAGTCCTTCGTGCTGGGCTTCGGCGGCATCGCGGTGGCGGGCGTGGACCAGAAGGTCTCCGGCAGCTTCTCGAAGGAGGACCTGCCCAAGGTTCTCGCGGCCCAGTCCTTCGTGGGCATCGTGGCAGCCATCATCTCGACTTTGGTCTACGGGTTCCTGCTCGGCAACATCGCCATCTCGACCTCCCTTTACATCGCGGCCATCGCGACCACGGTGCTGGGAGCCCTCAGGCTGGCGGCGCCGTTCCTGGCCTTCTCCAAGGAACAGCGCCGGGGCGAGGCGCCCGTGGAGGCGGCGGGCAAGAAATAAGGCCCGGCTGGCTGGGCAAAAAAGGAGCGGAGAGCCCGGAACGGGCTCTCCGCTCCTTTTTACAGGTCCGGTTCAGGCTTTCTTCTCCGTCTTGTCCGCCACGGCGTTCTGCGCCGCCTCCAGCAGTTCGTCCGATTTGAACGGCTTGGTCATGAAGGCCACGACCTGCGGAAACTTCTGGAAGAGGGTCTTGGAGGGCTCAAGCGCGGTCAGGACGATGATGGGCAGGTTCTTGGTCTCGTCGCTTTGGGAGATCTTGAGCTGGAGGGAGTAGCCGTCGATGCCGGGGAGCATGACGTCAAGGACGAGCACGTCGGGCTTCTCCTTGATGATGGTGTCCCAGGCCTGGCGGCCGTTGTCGCAGGTCGCTACTTGGAAGCCCCCCTGCTCGAGGGTGAACTTGATGAGGTTGAGCATCTCGGCTTCGTCGTCGATGACGAGCGCTTTCTTGGCCATGGCTGATTCTCCTGATGGTCGGATTTCCTTACGATACCAAAGATGGCGCACCAGATACAACGGGTGTCACACCTCAACTTATGTAACTT
>JBAZSR010000179.1:5354-8042 GCA_041662295.1 Elusimicrobiota bacterium | reverse complement strand
GGCGACGGGCGGGGCGACCAGATGCCGGACAACGGCCCTGGCCCGGTGGTCATCCCCAAGACGAGCCGCCCCCCCAAGGACAAGCCCCAGCTCTCCGTCCCCAAACCCAAGCCCGCCCCCTCCGGCGAGAGGAGAACGACCATCGCCTCCAGGGACCTGGCGCCTTTGCGCCAGGTCCCCTCCCCGGAGGAGTTGGCCAAGCAGGAGGCCCGCAAACAGGCCCGCCTGGACATGAAGCGCGCCCAGGCCGAGGCGGCCCGCGCCAAGGCCCAGGCCGCGGCCGCGGCCAGGCTGGCGGCCGCCCAGGCCAGGGCCCTTGCCCGGGCCCAGGCCAGACAGCGCAGACTCGAGCTTTCACGGGAACTCGCCGGGCTCCAGAACCCTGACGAGGCCGTCACCGACGCCTCCGACGCCCCCTCCCCTGCCGGCGAAGTCGGCCGGACCTCGGCCAGCCTCGAGGACGGGCCCTCCGCGGCCGGCGACTCCGACCTCAGGGACTCCCTCAACTCCCCGGCCCCCATGGGCGGCGGAGTCAAGCGCACCGAAGGCTCGATCTCCTGGAGCATCGACGGACCCATCGGCACCCGGCGCCTGCTCAAGCGCACCCTGCCGGTCAGCCCCGAGTGGGTCTCCCAGCGCGGCCTCGACCTGACGGTGCAGGTCAAGTTCCAGGTCCTCGAGGACGGCTCGGTCAAGCCCGGAGCCATCATCAAGGTCACCTCCGGATTCCCCGAGCTCGACCGCCTGGCCATCGACGCCATCAAGCTCTGGAAGTTCGAGTCCGTGCCGGAGCGCGACGCCACGGCCCCCCAGACCTGGGGCGTGGTGAGCTTCCGCTTCACCATGGGATGAGCGCCGGCCTCATCCTCGCCCTCGCCGGCCTGCTCCTGGGGCCCCCGGCCCTGGCTTCGGGCGCCGCGTCCTCCAAGCCCAAGAAAAAGTCCGCATCACTCGACGGCTGGGATTCAATGAAAATGGAAGGCTCCGCCATCCTGGGCGAGCTCAAGCTCCAGAGCGGGGACCACGCAGGAGCGGCCGAGACCTTCGGCGAATCCCTCGAGACCAGCGTCAACATGCGCGACCCCTCGAGCCCGGTGATGGCGCTCGACCTCTACCGCAGCGCGCTGCTGACCGCCAGCAAGGGCAGGGTGGAGGAGGCGCGGGGCCACCTTGAGATCCTGATCCATCGCTACCCGGACTCCGAGTTCGCGGTCAAGGGCCGCCAGCTCATGGCCCTCATCGACCGCGGGGACCGCATCCGGGTGGAGGGCGAGGAGGCCGTGAGCCTCGAGCCCATGACCAGCCGTCCCGGCAGCAGGCTGGGCAGGATCCGGGACAGCCTTCTGCGTTCGGACTGGCGCGATGCCCTGGCCGGCGCCAGGTCCTTCGCCGCCTCGGACCCGGACCACGAGCTCGCGGGCGAGGCCCGCCTGCTCGAGGGACTGCTCACCCTCAAGGTCCAGCCCGCCAAGGCCGCGCCGATCCTCACCAGGGCCGCTCGGGGAGGCCCACCGGGACTGCGCACCCGGGCCCACTATCTTCTCGGAGCGGCCGCCGTGTCCCTGCGCAACTGCTCCTGGATCGCGGAGGACCTCCCTGAGCGCCCCTCCTCCCAGCCCGACCGCTGGCAGGCCGCTGGGGCTGTCTGGTCCGCGGCCTGCGACGAGCTCAAAGGCGCCTCGACCGCGGCCGAGGCCAAATACCGGTCCGTGGCCGAAGCCTCCTATGACTCCCCTCTCAAGGCCTATGCCCTGGCCGCCCTGGCCGAGGGCCAGTCCCGCCAAGGCCTTTACGGCCCTGCCCTCAAGCTCATGGACCGGGCCGTCTCAGAGGCGGACCGCCACGACCTGGACGATCTCACGGCCGCAGCAGCCCTATCCAGGGGACACCTCCTGTACCGACTGCGCCGCTTCCGCGAGGCCGCCGAGGCTTACGAAGCCTTCGCCGGCGCCTATCCCCGGGACCCGAACAGGACCATGGCTCTCTACCACAGGGCTCTCGCCCTCAAGTGGGCGGGAGACAGGAAGGCCGCGGCGCAGGGCTTCGAGAGCCTGGTGGCGCGCTTCCCGGACACGGTCTACGCCCCGGACGCCCGGCTCCAGCTCGGCCTCATCTACGATGAGACCGGACGCTCCCAGGAAGCGGTGGAGAACTACCGCAAGATGTCCGAGGGCGGCCTGGAGAATAGGCGGGAATCCCTGCTCCTCGAGGCCCAGCTCCACTACAACCGCAAGCAGTACAAGGCCGCCATCCCCCTGCACTGGAAGTTCCTCTCGGAGTTTCCGGACGACCCCCGCCAGTCCGAGGTGGCCACGCTCCTGCTCACCTCGTACTGGATGGGTGCGAGGGACGACCCGGATTTTTTGAAGGCGGCAGAGATGTTCCCCGACCACCCCATCACGGCCAACCTCAGGTGGAACCTCGCGGCCCAGGCCCACCGCCAGGGCGATTGCCAGAAGGCCGTGCCCATGCTCCAGCGCTTCGAGTCCGAGTTCCCCGACTCCCCCCGCCGGGAAGAGGGCCTCATGCTCAAGGGCGAGTGCCTCCACGAGCTGGGCGGCTACCGCCTCGCCGCCGACGCCTTCAGCGAGTTCCTCCGGCGCTTCCCGAAGAGCCGCCAGGCCCGGGAGGCGGCGTTCAAGAAAGGGATGGCCCTGCACGAGGCGGGCGACTATGACGCCAGCGCGG
>JBAZSR010000179.1:0-5344 GCA_041662295.1 Elusimicrobiota bacterium | reverse complement strand
GGGGGACCGACGCCCTAGCCGCGGACGCGGCGTACAACGCCGTGCTCTCCGCGGTCAAGGCCGGGGACAAGGCCAAGTCCCTGGCCAGCCTCGAGCATTTCATCAAGTCCTTCCCGCGCCACCCCAAGACAGGCTGGGCCTATCTCAAGATCGGAGAGCTCCGCGAGGCTGCCGGCCGCCACGCCGCGGCCGCCCTGGCCTATGCCAAGGCCACGGTCAACCGCGGCCAGGCCCTCTTCAGCATGGGCCGCTGCTACGAGAAGCTCAAGAAGAAGGCTCAGGCCCGCAAGGCCTACGAGGACCTCGAGAGGCTCCGCCCCCGCAACGACCCTTTCCGGCTGAGCGGCCTGGCCAGGCTGGGCCTCTTCTACGAGCTCGAGGGCAAGCCCAAGAAGGCCGCCCGGGTCTACGCCGACATCCTGAAGAACGCGCCCCAGGGCAAAGAGCTCGAGCTGGCGCGCAAGCGCCTTCTGACCCTGACCAAGGACGGCTCGCTCACCAGGGCCCGCTGAACCGGGCCCGACGACTCAGCGGCCGTCCGGCGAGGCCCGCGGACGGCCCCCGAGCTCGGCTTCGTGGGAGAGCACGTCGCGGCACAGGCGGTCGACCAGGTGCCGGAAGCCGGCGTAGCCCAGCAAGGGCCGGTCGAGCACGGGGTGGTGGACGTAGTCGGGGTAGCCGATCGTCACGTTGATGAAGCACTCCGACGAGCAGGGGCTCGAGCCGAACCCGATCATGGCGCGGTCGTCGCCCTCGTCGTCCCCGTTTGTGGAGGCCGGGTCGCAGACGGCGAGCCCGAGCTCGGCGCAGAGCCCGGCCAGGGCCCGGGTCTCGGCCGGGTCGTCGTTGAGGAGCTCGGCCGAGCGGCCGCCGAGGAAGCGCTGGACGTGCGCCTGCGTGTCGGCCACGGCCTTGCGGGCCTCGCGGCCGGCCAGGCGGGACGCCGCGGCCTCACAGCCGAACGCCCGTCCGAGCCTCAGGAGGAAATCCTCCGTGCCCTTCAACCCCATGGGGAGGTCCGCCTCCACCACCCTGCGCCGGAGCCTGCGGCCCAGCGTCCGGGCGGCCTGCCGGGCATAGGGCAGAGAGACGATGACCGAGGCGCGGCGGACCTCCGCGAGCCCCTCCTCGCCCTTCCCCGAGAGCCAGACCGACGCGGTCTTCCAGCCCAGCCCGGCCAGGAGCCGCTCGAGCTCCTTGAGGTCCCCCCTGCGGTCGGGCTCGTCCCGGTCGAAGAGGTAGCCGACGATGGCCGCGGTGCGGGGCTCGGGCCGGGCCGGCGGCAGGTGGATGCCCCGGGCCAGGGCGTCGCAGAAACGGGCGTAGCCGTCGAGCCAGTTGCCTCCCAAGGAGGCTGAGGGGATGAATCGGACAGGCTTGCCTCCCAGGCGGGAGAACCTGAGGCAGATGTCCTTGAGCGGGAAGGCCGTGAGCTCGTGAAAATCGAAGGAGGTCGCGTACACCGCGCGGGACTCGGGCCAGGAGAGGACCTCCTGGAAGACGGATTCCACGACCGCCACCCGGTCGCTCGCCAGCCAGGCCACGTCCTCGGTCGGCACCGAGCCCGCGGTGTGGACCACGGCCGGCCGGCCCAGGGGCCGGCAGACCCGCGAGGCTAGGTTGTGGCAGTGCTGCATCTCGGCCTTCGTGGAGACGCAGTACGGCCCGTCGACGATGAGCGTGGAGCCTGGCACCGCGTCGACCCCGATATAGACGCCGTTGAGGAAAGGCAGGCTCTGGTACCGGTTGCTCACGGCGACAAAAACCTCCGGTGCCGCGGGAAAGGCCGGCCAGCCAGGCGGTGGAGGAGCCTGCGCCCGGCGCGCGCCAGGCCCTCCACCCCGACCTCGAAGTCGGCCTCGCAGAAGCCCGCGATCCCGTGCCGCTCCAGCCGCGGGTCGTGATTGAGATGCGTGAACGCCAGGTCCACCCCGTCGCAGAGGAGGCGGTCGAGCTCCTCCGGGGTGCTGAAGCGCTCGAACGCCACGCCGCCGCCAAGCCCGCTCTCCGCCTCCCAGCCCTGGCCTGGGACTCCGGGGTCACGGACCAGACAGCGGACCCGGAAGCCCAGTTCCGCAAGGAGGCTGGCCACGGAGAAGCCCATGGGCAAGCCGCGAAGGGCCATGGCAGTGAGGTCCGCCCGGTCGCCCGCCAGGACAGCGGTCTTGCCTCCGCACTCCCTCCGGAGCGCGGCCAGGGGAGCCTCTGCCGCAGAGACCAGAGCCTCCGCGGGCTTCGGGTCCGCCCCGAGGACCGAGCCTACGCGGCGAAGCCATGCCCGCGTGCCCTGCACCCCGTAAGGAGGATGGAACCGCACCACGCTCAGCCCGTTCTTCAGGAAATGGGCGTCGGAGAACTTCTCCCAACCCACGGGATTGAGCCAGACCACGGCCCGCGCGGACGATCCTCGGGCGAGGCGCCGGACGTCGAGGTTCGGGAACAGGGACCCCACGACCCTCAGCCCCGAGGCCTCGAGCAGCCTGCGCGCCTCGGCCTCCGCCGCTGGAGACGGGATCCCGGCCAGGAGGACCGCGTTGCTGTCCCCCCCCTTGCCGAAACGGATCCGTTCCACGGACCGGGCGACCATGGCGTCGAAGGATATCCCCGGGTCCCGGGTCTTGGAGGTCCAGACAGCGGAGACCTTGAACTCGGACTCCAGGCGCTTGAGGATCGGGCGAGGGTCGTCGCCCACGAGCTCGGGAAGGCAGGTGGTCATCAGGTGGATGACGCGGGGCCGCCGCCGGGCAGCCTCCTCGAGCTTGGCGCGGAGGACCTCCATGGTCCTGCCCTCGGCCACGTCCCTCTCCACGAGGTCCGTGTCGTAATACGTCATGTCCCGGCGGGACGGAGGGTGGCGGTCGTCCGCGAAGAGCCTCAACGACGCCACCGAATTCTGGGGGCCGTTGGCGCGGCACTCGCGGGTGCAGTGCGACACCACCGCGACCTCGGAGCCGAGCACGACCTCTTCCTCCAGGAACGGCTTGCGCGGGTAGAAGAACTTCCACCAATCCCTGCCGTGGTCCAGGGCCCTGAAGAACCTGTCGAGCCTGCCCGGCGGCTGGCTGGCCTGAGGGTCCGAGTGGAGGAGCCCGTCAGCCTTGAGCCTCGCCAACAGCCGCTCGAACGGGACCGCTCCGAGCACGGCGAACAGGGCCCTGGCGAGAGCCTCGTCCGCCTTGGCCTCAGGGCCGGGATCCTGCCGCTCGCCCGGGCCGGGCCCTCCCCTGCTCTTCGGGCCCGAGTCAGCCCTCCTAAGGCCTGCCTTGGAGTTCCCGAACAGGAGCGTCCGCGGGTCTCGGCCTGGGGCCGTGAGCTCCCAGGAGCGATGGCGTGAGCCGCGGGAAACCACGAACGCGACGCACGCGCCGCTGAAGGAAAGAGACTCGAGCTTCCAGCCGGGCAGGGCACGCCGGAGCAGGCCGCTGAAGAACCCAAGCC
Source organism: Elusimicrobiota bacterium (assembly GCA_041662295.1). Taxonomy (GTDB): domain Bacteria; phylum Elusimicrobiota; class Elusimicrobia; order UBA1565; family UBA9628; genus JACQWX01. The sequence goes on along the minus strand of JBAZSR010000179.1, from coordinate 1,906 downwards.
CGTCCTTGCCTGCCTTGTAGCGGACAGGGACATCGGAGGGTCCAGGACCCTTGTCCGAAGGTCCGCGCCCAGGACCTTGGTCCGAAGGTCCGCGCCCAGGCCCCTGGTCCGAAGGTCCGCGCCCAGGACCTTGGCCTGAAAGCCTTCCTGGACCGGATTGCGCCGACAGCGCCCTCATGCGATAGATGGTACCAAACATCGTCCAGCCCTCAAAGGATCCCTGGTGCCAGCCCTAAGTTGCATGCCTGGCACGAGAGCCGGCAATTAATGTTGAAGCCGACACATGGGGTAGCCCCTGAGATTATTCAAAACTTCGAGGAGAGTATTGTCGCATCCGACCGGGATCCAAGCGATATAGATAGTCAATTCTCCGGTTTTCGCCCTCGGACGGACAATATGACAAAACCTTCGACGGAGACTTTCAAAATCGCGGGATGAGACACCATGCATTGGGCCCTCCAGCCAGGTAGTCCGTTCGACCCACGATGGGACGGGCCGAAATGCGGCCTCCCCCTGGGTCCTACGATGCACAGGGGATCGACCGGGCGTTGATAGAATCTCTCCATGCGAGGTCTCCCCCTTTTCCTCGTTGCTGCCATTTCCGCGTCTCCGGTCTCGGCATCGAACATCCGCGTTGCAGCGCCCAGGACCGCGCCCGGACCAGGCACCAGCGCCTCAGCAGTCGGCGTCAACAACGGCAACGGCCTTGGGCATGCCCCCCTGACGGGCGGCTCCAGCCTGGGCCTGCTTCACGGAACCATCCCGCCAGCAGGCCCAGCCCCATTGTCCCTGACGCCTTCCTCGGAACTCCCGGCTCAGGCCCAAGCCCTTCCAGCTGTTGAAGCCCTCCCCCTGCCTGCCGCTGTCCCTGGCATGAGCCCTGCTCCAGCAGCAGCGCCGGACCAGGCCGAGCCCCTCGCTGACCCCGCTGGGAGCGGACTTCACGCAACGCCCCCCCCTGCTGATGAGCTCCCCGTTGATGCGGCGCCGGGGTCTCCTGAGACCGGCTCAGGGGTCTTCGCCAGGCTCGGCCGGCTCTTCGACGGCGCCCCTGGTGAGGATGTCCCCCTCGAGGCGCCAGACTACCTCCAGGCCCCCCCTGCGATTCCGCTCAGCGCCCTGCCCGGGGCCCCGACTTGGGAGAAGCTCGAGCCTCCGGCCAAGGACAAGGCCAAGGGCTCGGTCTTCTTCCGCACGGACAAGAGCGAGACCCTCAAGGAAGGCCAGTCCCAACTCCTCAGCCAGGATAAGTCCGCTCCGCCGCCCTGGGAGAAGGGCCGCTCCGACGCCGAGGCCTCGGACGTGAGTGCGAACAAGGCCTGGATCATGCCTCCCGGCTCCAAGGACGCCGTGTTCAGCAACGGGAGCCTCCACTGGATCGACCCGAACGGACGGCTCGTGGTCTACTCCCTGAAGGACAAGCAGGCCGTGGCCTACACGTCCAGCGAAGGGCCTGTCTCCCGGATCATCGTGAAGCGCAAGGACCGCGTTTTCGCCGTGGTGGGAGACAAGCTCGAGCGCCTCGACGTGGAGCTCCTCTACGCCCGCACCTACCCGGGCCTCAAGCTCGACCCCAAGACCATCACCCGGATGGTCCAGGGCGAGGACTCCGAGTTCAGCGACACCATGACCTTCCACTTCCCTGCAGGCAGGCTGAAGGAATCCGGCAGCGGCATCATCCTCGAGGAGGGCGGGCTCCAGTCCTTCCTGCCCGGCAGCGACGAGACAGCCCCGCTCATCCCTGCCGGCAAGGGCATCTACTTCCGCCATGAGGCTGGCGCCACAAGGGCCTGGCGCGGTTCTTCCGCGACCGGAGAGGCGGAGGAATACGGCAGCATCCCGTTCAAGGTCCTGGCCATGACCCCTGGCCTGGCCATGGACACCCTCTACGCCGCGGTTCCCGAGG
>JBAZSR010000178.1:0-8098 GCA_041662295.1 Elusimicrobiota bacterium | reverse complement strand
TGTGCTCTTCCGATCTGATCCACCCTTGGACCCCGCCCTCGGCCAGCAGGTGGCGGGGCATGATCCCAGGCTCGGGCATGCCTCCGGGCCGGGGCTCGGACCGCTCCCCCGACGCGGGCCGCAGCGCGGTGATCGAGTCGGCCTTGATCGCGGCAGTCCATTCCCCGAACTTCTTGTGCAGGACAGGGCGGCCCCCGGTGAGGAGCATGGAGCCGGCCTGCCAATCGTAGTCCGCCCGGTCGGCCCAGGCCTCCACGCGGTCGCCCCAGAGGCGGACCCCGTCGAGCAGGGAGGCGCTCTTGTCGAGCTCCCAGACCAGGCGCCCCGCCCGGCCGTAGTCCTTGGCGCCGCCCGGCCCGGTGAGGACCACGTCCACGACGCCCTTCTTGCCGGTCAGCGACCCCGTCCGCCGCTTATGGTCGAAGGCCGCCTTCTCGCCGAAGACCTCGGCGACCCCGCGGCCCCGGGGCAGGGTGTACTCCCCGCGGATGTTCCCGCGCGCGGCCCATGTCTCGTCGTCGTGGCGGTAGAGGGCCCAGTCCGCGCGCACGAAGCGCGAGTAGGTCCAATAGCGCACGTCGCCCGTGAACTCCTCTTCCTTGACGGGCGCGCGCCGCATCATCCACTCCTTGCTGCTCACGAACGTGGCGGCCAGGGGCTTGAGGTCCTTCGGGCGGCCGGGCTCCCGCTGGGCCGGGGCCCCGCCGGCGGCCGGGGAGGAGCCGAAGAGGAGCAACGCCAGGACGAGGGTCACCGGCCGGGACCCCCGTTGCGCTTGGCTGACGCGTCGCCCTGGATGACGGAGCGCTGGTTGAAGACGCGGACCTCGGAGAGGTCCGAGCCGGCCACGCAGCCGGTGCCGCGGACGACCGCCCCGGGCCTCCGGAACACGACATCACGGTCGCTCTTGAACTGCCGGCTCTCAGGGACGAATCGGAGCTCCTCGGTCTCGAGCGTGGAGTCCTCCTCGAGGAACTCCAGCAGCGCGGAGCCGGAGAGGAGCACGTCGTGGGTGTCGATATGGGCGGTTCCCTTGAGGGCCCGGGCCCGGAGGATCGGCTTGCCGTTCTCCCGGACCTCGAGGACGGGCTCGGTCATGAGCGCCTTCCTGGAGTCCTCCCGGAGGAAGGCGACCCGCGCCTGGAGCTTCCAGACCGCGGCGCCGTCCTTGGAGCGCGTCATCGTGAAATCCTCGAGGCTCTGCTGGGGGGAATGAGGATCCGGCGCGCTCCCCTTGCAGGAGGCCGCCAGAACGACGAGGCACGACAGGGCCAGGCCGCGGATCACTTGCTCTTGCCTTCTCCCACCGGCCGGGGGTTGGAGGCGGGCGCCTTAAGAGCCTCCTCGGGCAGGTGCTTGGGGATCCCGGGACGCTTGAGCCAGGGCGTCATCTCAGGGGGGATCTCACGGATGTGGTAGGGCTTGGGCAGCTGCCGCAGGAGGAAGCTGACTCCGAAATAGAAGACGACGAGACAGACGTAGATGATGCCCAGGGTCCGCAGGTGCCAGCGGGCGTCCGGGAACCACGCTGGCGGCGTGGAGAGGTCTCGGCCGCACTTCTTGCAGGCCTTGGCCGCGTCCTTGTTGTCCTGCCCGCAGTTCATGCACTTCATTTCACTCTTCCCTCCCCCTGGATCGTATAGGCGATTCCTTCCCGATCCGTCCTGGACGAAGGCCAGGGCACGGGGAGGAAAGAAGTCGTGGGGGCCGATGCTTTTCTCATCAAGCCTTCCTCCCCTGTTTCTCCTTCACGAATCGCTTGGTCACGGAGTCGATCGCCGTCACCTGCCTCACGAACGCCGGCACGTCCCTCAGATGAAGGGCGTTGGGCCCGTCGGAGAGGGCCTTCTCCGGACGGGGGTGCGTCTCCAGGAAGACCGCGGCCACCCCGGCGCCGGCCGCGGCGCGGGAGAGCCCCCAGATGCGCTCGCGCTCGCCGCCCGTGGAATCGCCGCGGCTCGCGGGCTGCTGGACCGAGTGGGTCGCGTCGAAGACGACCGGGTAGCCCAGCCCCCTCATGACCTCGAGCGAGCGCATGTCCACCACGAGATTGCCGTAGCCGAAGAAGGTGCCCCGCTCGGTCAGGAGGATGCGGTGGTTGCCCGTGGACTCGATCTTCTCCACGACGCGCGCCATCTCCCAAGGGGAAAGGAACTGGCCTTTCTTGACGTTCACCGGCAGACCGGTGCGTCCGCAGGCCAGCAGAAGGTCCGTCTGGCGGCAGAGGAAGGCGGGCACCTGGAGGCCGTCCACGTACTCCGCCGCGAGCTCCGCCTGCGCCGCATCGTGGACGTCCGTGATGACAGGGACCCTGAACTCGTCGGCGACCTTCCTGAGGATGGCCAGGCCCGACCTGGCCCCGGGGCCGCGGAAGGACTTCAGCGAGGTGCGGTTGGCCTTGTCGAAGGAGCACTTCAAGATGAAGGGAGCCCCGGCCCGGGAGAGGGCATCCTTGAGGCCCCGTGCCACGACGCGCAGGACCCGCTCCGACTCGAGACTGCAGAGCCCGGCGATGAAGGCGACCGGCATGCCGTTGCCGACCTCCACATCCCCGATGCGGACCGAAGCGGGCTTAGCCATGGTCCTCGTCGACGGAGGTCCGCCCCAGGGGCTTGGCAGCCGCGGGCCGTCGCTCCACGCCGCGGGAGCGCGCCAGAGCCGCGGCCACGAATTCGCGGAACAGCGGGTGCGGGTGCTCCGGCCGGCTCTTGAACTCGGGGTGGAACTGCACCGCGACGAACCACGGGTGGTCGCGCAGCTCCACGATCTCGGCGAGGTTCTTGGACGCGTAGGTCCCGGTGACGAGGAGGCCCGCGTCCTCGTAGAGCTTGCGGAACTTGTTGTTGACCTCGTAGCGGTGGCGGTGGCGCTCGGACACGCAGGAGGCTCCATACGCCCGGGCCGCGAGGCTTCCCTTCTTGAGGCTGCACTCGTAGGTGCCCAGGCGCATGGTGGCGCCCTTGTTCTCCACGGACTTCTGTTCCGGCAGGAGGTCGATGACCGGGTAGCGGGTCTTGGGGTCGAACTCCGTGGAGTTGGCGCCGGAGAGCTTCAGGACGCTCCTGCCGAACTCCACGACCGCGATCTGCAGGCCCAGGCAGAGGCCGAAGAAGGGGATGTGCTCCTCGCGCGCGAGGCCCGTGACCCGTATCTTGCCCTCGATGCCCCGGTCGCCGAAGCCTCCCGGGACCAGGATGCCGTGGACGTCGCGGAGCTCCTCGAGGATCGCGGGGGCGCTCGTGTCGAGGTAGCGGACCGCGATGCGGCAGTCGTTGGCGATGCCCGCATGCACGAGGGACTCGTGGACGGACTTGTAGGCGTCCTTGTAGTCCGTGTACTTGCCCGCCAGCGCGATCTGGACCTCGTGCTTGGGGCTCTTGAGCCGGCGCACCACATCGCTCCAGCTCTCGAGGTCCTTGGCGCGGGAGCGCAGGCGCAGGAGCATGACGACCTGGTCGTCGAGGCCTTGCTTGTCGAAGACCATGGGGACCTCGTAGATGCTCGGGACATCCGGAGCGTCCACCACGGACTCCTTGGGAACGCTGCAGAACATGCTGATCTTGGCCTTGATCTCGGAGGAGAGGGGCTTCTCGCTGCGGCAGACGATGATGTCCGGGCTGATGCCGAGCTCCCGGAGCTTGGCCACGGAGTGCTGGGTGGGCTTGGTCTTGAGCTCCTCGGAGGCCTTGATGAAGGGAACGAGGGTCACGTGGATGTAGAGGGTGTTCTCGCGGCCGGCCTCGAGGCCCATCTGTCGGGCCGCCTCGAGGAACGGCAGGCTCTCGATGTCGCCCACGGTGCCGCCGATCTCGATGATGACGATGTCCGCGCCCTTGGCGGGAAGCTTGAACCGGGCCTTGATCTCGTCGGTGATGTGGGGGATGACCTGCACCGTGGTCCCGAGGAAGTCCCCGCGCCGCTCGCGCGCGATCACGGACTCATAGACCTTGCCGGCCGTGATGTTGTTGACGTGGTGCATCTCCTTGTTGAGGAAGCGCTCGTAGTGGCCCAGGTCCAGGTCGGTCTCCGCCCCGTCCTCGGTGACGAAGACCTCGCCGTGCTGGAAGGGGTTCATGGTGCCGGGGTCGACATTGATGTAGGGGTCGCACTTGAGCATGTTCACGGAGAGGCCCCGGGCCTCGAGGAGCTTGCCCAGGGAGGCCGCGGTGATGCCCTTGCCCAAAGAACTGACGACCCCGCCCGTGACGAAGATGTATTTGGTTGTCATCGCTTTCTCCGAAGGATCCTCTCGGCGTCCGCCAGGTCGGCCGGCGTGTCGATGGCCGCGCCGCGCGAGGGCACGACCGCCGCGTAGATGGACATCCCGTCCTCGAGCGCCCGGAGCTGTTCGAGGGACTCCGCCCGCTCCAGCGGGGAGGGGGGCAGGGACACGAACCGGCGCAGGGAGGCGGCCTTATAGCCGTAGATGCCGATGTGCTCCCAGCGCCGCGGCGTCTCGAGCCGCTCGAAGGGGACCGGGGAACGGGAGAAGTAGAGCGCGCGGCCGTCTTTGGCCAGCACGGCCTTGACCACGTCGGGTCGGTCGAGCCGCGCCCGGTCCTTCAAGGGGGTCACCAGGGTCGCCACATCCGCGCCCTTGCTCCGCAGGAGGCGGTCGAGGCTGCGCAGGACGGCCGGGGAGATGAGGGGCTCGTCGCCCTGGAGGTTGACCACGAAGGGGGCCGACCAGCGCAGGCGCCTGAGGGCCGCCAGGACCCGGTCCGAGCCCGAGGGCAGGCTCTTCGGGGTCAGGACCGCCCGCCCCCCGAAGGCCTCCACGGCCCGGACGACCTTGGGGTCGTCGGTCGCCACGGCCACGGGCCCGATGCCGGAGCGGACCGCGGCGTCATGGCACCATTGCACGATGGGCTTGCCGCCGAGGGAGGCCAGGACCTTGCCCGGGAATCGGGTCGAGTTCCAGCGCGCCGGGATGATGACCGCGGTCTGCCTCATCGGCCCAAGGCCTTGACGAGCTCGTCTGCCTCGACCGTCGCGGTGCCGAGCTTGGCCACCACGATGCCCGCGGCGCAGTTGGCGATGACCGCGGCGGCCTCGATGGAGGCGCCGGCGGCCAGGCCCAGGGTGAGCACGGAGATGACGGTGTCGCCCGCGCCGGTCACGTCGAAGACCTCGCGGGCCTCGGTGGGGATGTGGACCACGTCCCGGACGCCGCGCTTGAAGAGGCTCATGCCCTCGGGCCCCCGGGTGATGAGGAGGGAGGCGCACCCGAGCTCCGCGATGACGCTCCGGCCCAGACTGTCGAGGGCGGCCTCGCCCGCCTCGGGCAGGCGCCGCATCCCGGCCCACGCCTCGTGGACGTTGGGCGTGATGCAGGTCACGCGGCGGTAGAGCTTGAAGTTCTCGGGCTTGGGGTCCACGGTCACGGGGAGGCGCCGGCGCGACGCGGCCGCGAGCACCGCCTTGACGACCGCGGGAGTCACGACCCCCTTGCCGTAGTCGGAGAGCACCACCGCGTCCGACGACGCCACTGCCTCCGGGATCCTGGCCAGGAGGCTGCGCTCCGACGCAGGAGAGAGGGGTCCCGTGGATTCGCGGTCGAACCGGACGACCTGCTGGTGCTCCGCGATGATGCGGCACTTCTGGGAGGTCACCCGGCCGGAGTCGGAAAGGACCCGGTCCACGGACACGCCATGGCCCTGAAAATCGGAGAGCAGGCGTTCGGCCGCGGCGTCCTCGCCCACCACGCCCACGACCGCGACGGCCGCTCCCAAGGAAGCGAGGTTCCTGGCCACGTTGCCCGCCCCGCCGGGGACGTAGTCCTCGGAACGGACCTGGACGACCGGGACCGGGGCCTCCGGGGAGATGCGGTGCACCCCGCCCCGGATGAACTCGTCGAGCATGAGGTCCCCGACCACGAGGACGCGCTTGCCGGCGAACTTCCCCACGAAGGACTTCAGGCGCCGGCGCTCGGCCGGGGAAAGGACCGCGGGAGGTCTTTTCATTGGGCTGATTATATCAATTGCGCGGCTCAAAGGATGGTCCGCAGGGCGGCGGTGACATGGCCGAAGAAGACCTCCACCTTCATGAGGACCGGGATCTTGCGCTCGTCGGCGGTCACCCAGATCCGCAGGCGCTTGCCCTTCTGGACGAAGATGCCCTCCTTCCTCATGGCCGGCTCCAGGAGGAAGGTGTCGAACTTCCCGGCCGGGACCTTGACCGTGGTCCGCTTGACCACCTTCACCACGAGGGGCCAGTTGTCCTTGGTGTTCACGTCGAGGATGAACTCCGCGCCCACCTTGAGCTCCTGGGTCCTGATGTAGACCATGCTGGAGAGGACGTCCTGCACGGGAAACGGGATGGTGCCCTGGCGCACGCTGTAGTGGTGGTCCTTGCCCGCCCACTTGGCGAGGAAGCGGCCGACGGCGTGGTCGAAGAGGACCCACTCGTCCCGGTAGAAATGCCCCTCCCGCAGGTTCTTGAGGTAGCCCAGGGAACTCAGGGTCTGGGCGTCCATCCAGGCGAAATTCACGTCGCGGACCTTGTAGAAGGTGTCGCAGAACCCGTTGGACACAGCGTGGGAAACGATCTCGTAGGCCGGCCGGCCGTTGAAGTCCACCATCCGGCTCATCTCCAGGGTGGCCTCGCCCACGCCGATGACTCCCCAGGACATGTTGAAGACCAGCTTCTGAGGGAACCCGGGAACCGGGACCGCGGCCGTGGCCGGCTCGGCCAGGGGGGACAGGAGCTCCCGCGGGTCGGTGAAGGAGGCGGAGAAGATGTCAACGGCACCTACTGGACCATGGGAGAAGAACGGCAAAGAAAGAGAGAAAAACACGACCCTGAGAAGAAAAACGGCAACAGATTTTCCGGCTTGGAATCCTCCAGAAATACAGGATGACGGATGATCCACGGATTCCAAGCCGTTACAGGCCATCCGTCAGCGCCTTGGCCCAGGTGGCCTTGCCCTTGGTGATCTCGAGCTTGACGGCCAGGCCGAAGAGCCCGGCCTTCAGGACCTCCCGCCAGCCGTCGGGCAGGCGCACGAGGTCCTTCATGGTCGTGACCACGGGGTTGCCCTTGCCGGCGTTGGCGATGGAGCGCAGCTCCTCCAGGGTGAAGGGGTGGTGGTCCGGGAAGCGCCACCGCTGGACGAGCTCCACGCCGAGGCCTGTCAGGAGCTCCTCGAACTGGCCGGGCTCGCCCAGGCCGCTGACGGCCACGGCCTTCCTGCCGGCCAGGGCCGCGGGCTCCAGGCGCTGGTTCGAATCGGCGTCGAGCACGTAGTCCGGCCGGTGGGCCGACTCCACGACCGCGGCCTCCGGGTTCCGGGCCCGGATCTCCTCCTTGAGGAGGTCGAGCTCCGTGGCAGGCACGAGGTCCGCGTGGGTCAGGACCACGAGCCCGGCCCTCGAGAGACAGCTCATGGGTTCCCGCAGGTCGCCGTAGGGCAGGAGGCGCCGGTCTCCGAACGGCCGGGCCGCGTGCACCATGAGCACATCGAGGTCCCGGCGCAGGGAGAGGTGCCCGAACCCGTCGTCGAGAAGGATGACATCGGGCTGGTAGAAGGACATGGCCTGTCGCCCGGCCGCCACGCGGTCCGGGGCCGCGAGGATCGGGACCTCGAGACCCTGGAGGGCGGCGTGGAGCATCCAAGGCTCGTCCCCGCACTCGGTCCAGTGGGGGGTGTGGCCGTCCCGGAGCACCGTGACGTCGCCCTTGGCCCCGCGCCGGCCGTAGCCGCGGCTGAGGATGACGACCCCGTACTTGCGCTGGCGAAGGGTCTGGGCGGCCAGGGCCACGGCCGGGGTCTTGCCCGCGCCGCCGGTCGTGAGGTTCCCGAAGCAGATCACCCTGCAGCCGAGCCCTGCCGACTTGAGCACCCGGCAGTCGTAGAGGAGCCGCCTGGCGCGCACCCCGGCCCCGTAGGCCAGGGAGGCCGCGGTCAGCAACGCCCGGCCCGCGAACCGCTCTTTGAGGTCCGAACGCAGTTTCTGGAGATCCATGAGCCCTCTCAGGAGACCTTCTTCCCGTAGACGGAATCCAGCAGCCCGCGAACGCAGGCGAAGACCGTCTCGGGAGCAAGGCCCTCGAGACAAGCGATCCCCTGCCGGCACTCGTTGAAGCCGCAGCCGACGCA
>JBAZSR010000177.1:5243-8139 GCA_041662295.1 Elusimicrobiota bacterium | reverse complement strand
AGATCTTGAGATTTGAGTTTTCCAAGGGAAAACTCAAATCTCAAGATCTGACCCCATTGACAAAACAGGCCGCTGAGCGCATACTATTGAAAGCACCGCGGACTCCTTATAAAAGAGGGCGAACCCCATGACCCGAAAAGCCCTGTTCCTCCTCGTCCTTTCCCTCTGCCTCCTCCTCCAGGCTCCAGCGTTGCGCGCGGCCCCCTCGGAGCCGGCGAGCCCGGTGCCGATGATCTTCGCCAGGCAGATCAAGGAGCTTCCGCCTGCCGACCGCGCCCAAGCCGGCTCGTGCGTGGATCTCAGGGTCTGCGCTGGGCTCATGACCAAGGAGCAGAAGGAGGCGGCCCGGACCGACCTGCTCCGGCTCGAGGGCCGGACCCAGGAGGGCGGCCTGCTGACCGAGATCAGCCAGGGATTCCTCGCCCTGGGCTTCCCGGCTGACGCGGCGCGGATGCTGAAGATGGGGCCCTTTGACGGCAGCAGGGGCGCCCTGCTTTCCCGGGCCGCCAGCGAGTTCCAACGGCAGGGCAGGTTCGAGGATGCCATGGCCTCGGCCAAGGAGGCACTGGCGCTCGATCCCAAGAACGAGGCGGCGCTCGCCGTGGTCGCGCTCTCGGAGCGCAGGGTCGGCGAGCGCGAGATCAAGAGCCTGCCGAAGCGGCCTGACGCTGCCGTGGAAGGCGGGCCGGGAGGCGGGCGGAGCCCTGCGGAGGTCCTGACCGGCAAGTCTTCCAAACTCTCCGCTTGGCCGGCCCTTCCCATGGAGGTCTACCACCTCCCGGACACCAAGCCCCCGTCCACCTGGGAGTCCATCGTCACGGGCGTCGGCTCACTCTGGGGGGTCTACTTCCACTCCCCCACCCCGCAGGAGAAGAAGGATGTGGTCTTGCTCAAGCAGAAGCTGGACAGCCTGCCCGCGGGCAAGGAGCTCGTGGCCCAGATGGGCGGGTGGGAGCGCATCGACAAGGAAGTCTATTTCATGGTCACGGACATGTCGAGCGACGGCACCGCGGCCTATGTCCGGCCCCTAACGCCCTGGGAGCAGAAGAAGAAAGGCAAGAACTGCGTCATGGCCATCAACAGCAGGCTCATGAAGGAGGGCTCGGAGGCCGTGCTCCCGGTCTTCGGGCACGAGCTCCAGCACATTGACGACAAGCTCAAGGGCCGCAAGGAGTTCGACCTGGCTGTGACGAGCGAGCACGGAGCGCACCTCAGGCAGGTCTACCTCTTCCAGGAGGTGGAGAAGGGCCTCTCCCCGGAGAAGCGCAAAGAGATGGAGAAAAAGCCCATCTGGATGTACCAGAAGTGGCTGACTTCCATGTGGGAGGACCACCTGCTCAAGCGCTACCCGAAGAAGGAGGATTACCAGAAGGCCATGGGTGCGAGCAAGAACCTCCAGTACCTCGCCGGCCTGGCTTACGAGGACATCGCCACGAAGTCGGTCAAGGACGGCTCGCCCCAGGTCATGTTCCACGTCTCGGACCTCTACGCCAACGCCACGAACGAGCCCGAGGTGACGGAGGAGGGCTTGCTCGAGCGGATCAAGACCGAGCCGGACCGCGCCAAGCGCAAGGCCCTCGAATCCCTGCTCTCGAAGCATCGGGAGATGAGGCGCGGCTTCCTTGCGGCTGACGCCGGCTACCGGAAAAGGACCGGGCAGACCCTGCCTTGAGCAATCCAGCGAAGGCCGGGGCCGTCCTCGTCGTCCTCTTGGCCGTCCTCGGACTGCTCTGGCTCCGCCGGGACCGTGCCGTGATCCAGCCTGACTTCCCCCTCCAGACAGTGGAGACATCGTCCTACCGGGCCTCCTATCCGGCGCACTGGGAGCCCATCGACACGAAGGACGCCCGTCTCGGAGATCGTGATGTCACGTTCCTCAATCATCGCTCCCAGACAGGGGATTTCGAGCCGTGGGACCGGGCCCGTATGGCTATGACGGTCCGCGACCATGGGATGGATTGCCCTGACCTCGACACGTTCGCGGCAAGGATGCTCAAGGACGCGGAACGCCCTGGGACGGTCGAGACCTGGCTCCTAGCCAACGGCGTGGAAGCCCGGACCTGGACCGAGCAGCCCGCGACCACGGATATCCCGGCCGTCATGCGCTGGGCGGCGTTCCGCGGCAGGAAAGGCCGGTGCTATCTCGCGGGTTTTCCGGTCTCCATGGATCGCAGGACCAGGCTGCGCTACGCGTATCTCTTCAAGTCCATCCTCGGTTCCATGGAGTTCAAATGAGGGTGTCAATAATGGTGTCACACCTCAACTTATGGAACTTATTCACAGAATAAGTTCCATAAGTTGAGGTGTGACACCCATCTGGGTCCGTGCCCGACGTGCGGGAGCTAGGCGTCCTTGCGGTCCGGGAACGCTGAGGGAAGGACCCACCAGCAGACGATCGTGCAGACCGTGCCGGTGAGCATGAGGCCGGCCGCGGCCCCGTAGGCGCCCCAGGAAGCGGAGAGAAGGTCGTAGAGTTTCCCCCCCGCGGTGTTGGAGGCGTAGGCCGAGACGTTGAAGACGGCCATGAAGGCCGCGAAGGCCGTGGCCTCCGCGAACACCGGGGTCGACCGGGCAGCGAGGTCCATGAGGCTGAGCCGGAAGAAGACGCCTGTGACTCCGAAGAGGATCGTCAGAAGGACCGCTGAGGCCGGCCCCTGATAGAAGAGATACAGCATGCTCAGCGGCGCGCCGAGCCAGACGGCTGCCCTGGCGATGGCGTGCACGCTCCAGACCGTCCCTTCCAGCCTCCCGTAGCATGCGGCTCCGAGCACTCCGGCCAAGCCCCCCAGCGTGCTCAGCAGGCCGATGAACTTCGGGCCCAGGCCGAGTTGCCCGGTCTGGTAGTAGAACTGGGCCGTGCCCAGGAACGGGTTGAAGTTCCAGAGGAGGATGACGG
>JBAZSR010000177.1:0-5233 GCA_041662295.1 Elusimicrobiota bacterium | reverse complement strand
CGGTCCCTTCCCAGTTGGAGGAGGGCTTCCCATGCCCGGCCCGCGGGCGGGGCGCTGGGCAGGTCCTGGATGAAGAACGAGGAGACGAGGATCAGGGCCGGGAAGACCGCGGCCAGGGCGAAGATCCAGCGCATGGGCACGTTGGCGGTCAGCCATCCGCCTCCGATGCCGGTCAGGACCAGGGTAGCATAGAGGGCCGCGATCTGGACTGCCTGGTAGAACCCGGTCTTGCGGGCGGCCCTGCCCCGTTCGACCATCACTCCGTCGCAGACCACGTCGGAGAGCACCACGCCCGTGTTGACCAGGGCCATGAGGAGCAGGAGAGGCCAGTAGCGGTACTCGTGATGGCCGGCCAGGGCCAGGAGCGCGACCGCGGGGACGGCCGAGGCGAGCGCGATGTGCGGCAGACGGCGGTGCCCCCCCCAGGTCACCATGTCGGTCAGCAGGCCGAAGATGGGCTTGGCGAGGAAAGGGAGGGTGATCCAGGCGATGAAGATCGACGCCTCTCCCGCGGAGAGCCCCAAGCCGTCCTTGAGCAGGTAGGAGAGTGGCTCGAAGACGATGCCGAGCATGCCCTGGGCGAAGTAGTTGACCGCGAAGAACATCGCCAACCTGTCCGCGCCCGGCGTTGCTGGCGCGGGCGTGCCGCCTCCGGGCGGGATGGGAAGCGGCCTATCGGAGGACAAGGAGCGTGATCTCGTAGAGAAGCAGGGTCGGCACGGCAAGGGCGACCTGCGAGAAGATGTCCGGGCCGGGAGTGAGGACGGCCGCGGCCAGGAATGCCAGGACCCACGCGTAGGAGCGTTTGGCCCGGAGGTACTCCCGGGACACGATGCCGGCCTTGTTGAGGATGACGAGGACCAGGGGCAGTTGGAACACCACCCCGAACGCGGCGCAAAGGGCGGCCGCGAAGCCCACGTAGGAACCCACCGTCATCAGGGGCTGGATGCTCGGAGAGCCGCACGCCATCAGGAATCTCATGGCCGCCGGGAGGACCACGAAGTAGGCGAGCCCGGCCCCGGCGAGGAAGAGGAGGTAGGAGGACGCGGTCAGGATCCGGAGCGGACCGCGCCAGCCTTGGTCGAGAGCCCTGGCCACGAAGCCCCAGACCTGGTGGAGCACGATCGGCAGGGCCAGGAGGAATCCGCCGTAGAGAGCCAGCTTGATCCGCGTCATGAAGGCGTCCGTGGGGGCGGTGAAGAAGAGGCGGCCGGCCGGCTGGGCCACGAGTTCGAGGAGGGTCCCCGACGAATGGAAGAGGGCGGCGCTGCAGGCCGCGACCGCGGCCAGGGAGATGATGAGGCGGCGACGCAGTTCGGCCAGATGCTCGACCAGGGGCATCGCCGGGTCGTCGGGCCGGGGATCGGGCTCGATGGGGATGGACTGGTCAGGCATGGGGGGCCGCCGGGCCTTCGGCGCTGATGACGGTGTGCTCCCGTCCCGCGCACCAGGGGAGCTTCACGACCGACGCTCCCAGGGCCTCCACCACGGCCGCGGTCTCGTTGTCCGGGAAGGCCTGGTCATGGCCGAGAGCGATGATGTCGGGCCGGACGTCCCGCACGGTCTGGGCAAAGCCCTTAGGGGCTCCTAGCAGAACTTCGTCCGCGACCTTGAGGGACCGTATCCAGCCCAGGCGGACCTTTCCGGGCACGGCGCCGGGCTTGCGGTTGTGGAGGTCGTGGGCCAGGACCAGGGTCAGGTGGCCGCCGTAGGAGCGGGCCAGCCTCAGCATGGCCAGGTGGGCCTGGTGCACGCGGTTGAAGCAGCCGGCCGCCAGGACCCGGACGGATTTCCTCAAGACGCCTCCCCTCCGTCGTCGTCCTCTTCCCAGCCTTTACGCCAGGCGGTCTTCATGGCCCGCGCGGCTCGGCCCAGGGAGGAGGCCAGCTCCGGGAGCCTCTCCGGGCCCAGCACGAGCAGGGCCACGACGGCGACGATGAGGAGCTCTCCCCAGCCGAGATTCGGCAGCATGGGCTCCAAAGTACCAGTTTTCGCCTCAGCCGTTCAAGGACAGGGCGCAGGCGCGGAGTAGGGGTTTCTACTATAGTCCTTGCGTAGCAATTACAATTGCCGATGGATGGGGCCGCGTGCGAGAATATCCATGACCTCGCGGTCGGAAAGCCATGCCATCGGAGAGCGTCGCCACGGAGAACTTGATTGCGATCGATTCCCCTCTGCCTCACGAGAGGATTCTGTTCAAGGACTGCGCCATCGTGGTCCGGGCGGGGATGGAGGGGCCGGTCGAGGTCTCCATCGACGACGGACCGTGGAGGCTGGCCCGGCACTGGATGGGCTACTGGTGGCTGCGCTGGCGAAACAACCGGCCCGGCAGGCACCATGTCGTGGCCAGGCTGAGGATGGCGAGCGCGGGTTTCGCTCGCTCGAACATCCGCTGGTTCAGGGTGATCCCGAGTCTCATGTCAGTGGACGCCTCGCCCCCCGCCCCCCGCGGGCGGGGCCCTGCGGCCCGGAGGGACTGATGTTCGTCACGGCGGGTTTCATCGCGCTCCTCGTGCTCTGGGGCATCGCCGTCGAATATTGACCCCCTTGCCTCGCCCCCGCCCTTCTTGACAGAATAGGGCATCCTGCGGGGAGGGAGGCTCTCATGGCTGTGACGACGAAAGCGGTCTATGCCGGCGATTTCCGGGTGGAGCTGACGCACGGCCCCACGGGCGGCATCATCCTGACCGACCTTCCCGTGGACAACGGAGGCCAGGGCCGCGGCTTCTCGCCCACCGACCTCTTCGCGGCCTCCCTGGCCTCCTGCATCCTCACCATCATGGCCAAGGCCGTGTCCTCCGACGGCGTGGATCTGGCTGGCGCGTCGATCGCCGTTGAGAAGACCATGAGGGAGAAGCCCCGGATGATCGCATCCTTCTCCGGGACCATCAGGCTGCCGGCCGGACTTTCCGATAAGGCCCGGGCCAAGGTCCTGGCGTGCGTGGAGGCCTGTCCCGTGCACCGGAGTCTGCACCCGGACATCAAGGTCGATCTGAAGGTCGAGTAGGAGCCGGGGCCCGCAGGCTGCTTTCAGCGGCCTAGAAGATCGCCGCGGCGAAGGACACGAACCCGCCCATGGGGTCGGGAGCCTGGCCGTAGGAGAGGAGCCTGCCCGAAGCCTTCCCACCCGAGACGGCCTCCATCCAGCGCAGGGCGGTGTAGACCGCCGAGAGGCCGCAGACCTTGCGCTTGTTGCCGTCCTTGACCACGGAGAGGTAGAAATCGTCGGCCTTCAAGGCCATGGCCAGGTCCAAGGAGGCGCGGTCCTCCTTCTCGATGAGCGCCGCGGCCTCGGGCCCGGGCTTCGCGTCGTCCCCGAAGCGCGGGCCCACATGCGCCAGGTCGACTGCGGCGAGCACGAGGGTGCTCCGCCCAGCGCAGGCCCGGGCCTTCAGGATCTCCCCGACCCGGGCGATGGCCCCCTCCACGGTCGCCACGCTCGAGGGCGGCCGGTCCGGACAGAACCGCTCGAACGACGAAACGAGGATGGGGACCCAGGCAGGAGCCTTGTCCCGCCAGAGGTGCTTGAGCCAGACCGCCTGGAACTCAAGGGAGTGCTCCATCCTGTGGACCCACTCGTCCTCCAGCGGGTCGTACCAGAGGGCCTTGCGGATCTCGTCATACAGCGAGCCGTCCACGGTCATGGAGCCGTGCGGGGTCTCGTATGCCTTGCGGGTGAGGGTCCAGGGAGAGTTGGGGGCCATGTGGGAAACGCCCAGGGCCACGACGACATCCGGCGGCCTCGTCTTGGACAGGGCCTGGTAGGCCCACGCGTAGGTCGGCCCGCCGCGGGCGAAATCGATGTGAGGGACAAAGAGGCCCTGGGCCGGGGGAGCGCTCGGCTCCTCGGCGAACCCCTCGCCCGGGCCTTTGGGGTCGTTGAAATATCCGCTGAAGGTCTTGGCGAGCTCCAGGCGGTCCGCGGGGTAGGCCGTCCCCTGGTGGAAGGCCTTGCGGCTGGGGCTGTCCTTGAACTCTTTGAGCGCCTTGCGACGCATCTGCGCCGTATGCGGGGTCTCAAGGAGGTCGGCGCTGGCCAGCTCGGCCGCGAGCTGGGTGACGAGCTCGGCCTTCAAGATGCTGCCGGTGCTCTTGGCGAAGAGCTCGGCGATCTGCGCGGCCGTGCGCTTGCCGTCCAGGAGGGAGGCGATGAGCATTCCTCCCGGGGCGAGCGCCACGCCCTTGGGGGTGATGCCCTCGAGGTCCCGAAGGAGGAACATGGGCTCTCCCTCGTGGTCGATGGGGACGGACTCGAGGCTCTGGCGCAGGGGCGGCAGGGGGAGGTCTTCGGCGGGCATCAGTCGAGCGCCAGCTCCAAGTAGAGTCCTGCGGCCATGCTCAGTGCGTAGTCGGTCGAGTGCGCCCAAGTCGTGTAGAGTCCGCCCTCGGGGTCGAGGACCTCGACGAAGTTCCGGTGCTTCATGACCAGGGCTTCGACGGCGGCCTTGTGGGACGAGTAATCCCTCCCGAGGCGCTTGAGCCCGATGATGTAGGCCAAGCCCAGGTGCGGCCAGACCGCGTTGTGGTAGTCCGGCGAGTACTGGGTCAGGGGCGGCATGAGGCTTCTGGGGTGGCGGCCCTCATGGGCGCGCATGGGGTAGGGCCGGGTGAAGCCTTCGCGCTCGATGCGCTTGACCAAGGCCTCGCGCACGTCCTTCTTGAAGAGGCCGAAGTAGAGCGCCCAGACCCCGGCGTCCACGCCCATCTCCTCGCCGATGGAGCAGTCCGCGAAGTGGTCCCCACGCCAGCGGGTCCGCATGAGCTCCGTTTCGAGGGCCCCGGGGTCCGCCGGGGGTTCGAGTCCCAGGCTCGTCGCGTCCTGGAGCATCTTGAGGCAGCAGATGTTGTTGTAGGTGGAGGACGGCCTCATGATGGTGTCCATCCAGTCCCCGGTCACGGAGTCGGCCACGAGCCCGTCCGCGAGGTGCCTGCGGCAGAAGTCGTCCATGAGCCACTGCAGGGACACGGCCGTGTCCTTGGACAGGCCCATCCCGGTCCAGCGGCAGTACTCCGCCATGGAGACCACCAGCCAGGGGAGGTTGTCCCCCCGCCAATAAGGAGCGTCGAACCCGCGCCTGGAGCTGAAGCAGCTCGGCACCCTGCGGAGCCGGCGGGATTCCCTCGCCATGTATTCCAGCAGGTCCCTGAGGTAGGTGAGGGGCAGGACCTTCTCGCTGCCCCGGAATCCCTTGCCGAAATCCGAGACCCACATGAAGCGGAGGTGCCCCTCGGC
>JBAZSR010000176.1:0-8150 GCA_041662295.1 Elusimicrobiota bacterium | reverse complement strand
TTCGCTTTCCTCGAGCGCCGCGCCAAGGCCGGGGCCCAGCCGTGGCCTCTCCTGCTGTGCCTTTTGGCCGCGGCCGACCCGGCGCTGCTCTCGCGCGGGCTCGACGCGGCCGAGGCCGCCTGCCGGGAGGGCGGGCTGTGTCTCGGCGAGGCCGAGGCCGATGAGCTGGCCGGGCTCGCGGAGCGCCCCGGCTCAGGGCTGCGCGAGCCCGCGGCCTTGCGGAGGCTCCGGATCCTGCTGGCCGGCCTCGACCTCAGAGCCCTCTGTGTCCGCGGCAGGCCCGCGCGTCTCCGGAGATTCGCGGCCAGCCTCCTCGACTCCGACGGGACCCCGGCGGACCCGTCCGAGGCTCGGGCCGTGCTGGGGCCCGGCCCCGCTGAGGCGCTCCGCCCCTACTTGGAATTTACGCGCGCGTCCCGGCTGGACCTGGTATGCCTGCGCCCCGAGCCCGATGGACCTGTCCCGGTCGCGGAGAGCCTTCCTGCGGCCGAAGCCCTCCTGGCCCGGCCGCTCCTCATGGAGGTCTTCAGCCGGCTGGGCTGGTCCCGCGTCGCGTGGGGGCTCTCTGTCGAGCCCCTCGTGGGCGTGAGCCTGGGGGGCCTGCCCCTGGCGGTCCGTCCCGCAGAAGCGCCGCTCCTGGAGGCGTGCGGCCCCTCCCGGCGCGCCTGGGAGCGATCCCTCATCACTGCCCACGGGGAGGACCATCTCGCGGGGACGGCGGGGAGCCAGGCCCGTGAGACCGTGCGGCGCTTCCGGAGCTACAACATCGCCCACGCCGAGCTCCTGACCGAGCTCCTCAAGATCTGTCCCCTGACCCCGTCCCGGGCCGCGAGGATCACGGGGCTCCTCGACGGGATCGTCGAGGACTTCGTCGCGCTCTTCAGCGGGCTCCATGACGAGACAGCGGCCCTGCCCGAGGCCTACCGGAAGCTCAAGGAGGCCTCGCTCGTTGGGACCGCCGGAGCCGGAGCCGACGAGCCGCTGGCCGCGGACCCGACCCGGCGCATCCTCATGTTCGAGGACCCCAAGACCCTCGCCGAGACCCGCACCCTGCACGGCCTCAAGCGCTACCTCCATCAGCAAGGGCTGGCGCTCGCGTTCAAGCTCTTCCATTCGGGGGGCGTCGCCAACCGGACCGTGGACCTCATGACCGCCTCCCGGTCCAATATCCTGCTGGCGGCCCAGCGCCTGCGCTATATCGACTTCGAGCCAGAGGAGGACCGGCCCGCCAGCGACCTGCCTCCAGCGGTGCGCATGGCGGCCGAGGCCTTCGGCCGCCACCTGCTCCACGGGCACGACGCGCTCCCCCAACTCGAGCTCCTCTGCTACGGCAACGAGGTGCAGGCCTACGCCCTCTTCCGCAACCACCCCGCGTTCCTGAGGCTGGACCTCTCCCCGCCCCTGCGGGGCGGGATGGTGGACCTCCAGTATTACGGGGTCAGCCAGTACGACCTGGGACACCATCCGGCGCCGGAACTGCCCGCGATCAAGCGCCTCTTCGCCCGGCTCGACTTCCTCGTGGAGGCCGACGGCTTCAGGCTCAAGATCCGCTACGACAAGGAGCGCGCCGTCGGCCTGGGCGACGTCGCGGACCGGGCGGGCGCCGTGTTCCGGGCCCTGCCTTTCCTGATGGAACTCGACTGGAAGGCCGGCTCCCTGGAGTACCCGGAGACCGCCCTGGCCGCGGTGGCCGAGGCCTGGACGGACTTCATCACGCGCTGGGGCGTCCTGCCCTTGGAGGAGATCCTCACCAAGGACAGACGGCGCGTCCTGGCGGCCATCCAGGCGGCCCCGGGCGGGGAGAAGGAGGTGCCCTGGGACGGGCGGGGGGCCTACCGCGACCTCCTCTCCGGTTCGCTGCCGGATTCGTTCTGGGAGCGCCTGCGCGAGGCGCTCCAGGCCGCCGGGCTCCAGGGCCTTCCGCGCTGGGACGAACAGGGCGAGCACAACGCCGGACAGCTCCTCTTGGAGAGGTCCGTGCTCATCCCCCTGCGTCAGGCGTGCGCGCGCGGGGAGATCGTCGCCGGCCCTGGGGGCTACGTCCCGGCCGACGCCGGGACGTTCGTCTCGCAGCACGAGAGCGGCTGGTTCGGCCGGGTCCTCGTCGACCGCGGGGACACGCTGTCCGAGGCGGTCCGGATGGCGGGCGTCGTCTCCGCCATCGAGCGCCATCTGCGCTTCAAGACCTCGGGCTCGGTCCAGGGCTATCCGGTCCAGAGGGCCCTGCTGCCGCTGCGCGACGGCAGCGTCGGGGTCTATGTGCTCCGGGACGAGAAAGGGGCTCCGCGCCTGGGCGCGGCCGCCAATGACGGGGTCATCTTCAACAGGGCCTCCGTGCCGGGACGGGACGGGACCGCGGGCAGCCTCTATGACTGCGCGACCCTGGTCCGTCTGCTCTGCCGCGACAACTACGTTTCCGAGGACCTCGAGGACGCCCTCCGGGTCCCCGCGGAAGATCCCGAGAAGACGGCCGATGCCTTCCTCGGGCCCAACCCCTTCGCCGCTCCTCGCCCTCTGCCCGGGGAGCGCGTCATCCCCGCGACGGCCGCCTCTCCCGGCAGGGTCTCGGGGTTCGCGCGCTTCGGGACCTCGGACCTGCGGCCCGAGGAATGCGAACGCGCCATCCTCGTCTCCCCGACCCTCGGGCCCAAGGACGCGGCCGCCCTGCGCAGGGTCGCCGGGATCGTGACCACGGGCGGGGCGGTCCTCAGCCACGCCGGCCTCCTGGCCCTGGAGATGCACAAACCCTCGGTCATCGTGGCCGGCAGGTGGCGCCGGGACCCGGAAGGCGGGGTCAGCTTGGTCTGCCGGCGCGCGGAATACGTCGAGGAGGCGGAGCAGCACGGGCCGTACCGCGTCTGCCGGTACCGCGACCTCCACGAGCGCGAGGAGACCGTGAGGGAGGGAGACCTCCTCGTGGTGGACGCGGACGCGGGTGTGCTCCTTGTCATCGGGCAGGACCGGGACGCCTTGGCCCTCAACCAGGAGTTCTCCTGGATGGAGGCCGCGGCCGAGCGCCTGGCGCGCGTCCAGGAGGAGCCGGACGTCCTCGCCACCCGGGGGCAGTTCCTCCGCGCGGCGCACCAGCTCGAGAAGCTCCTGGCGCGGGCCGACCGGCCCGACCTGGCCCGCCACGCGGCCCGCGAGATCCTCCACGCCCGGCAGTGCGCTCAGGTCCCGGAAGGCAGGGCCGCGCGCCTGCGCCTGCTGGAACTCCTATGCTCGAACCGCGCCGTGGGGGAGAGCGCCCGAGAGGCGGCCGTCCAGTGGCTGGGACAGACCTCCGAGCGCCATCGGGCCGCGGTGCGCGAGGCCCTGGCCTCCATGCCGGACGCGGTGAGCCTCCACGAGCCCCTCTACCTGCGCTTGGCGGTCCTGCGCATCCGGGAGGCGCTGAGGGACCTCTCGGTGCTCCTGCCGGGCGTGGGTTCCGCCGCGGAAGGGCCGGACATCGACGCGGCCGCGGTCGAGAGCCTCAAGGCCCTGCGCGAGCGGCTGCTCCTGGACGTCCCGGACGTCCTGGACCGGGGCGGCGCGCCGGAGGTCCTGCACCACATCGAGGTCCAGCTCGGACGCATCGAGACCCTCCTGGGCCCCGGGCTCGGGGAGTTCTTCGAACGCCTGGCGGTCCGGACCGCTTCCTGGAAGTCCGAGGTCCTCCGGAAGGCTTCGGAGAGGCTCGTCCTCGGGCCGGGCGACGGCGGGCTCGAACTGGCCCCGCTCATCGGGCACAAGGCCGCCAACCTGGGAGAGATGGGGCGCATCATCCCGGGAGAGACGGTGCCCCGCTGGTTCGCGGTCGCGGACGCCGCCCTCACGGCGACGCTGGGCCGGCCCGTGCCGGGAGCCGAGGGGACGCTCGAAGAGGAGATCGCCAAGGTCCTCTCCCGCTCGGACCTCGACTGCGGCCGCCAGGCCGCCGAGGTCCGCCGCCTCTGGAGAGAGGTCTCCATCCCGGAGCCGGTCCAGCGCGACATCCTGGATGCATGCCGGGGCCTGACCGCGGGCCTCGAGCCCGACGAATGCTTCCTCGCGGTCCGCTCCTCGGGCCTCGAGGAGGACTCCGAGTCCTCCTCCTGGGCGGGACAGTTCGACACCTTCCTGTTCGTCCGGGGGGAGGCGTCCCTGCTCGAGCACCTCAGGCTCGCGTGGGCCGGGTTCTGGAACGAGCGCGCCCTCAGGGGGCGCTCCGAGGACTCCGGCCGTCCGGCGGTCCCCCATGGCAAGACCTTGGCGGGCGGCTCCGCCGGCGGGGCCCGGGTGGGGGGCGGCGTCGTGGTCCAGCGCATGGTGCGCTCGCGGGTCTCAGGCGTCCTCCACACGGTCTGCGCGGCGCCCGGCCGCTCGGGAGAGATGCTGGTCAACGCTGGGCTGGGCCTGGGGGAGGGCATCGTCTCGGGCAGCGTCGAGGCGGACCATGTCTTCGTCTCCCGCCGCCGCAACGCGGACGGGCTCCTGCATTTCCGATACCAGGTCGCGGACAAGAAGGAGCGCGTGGTCTTCGACGCTCTCAAGGGCACCGGCACGCGCATGGCCGAGACCCTCTACCACCAGCGGCTGCGGCCCGCGCTCGAATACGTCGAGCTCCTCGAGCTCTCCGCAGCGGCGGAGAAGCTCGAGAGGGCCTACGGCCAGCCCCTGGACATCGAGTTCGCTTGGGAAGGGCACCACCTTCGCCTGCTGCAGGCCCGTCCCATCCCGCCGTTCTGCTTCGCCCTGCGGGAGACCCTTGCCCATTATCCGCTCAAGGAGAGAACGCCATGATCCGAAAATCGGACGCCCTGGACTATCACGTCGGAGACCGGCCGGGAAAGATCGAGGTCAAGCCGAGCAAGCCCTGCTTCTCGCCGCGCGACATGCGCATGGCCTACCTGCCGGGCGCGACCTACCCGGCCGCGGAGATCGCGGCCGACCCCGCCGCCTCCTACCGCCTCACCGCCAAGGGCAACCTCGTGGCCGTGGTGACCAACGGGACGGCGGTCCCGGGGTTGGGGGACGTGGGTCCCGCCGCGGCCAAGCCCATGGGCGAGGGCATCGCCGTGCTCTTCAAGAGGCTCGCGGACATCGACGTCTTCGACCTCGAGCTCGACACCCGGTCGCCGGACGAGTTCGTGGCCGCGGTGAAGATGCTCGAGCCCGGCTTCGGGGCCGTCAACCTCAAGGACATCATGGCGCCCGAGGGTCTCGAGATCCACGACCGCTTGAGCGATTCCCTGCGCATCCCCGTCTTCCATGAGAACCTCTACGGCACCGCCGTCGTGGCCATGGCCGCCTTGATCAACGCGCTCTCCCTGGCCGACAAGAGCATCGCGAGCATCCGGACCGTCATCTGCGGGGCCGGCACCGTGGGGCTGGGCTGCGCGCGTCTGCTGACCGCGCTCGGCGCGCCCCGCGAGGGGCTCCTCCTCTACGACGTGCGCGGCCTCATCACGCCGGGCCGCAAGGACATCAACCGCTACCAGTCCGCCTTTGCGGCCGACCGCAAGGAGAAGACTCTCGCCGAGGGTCTCGCGGGCGCGGACGTGTTCATCGGCGCCTCCGCAGGAGGCGTCCTCAACCAGGACATGATCCGCTCCATGAGCCGCTACCCCATCGTGCTCGCCCTGGCCACGCCCGAGCCCGAGATCCGCTATAAGGACGCCAAGGCCGCCCGGCGCGACGTCATCGTGGCCACGAGCCTCCAGGACAGCCCCAACGCCATCGTGGACCTCCTGAGCTTCCCCTACATCCTGCGCGGGGCCCTCGACGTCCACGCCTCCCGGATCACGGAGGCCATGACCCTGGCCGCGGCCAAGTCCCTGGCGGAGCTGGCGCGAGAGGACGTCATCGACGAGGTCAGCCGCGCCTACGGCTACGAGACCTTCACCTTCGGTCCGGACTACCTCCTGCCCAAGCCCATCGACCCGCGGATCCTGGTCTCGGAGTCCTCGGCCGTGGCGCGGCAGGCCATCGCCGACGGGGTGGCCCAGCGCTCGGTCGAGCCCGAGGCCTACCGCGAGAGCCTCACCGTGCGCCTGGGCACGGGCCGCGAGATGATGCGCGGCATCATCCATAAGGCGCGCCAGGTCGTGCCCCGCGTCGTCCTGCCCGAGGGCAGCCACGAGGCCATCCTGCGCGCCGCCACCATCATGATGGACGAGGGCATCGCGAGGCCCGTCCTGCTCGGCGAGGAGGAGCTCGTGCGCGCGGCCGCCGGCAAATTCGGACTCGACCTCAGCGGCGTTCCCGTCATCGACCCGGTCCGCAGTCCCGACCGGGAGCGCTACGCCCAGGAGTATTTCCAGCTCCGCGCCCGCCGCGGCGTGACCTACGGCGTGGCCCTGCGCCGTCTCACGGACCCGCGGCACTTCGCCGCCCTCATGCTGCACAAGGGCGACGCGGACATGATGGTCACCGGCGTCTCGGACCACTTCGCGGAGTCCCTGCGCGTGGTGCTCGAGGTGATCGGCCCGGCCGAGGGCATCCGCCTCATCTCCAGCATGTACATGGTCCTGCGGCCCAAAGAGGTCTACTTTCTTGCGGACTGCGCGGTCAACATCGAGCCCGACGCCGCGGACCTCGCCGAGATCGCGCTCCTGACCGCCGGGGCCGTGAAGGCGATGGGGATCGACCCGAGGGTGGCCATGCTTTCCTTCTCCAACTTCGGCAGCGTGGACCACCCCTTCACGCGCAAGGTCCGGGAGGCCGTGCGCATCGCGCGGGACCGCTCTCCATCGCTGATGATCGACGGCGAGATGCAGCCCATGCCGGCCCTCGACGCCGAGCTCCGCGCCCGCCTCTTCCCCTTCACGGACCTGCGCCAGGACGCCAACGTCTTCATCTTCCCGGACCTCCAGTCCGGCCACCTTGCCCTGCACCTGCTCCAGCGCCTCGGCGACGCGGTCGCGGTCGGCCCCGTGCTCACGGGCACCCGGCGGCCCGTGCACCTCCTTCAGCACGGCGCCTCGGTGCAGGAGATCGTGAACCTCGCTGCCGTGGGCGCCCTCCAGACGGGGCGGAGCGAGCGCAATAAATAATATACTGGTGCCAGGCTTTGACTTCTTGACTTGTTCGCAGAACAAGTCAAGAAGTCAAAGCCTGGCACCAGCACATGACAACGAAGGAGAAGGTCGAGGAGATCCTGCGGTTCGCCATCGACAACGAGGCCAAGGCCGTCGAGCTCTACGCGCGGCTCGCGGCCCGGCAGAAGCAGGTCCACCTCAGGGAGCTGTTCTCCTCCTTGGCCGCGGAGGAGCGGCGCCACAAGGCCCGTCTCGAGAAGGTCCTCTCCGGCCGCAAGCTCCTCAAGTCCGGCGCCGCGCTCGCCCGGGACATCGACCTCGAGGACTACGCCTCACCGCCCGAGCCCAAGGGCGAGCTGGGCCTCCAGGACGCGCTCATCCTGGCCATGAAGAAGGAGAAGGCCGCCTTCAATCTTTATATGGACATGGCTGGAGCCGCGGTCCAGCGCGAGGTCCGGGAGGTCTTCCTGTCGCTCGCGCGCGAGGAGGCTGGCCACAAGCTCCGCTTCGAGCGCGAGTACGACCGCTTCATCCAGCCGGACAACTGAGCGTCGGCGGAGGCGTCGTCAGGCCTTGGGCAAAGGCGTGGTCAGGGCCTTGAGGTGCTTGTCCATCTCTGCGGCCGCGATGCGGCCGTCGCCCATGGCGAGGATGACGGTCGCGCCCCCGCGCACGATGTCGCCGCCGGCCCAGACCCCGGGCATGTTCGTGGCCATGGTCTTCATGTCCGCGTCCACGTTGCCCCACTTGCCGAGCTTGAGGCCCGGCGTGGTCTGCCCGATCAAGGGGTTGGGGCTCTGGCCGATGGACATGACCACGAGGTCCACCTCCTTGACGTACTCGGAGCCCTTGATGGGAACGGGCCTGCGGCGGCCGGAGGAGTCGGGCTCGCCGAGCTCCATCTTGAGGACCTCCATGGCCTTGACCCGGCCGCGCTCGTCGCCGATGAACTTGGTCGGCGCCTGGAGGTAGTGGAACTCGATGCCCTCCTCCTCGGCGTGGTGGATCTCCTCGATGCGGGCGGGCATCTCGTTGGCCGAGCGGCGGTAGATGATGGCCGCCCACTCCGCGCCTAGCCGCTTGGCGTTGCGCACGGAGTCCATGGCCACGTTGCCCCCGCCGATGACCGCCACCCGCTTGCCGAGCAGG
>JBAZSR010000175.1:0-8159 GCA_041662295.1 Elusimicrobiota bacterium | reverse complement strand
GGCCCCGAAGGAGGTCCCTCGGCCTTCTTGCCAATGCGGACGTTCCACGAATGCCGTTCGGCGTAGTTCCTCCGAAGACGCGTTCCCCAACGCTGACAACAGGTCTTCGCCTGCGTCAAAGACCTTCACGCGGGGAGCAAAGAATGCGCGGGGCAGGCAGGCCCTGTTCTCGTAGATGAACAGATAGCTCTTGCCCAAGAAATTCTCCTTGAAGCGGATCCAGAGGCGTTCCCTGCGCGAGAGATCGTGCCATGGGGTCTGACGCAGGATGGGGATGAGATCCTTGTGTAGGAGCGGATGGCGTGAGATGAGATAGCGCATGTTCGCCAGGGAGAGAAGGTCCAGGCGGTAATAGCGCTGGAATGGGATTCCGTCGGGCATGCTTTCCACGCTCTCGAGGAAAAAATAGATCCGATTGCCCCACTCGTTGAAGTATCTTCGGTATCGTTCGTCGCGGTCGGTCAGGGGCTCGATGACTTTGGACCAGAACCGCTGGTACGTCTTGGGATACATGTTGGGGTAGCCGTCCACGGTCTCCAAGCCGTAGGCTTCGGCGTAGGCGGGGTGCATGCCATGGGTGAATGTCGCGACCCGGAACGGGCCGGGACCGCCCTTCCGGGCCAAGTCGCGGATCGCCGGGCTGTGGTAGTTGGCGGCGTAGCTCCCCTGGAAGAGCCAGGTCTCGGCATGACGGATCTTCAAGTCGAGAGAGGAGACGGCCAGGAGGATCGCCGCGGCCCACAGGACGAGACGCTTTCTGGGGAGGAGGTCGAGGCCGCAGGCGGCGCAGAGGGCCCCGAGGAAGGGTGCGAGGTGGGCGAATCGGCCGACGGGGAACCCGCGCAGGAAGCCCAGCCGGGCGGCGTGCGCGTCCTTGACAGCGGTCAGCAGAGCCGTGCCTGCGGTGCACAGGGCGTAGAGCAGCAGCAGGAGGATGAAGGAGCGGGAGATCGTTTTGCGTCCGCGGCGCGCGGCAGCCAGGCCCGCCAGCACCGCGAGGACGGCGGGCAGCTGCTGCAAGGGCGGGAGCAGGGTCTCGGAGAAGGCGGCCAGCAGGTCCTGGGACGCTGGTGGGGCCCAGTCCGCCCGGTGTGAGCGCGGCGCGTTGTCCACGAGGGCCCAGGCCACGGGCAGGTGAGGCGCCGAGGCGCATGCGCAGAAGATGGCGGCCAGGGCCATACGGCGCGGCAGGCTCCCCCTGCCGAAGAGGCCCAGCCAGACGATGACCGCGGGCAGGCAGAAGGGCAGGGTCTGGGACACATTCGAGAACCCGCTGTACAGGAGGCCCAGTCCCGCTGCCCAGGCCCAGGGGGCGCGGCGGTCCGGGGAGGAGAGCCGGCCGAGCGACCAGAGGATGAAGGGGAGGAGGTGGAACGCTCCTTGATAGCTGATAATCAAGGCGAGGCCGAAGGCCGTGTAGACCCCGGCGAAGACTCCAGCCGTCTCGGAGAGCCCCAGGTCCTCGGTCGCGATCCGGAAGGTGAAGAAGGCGCTCAGGAAGAGGTGCGCCAGGATGGCGGCCTGGAAGGCCAGCCAGCCGGGCAGGAGGGTGAAGCCCCAGGTGAGCCAATGGGCGTCGAGGATGCCGGCGGAGAGGCGGTCCAGGCCGCAGGCCATGGAGGGCAGCCAGAGCGAAAGCCGCTCGCCAAGGCCTTCCCTCGCCAGCATGAGGGTCCAGGGGAGCGTCGAGTCCGCGGTGTCCAGGATGGGGATGAAGGAGAACGGTCCCAGGATGACGTATTCAATGGCCAACCAGAGGGTTGCCAGTCCAAGGATCCGCGTTGGAAGCGGTATGCGGCGGATGAGGTCAGGGAGCATCGATTATCGAGAGGGTATCAAAAAAGGTATGATGATGCCTCCCATGGGTGCGTCGGGACTTAGGATGCAGCCTAGAAATCGACTCAAAGTTCTCCTGATCGAGCCTTGTTTCGACAACAAAGGCATCACGGTCCCCTATATCCCCCTGCCGATCGGCTTGGTCGGGGCGTATCTCCTGACCCGGATGCCCGACGTGGATCTCAAGATTATGAGGCTGCCGGAGGCGATCCTCCAGTACGTCGAGAAGGAGAAGCCTCACGTGGTCGGCATCTCGAACTATCTCTGGAACACGAATCTCTGCACCCGGATCGCGCGCTTCGTCCGCGTGACCACTCCCGACACACTGATCGTGTTCGGCGGCGCGGAGAGCACCACGGAGCAGTTCGACCGCGGGCTGTTCGCTGAGAAGTACGCCAGCGCCGATATCTTCATCCAGCACGAGGGCGAGGAGGCCTTCGCGGCGCTGATGGAGAGAT
Organism: Elusimicrobiota bacterium; assembly: GCA_041662295.1. GTDB lineage: Bacteria > Elusimicrobiota > Elusimicrobia > UBA1565 > UBA9628 > JACQWX01. The sequence continues at coordinate 5,865 of JBAZSR010000175.1, read as the reverse complement.
TCGAGGGATGCGGGAGGGACCGCCGTAAACTCCGGACGCTCGTCCGGGAGCTCGGCAACTGCTTTGTCGTCGATGAGAGCGGCCGGTTCGAGGCCGGGCCCCAGCTTCCCAGGCTGACGAAGTTCGAGGAGAATTTCTCGCCCTACCTGGCCGGGCTCTTCGATGACCTTCTGGCCGACGGCCGGTTCGAGCCCCTGCTGGAGACCAACCGGGGATGTCCCTTCCAGTGCGCGTACTGCCAGCAGGGCCGCTCCTATTACAACCGGGTCTATTTCCGCCCCCTGGAGCACGTGCTCAAGGAGATCGACTACATCGCCAAGAGGGTCAACCCGGCCCTGGGCCTGATCATGGTCGACTCCAACTGGGGGATGTATCCCCAGGATGAGGCGATCGCCAGGCGCCTCCGGTCGAAGCAGAAGTCCGTGGGTTGGCCGATGCATATGGGCGGTTCGGCCGGAAAGAGCCATCCGGACCGCGTCATGAAGGTCATCAAGACCCTCGGCGGCGCCCTGACCATCACCCGGGGCGTCCAGTCCATGGACGTCAATGTCCTGAAGATCATCAAGCGCACGAACCTGTCCTCGGTGGACAAGGCCTTCCAGGACTTCATGGACGAGCAGGTGGCCGAGTTCATCCTACCCCTGCCGGGTGAGACCAAGGAGACCTTCCTCGACGGCATCTGCAGGCTCCAGGATTCGGGCGCGATCGTGAGGTTCCTCATCTATCCGGGGCTGCTGTTGTGCAACAGCGAGCTCAACGACCGGTCCATGGTCGAGAAGTACGGCATCAAGACGATGTTCCGCCAGCACCAGAATCTCTGCGGCACGGTCCGGGGGGAGTTCGTGTGCGAGACCGAGCGCTCCGTGGTCGAGACCGCGTCCATGGGGGTCGAGGATGTCCTGTACTGCCGCAGCTACTGCGTGCTCATCGACACCCTCTTCCGCTCGGATCCGTTCTGCGAGCTCTTCCACTACCTCCGGATGAAGGGCATCGCGAAGTCCGAGTACACCCTGGGCCTTTTCAAGAGCCTCGCCAAGGCCTCGCACGGCGTCAAGAAGTGCTTCGACGAGTACCGGGTCAGCTTCCTGGAGGAGCGCTTCGTCACGGAGCGGGACGCCCTCGCCTACATGGAGAAGTACTCCGAGGACTACTACCTGGGCGCCAAGGGCGGGGACCTGCTGAAGTACTCCAACATGCTGTGGATCGAGCAGTTCGACGGCCTGCTGGACTGGATGTTCACCAAGCTCCGGGGCATGCGCGAATGGGACGAGGCCGCGATCCTTGAGATCGAGAACCTCGAGCGCTTTTTCAGGGCGGTCTACTACGACAGGACAGCCTTGGTCTCGCGGAAGGACCCTGAGATCAGGCGCGACTTCGACTTCGACATCCTGGGCTGGAGCAAGAGCAAGGGGGGGGCGCCGCTGGCCGGGTTCAAGAGGCCCGTGGAGATGTCCTTCCGGCAGACCAAGCTCTCCGCGAGCGCCGCCCTGACGGCCTGGCAGAGCTTCGGGTTCCACCGCACGGCCGACCATGCCGCGCCCATCGACACCGTCAACCGCCTCTACCTCGGGAGACTGCGCCGGTCCGCGCGCCTGCGGCGGCCGCTCGGCAGGCCGGTCAAGGCCGCTCGGAAGGGCTGACCGGCCCGCTCAGTCCGGCACGACCACGGACCTCGTCCCCTCGCTTCGGAGCCTCTGAAGGCCGCGCCGCTTCCGGCGCTGATTGGCCAGGGCCATGGTGAGCTTGGTCGATGAATCCTTGGTGAGGATCGCCCATGCCAGCTTGAAGAATCGCGGCGGCCGGAAGACGAAGCTGCAGGCGTAGAACAGGAGCATCCCGGCGAAGTTCAGGGCCGAGAGCTGCCGGGAGCCGATGTAGTCGACGAAGGAGACGCTGTTGGCGGGGTCGGTGTACGCGAGCAGGCTGGAAAAGTAGCGCTCGTCCAGCCCGACGCGGCCGGAGCGCTCCAGCTCCCGGAACATCGCGGAACCGGGGTAGGGCGAGAAGGGGAAGCAGTTGACGTCGTCGGCCCCGTTCCAGGTCACCCGGACGATGAAGCCCAGCGTGCGCAGGATGTCCCGCCAGCCCGACCCCGGGAAGCCGAAGACGAAGTTCACCTTGATCTGCAGGCCGGCCTGGCGGGCGCTCCGGATGGAGCGGAGCATGACGCCGAGGTCGACGCGCTTGCGGATGCGCTCAAGCTCCGCGGGCGAGCCGCTCTCCGGCGCGTAGTTCATGATCCTGCAGCCCGCGGCGTGCAAGGCGCGGGACACCTGGCCGTCGATGGCCTCGCAGCGCGTGCCGGTGGGAAGCTGCCATGTGACGCCCAGGCGCTCCTGGGTGAGGCGCTCACAGAACCTCAGGATCCACCTCCGGTCGATGATGGCGGTCAGGTCGTAGAAATCGAAATTGGAGACGCCGTATTCGGCGATGTAGGACTTCATCTCCGTGATCACGCTGTCCACGGAGCGCACCTTCCATTTCAACCCCCACATGGAAGGACTCGAGCAGAAGGCGCACTGGTAGGGGCAGCCGCGGCTGGCCATGATGGGCATGCAGCGCCCAAGATTGGCGCCATGCGTCAGGTGGTTGTCGATGTAGCTCCGGACCGGGAAGGCCTCCCAGAGAGGCAGTGGGATGGAATCGAGGTCCGTGATCCTGGGCCGGGGCGGGGTCCGGACGATCCTGCCTCCGTCTCTGAACGCGATGCCCCGGACCGCGGACATGGGCCCGCCGCGGCCGTGCGCCTCCAGGAGATCGACGAAGGTCTGCTCTCCTTCTCCCAACACGGCGACGTCGATCTCCGGGCAGGAGGAGAGCGTGTAGTCCGGGCAGGCCGTGACGTGCTCTCCGCCTGCGACGATCAGGCGGTCAGGGAAGGCCTTGCGGAGCAGGTGGATCAGGCGGCGCGTGTGCGGCTAATCGACGGAGAACATGCAGGAGATGCCCAAGACCGCCGCGTCCGCCGGCACCGATGCCAGGGCCTGCTCCGCGGTCAGACCGTGCATCAGCGCGTCGGGGAGGCCGTCCACGGACGAGTACTGGTCGACCGCGGCCCCGACCATGTCCACGGCGCGGACCTCGTGGCCGGCGGCGGCCAGGGCCGCGGCGAGGTAGGCCAGTCCGATGGGAGGGACCGCATCCTGGCCCACCGCGCCCACATTGGTGACCGTCGGAGGCCGGACCATGCAGACCTTCATGGCCCGGCCTCCCCCGGGGGGGAGCCGGAAGGCTCCGTCTACGCTGTCTCCGCTCTTGAGCATGGCGCGCCGCGTCCCTCCATTGTATGATAGTTGGCGTCTCGTGCGCGGGCGGGCGCATCGCGCACGCGGGGTCCAGGGCAGTTTTGATAGAATGCTGGCATCCATGACGAAGACGACTCGCGCCCGGAGCACCCCGGAGGTGCCGTTCCTTGGCCGTCCCATCGGCGACGGATATCCCTGCTATGTCATCGCCGACGTCGGCTTGAACCACAACGGAGACCTCGGGGCCGCCAAGGAGCTGGTCCGGGCCGCGGCTGCCGCGGGCTGCGACGCGGTCAAGTTCCAGAAGCGCGACGTCGCGAACCTGGCGATCGGGAAGGTCCTGGACGCCAAGGACGAGCGCTTTCCGATGTTCGGGGCCACCTACCGGCAGATCCGCGAGCACCTCGAGTTCGATCGGGCGCAGTATCGGTCCCTTCTGGCCTGCGCGGCCGAGGCCGGGATCCCCTTGTTCGGCACCCCGTTCGACATCCCCTCGGCCCGATTCCTTGAGTCCTTGGGGATGAAGGCCTATAAGCTCGCGAGTCACAGCATGCCCCATCTTCCGCTCCTCGAGTTTGTGGCGGGGCTGGGCAGGCCGACCATCCTGTCCACCGGGATGGCGAGGCTCGACGAGGTCGACCGCGGCGCGGCGGTCTTCCGTCGGCGGCGGTGCCCCTTCGCCCTGCTCCACTGCGTCTCAGCCTACCCCACGCCCTTGGACCAAGCCAACTTGCGCGCCATGGACACCCTGCGCCGGCGCTACAAGGTCCCGGTGGGCTACTCCGGCCACGAGGTCGGGTTTCTGGCGACGCTGGCCGCGGCTGCGCGGGGCGCCAATGCGGTCGAGCGGCATATCACGCTCGACACCACGATGGCGGGTTTCGACCACAAGGTCTCCCTGGACCCTCGGCAGTTCGCGGACCTCATCCGGGACATCAGGCTGGTCGAGTCCGCCCTCGGCGATGGGCGGAAGCTCCTCCGGCCCTCCGAACAGGTCACGCGGGACAAGTACCATGTCTCCTGGGTGTCGGCCTGTGTCATCCCGGCGGGACGCGTCGTGACGGAGCGGATGCTGGCCCTGAAGAACCCGGGCACGGGCATCCCCGCGCACCGGAAGGACCTGGTGCTCGGCAGGAAGGCGCGCGGCCGCATCGAGGCCGACACCCTTCTCGCCCCCGGCATGTTCGAGGCCGCCTGAGGCCCTGATGCCTTCGATCGGGGTAGGCATCGTCGGCGCAGGCTACGGCGCGCGCGTCATCCTCCCGTGTCTGAGCGCGGTCCCGGGCATGCGCGTCCTGGCCCTATGCGCGCGTCATCCCGAGGCTGCCAGGGCCCGGGCGGCGGGCTTCCCAGTCGGCCGATTCCCGGGCTCCCTCGACGACTTGCTCGGCATCGAAGGGCTGGGCCTCGTATGCCTGGCGGTTCCGCCGGCCTTGCACTTGGACATGGCGAGGAAGGTCCTGGCCGCGGGCAAGACCCTGCTCTGCGAGAAGCCCCTCGCCCTCGACAGCCGGCAGGCTCGCGCGATCGTCCGCGCCGCGGGGAACGGCCCGCGGCAGCATCTGGTCGACCATCAGCTCAGGTTCCATCCCAACAACCTCAAGGTCAAATCCCTGCTCGACCAAGGGGCGATCGGCGAGGTCCGATTCGTGGAGCTCAGCTATATCGTCAACACGCGGGTGGACCCTGGCCTGGCCTGGGACTGGTGGTCGGACAGGGCGCAGGGAGGCGGACAGCTCCTCGCGCTGGGGTCCCACCTTGTCGACCTGCTGCGCTGGTGGCTTGGGGAAGTGGAGTCCGTGAGCGGGACGCTGGCGACCTTCATGGGTCGCCGCTCTGACCCCGTGACGGGAAGGCTCCGGGCCGTGACCTCCGACGACTTTATTTCAGCCCACCTCAGGTTCAAGGGCGGTCCGGTCGCTGGGGTGACGACCTCCTCCATGGCGCCGGACCACCCCGGGCTGAGGGTGCGCATCTCCGGCACGCGGGGCGTCCTCCTGATGGAAGGGCAGGACCGGCTCTTCCTGTCCGGCCGGCGGGGGGGATCGAGGGACGTCTCCCAGGCCGACGATCTCGCGGGCAAGCCCGTCATCGGTCTCAACGCCTGGCGCACCTCGCTGGTGCGCCTGGGCCGGAGCCTGGTCCGGAGCGCGCGGGAGGGGAGCCTCCGGGAGGGCGCGACACTCGTCGACGGGCTCCGCAATCAGGAGGTCCTTGACGCGATCAGGGCCTCGGCAGCGGAGGGCCGGGCCGTGGTCGTCCCTGGAGGTGGTCCCCGATGAAGCCGCGGATCCTGGCCGTGACCCTGGCGCGGGGCGGGTCGAAAGGCGTTCCCAGGAAGAACATCCGTCTTTTGGCGGGTCGTCCCCTGATCGCCTATACGATTGCGGAGGCCAGGCGCAGCCGCATGGTGACGCGCCTCATCGTTTCGTCAGATGACGACGAGATCCGGCAGACGGCCGTCAGGTATGGGGCGGAGGCCCCGTTCGTCAGGCCCGCCGAGCTTTCGACGGACACGGCCCGCGCCGTGGATTGCGACCGTCACGCCCTGCTCTGGGCTGAAGCCGATGAGGGCAAGACCTACGATTTCTTCGTGGAACTCATGTGCACCAACCCCATG
>JBAZSR010000174.1:0-8182 GCA_041662295.1 Elusimicrobiota bacterium | reverse complement strand
CGCGACCATGCTGGCGAAGCTCACCGGCAACGAGCTGTGGATGGTCTCGATGAACGAGTACACGCGGAACAAGGACTTGATCGCCCGCGAGACCTTCGGCGAGGAAGGCAAGAACAGGACAGGCCTGACCGCCTCGACCGTCCTGCGCTGGATGCAGGAGGGGGGCATCCTGGTCTTGGACGAGATGCACAAGCCGCTCGAGGGCATCGCGGTCTTGAACAACATCCTGCAGAACGGCGAGTACCGGATGGCGGACGGCCGGACCATCAAGGTCGACAAGACCAAGTCTTGGGTGATCGGGACCATGAACCCGGTCAAGCCCCCGTACAAGGGCGAGCCGCCGAGCGGCGAGCTCTCGAGCAGGTTCGGGATGACGCTCGACGTCAAGTACCTGCCTCCTGACGAGGAGGAGGCGCTCCTGGGCATCTTCTTCGACAAAGTCTCCAAGGAGCTCATCCACACCCTGGTCTCCGTGGCCAACGAGCTCCGGGGCCTCTACCCCGACATCCTGCCGCTCCCCATCGCTCCCCGGACGCTCCTGCACATCGTGGAGCACGCCCAGCGCTTCACGAACGACAGCCTGGCCGACATCTTCACCAAGACCTACAACCCATCCTCCATCGTCGAGGACCCCGCCATCAGCGAGGCCATCTCCAAGGCCCTGGCCAAGAGGGGGCTGATCCCGTCGCCGGCCGTGGCCGAGGACGAGGCGGCCAAGACCGGCCGGTCCGCTGCCGCAGGGGCTGTGGCGGACCTGCTGGGCAAGCCGACCCCGTGGCCCAAGAGCGAGCCCAAACCCGAGCCCAAGCCCGCGCCGCTGCCGCCTATGCGGCACTACGACGAGGACTACGACTACGGCGACATGCACGGCGGGCTCTCCGGCGGCCGCTACGGCGGCCGCTACGGCCATCGGCCGCCCATGCCGTTCACCTCGCCCAAGTCCGATCCGGTCCGGGACGCGACCGACCCCGAGTCCATCGAGGCCTGGGCCCGGGTGCTCGAGAACGTGGCGCGCCTGCTCTCCCAGTACCCGCCCATCCGGCTGGTGCCCTTCTACTACCTGCAGAAGCACGGCGAATCGGAGTCCGGCACGCCCAGGACCTGGCGCGTGGTCAGCGGCATGGAGGAGATCCAGTACCTGCCCGAGGACCTGTCTGACCCGGACCAGGGCGTGTCCCTGGGCCGGACAGCGCACGAGGCGTGGCACCTTCTCCACAGCCGGCCCGAGATCATCTTCGACCATCCCGAGCTCATGGAGAACGTCCACTTCCAGGCCCTGTGGTGGGCTGTGGAGGACCCTAGGGTCAACAACCTCGGCCTCCAACGGCATCCGGGCGCCAGGCCCTGGATCGACTCCGCCTACGCCAAGGACTACGCGATCAAGGACCTCGAACTCGAGCGCGTGGAGTGGGCTTCCATCCCGCTCCACCTCCAGTTCAACTACGCCCTGGTCTACGAGTGGTGGAAGGGCATCCCTGACGCCCGAGTCACGGACCCCAGGGTCAAGGACGCGCTCGCCCGGGCCGCGGACGCCATCCAGCGGGCCTCCCACGAGCCCGACGCCAGGCGCGCCTTCGACATCGTCTTGAAGGAGATCTGGCCCATCTACCTCGAACTCCTCGACGAGGCCACCCGGGACGAGATGGACAAGAAGGCCCAGAAGCAGCAACAGCAGCAGGGCGACCAGTCCGAGGAATCCGAGGACCAGGACAGCGACTCCCAGGATCAGGACTCCCAGTCTCAGAGCCAGCAGGGCAAACAGGGCAAGCAGGGCAAGCAAGGCAAACAGGGGCAGCAGGGTCAGCAGGGACAGCAGGGACAGAAGAAGGAGCACGCCTCTGACCAGATGAGCGAGGGGGACAAGAAGGACGCCGAGCGGTCCGCCAAGGAGAAGATGCAGAAGGCCTCCAAGGAGTACCGGGACAAGCACGCCAGCAAGGTCCTCGACGATCCTGAGAAGATGGACAAGGCCGCGCAGGAGAAGGCCAAGAAGGAGATGGAGGACCTGCGTAAGAAGCAGGAGGCTGCCCAGCAGGGCCAGGAGAGCCAGTCCGACTCCGACTCCAATGGGAAGAAGGGCGAGGGTCAGGGCCAGGCTTCCAAGAAGAAGAGCCAGACCGAATCCCAGGCCCGCGAGCACCAGGCCAAGCAGAAGGACAGGCTCTCCAAGCCCGACGAGTCCAAGAAGGAGTCCTCGCTCAAGGACCGGCTCAAGTACCAGGATTTCCTCAACAGGATACGCAAGCTCGTGCCGCACATGCGGCGCTCGCTCATGCAGGCCTTGAAGCAGAAGCTGCGCCAGCGCACCATCCACGGCCGGGACTCGGGCGACCTCGACGAGGACGCCCTGCCCTCCATCCCCAGGGGGGAGAAGGACATCTTCAAGGAGGAGATGTCCCCGAACCGGGTCCTCTACCGCATCTCGCTCCTGATCGACACCAGCGGCAGCATGGACCGGGAGAAGAAGGAGAGGGCGGTCGAAGGCGCGGTCATGATGATGGAGGCCCTCGAGAAGGTCCCGGGCGTGGTCTTCGAGATCGTCAAGTACGACTCGAACCCCAAGGTCCTCAAGCCCTACGGCATGAAGCTCACGCCCCAGCTCAAGAGCCAGGTGGTCTCCCTGATCATGAACGGCTCGGGCTCGACCGAGGCTCATACGGCCCTGGAAGAGGCCATCGAGCGCATTCGCCTGGGCCGCGGGGACAAGCTCATCATCATGGTCAATGACGGCGATCCGGACAATAATTTCGACCGGGACCAGTACCGCCAGCTCATCCGGGAGGCCCGCGACGTGGAGATCCACGGCATCGGCCTGGGCGAGGGCGCCCAACTCGTGAAGGACCTCTTCCCCCCGGGCCAGGGCTGGTGGCTCAAGGACGCCGCGGACTTCGCCAGGAACCTGCGCAGCATCCTGAAGAAGAAGCTCACCAAGGGCGCCCGGATCAGCTAGCCTCGCGGATGTTTTTGCTATCATCTTGAGGGAACCACGGAGGACCCTTCCATGAGCCTGAGCACGCTTGCCCGATCCATCGCCGAATCCCCGACCCTGAGCCTCAACGAGGCCGCGCGCGTGCTGCGCGAGAAGGGCGAGGCCGTCATCCACCTCGGCGGCGGGGAGCCCAAGAACAAGGCGCCCATCGCGGCTGTCCTCTCCTCCGCGGCCAGGCTCCGCGACGGCGACGTCAAGTACACCCCCACGGACGGCATCCCTTCCCTGAAGAAGGCCATCGTGCGCTACACCGAGGAGAGCTACGACCGCGTGGTCGCGCCCGAGAACATCATCGTCTCGGCCGGGGCCAAGCAGTCGCTCTACAACGTCCTCTTCACCCTGCTCAACCCCCAGGACGAGGTCATCGTGCTCGCGCCCTACTGGGTGAGCTACCCCGAGATGATCAAGATGGTCTACGGCGTGCCGGTCATCGTCACGCCCGAGGACGGCCGCTTCGTGCCGCGCATGAAGGACATCGAGGCCGCGGTGAGCTCCTACACCAAGGCCATCATCGTCAACTCGCCCAACAACCCGTCGGGCGTCGTCTACCCGCCTGAGTTCGTCGAGGAGCTGGTCCGCTTTTGCGAGAAGAAGGGCCTCTACTACATCTCCGACGACATCTACCATAAGCTGGTCTTCGACGGCAAGTCCCCAGCCTCCCCCTACGCGTTCTCGGACAAGGACCCGGAGAACACGCGGATCATCTCCATCAACGGCATCTCCAAGCTCTACGGCATGACGGGCTTCCGCATCGGCTGGGCCGTGGCGCCCAAGGCCATGGTGCAGGTCCTGACCAACGTGCAGGCTCAGACCGTGTCCTGCACCTCGGTGGTCCTGCAGGCCGCGGCCGAGGGCGCGCTCACGGGCCTCCAGAGCCCCATCGAGTCCCTGCGCATGACCCTGCAGAACAACCGCGACGTCATGATGCAGGAGCTGCGCTCCTTCGACGGGGTCAAGGTCACCCAGCCCGACGGGACCTACTACTGCCTGCCCGACTTCCGCGCCTACAACAAGAGCTCGGTCGAGCTCTCGAAGATGCTCCTCAAGCGCGCCCTGGTGGTCACGGTGCCGGGCAAGGAGTTCGGCATGGAAGGCCACCTGCGGCTGAGCTACTGCACCACGGTCAAGGACATCAAGGAGGGCGTGGCGCGCATCAAGTGGGCGCTGGACCCCAAGGCGCCCAAAGAGATCTACGTCGGCGAGCGTAAACTGGTGAGGGACTGGAAATGAACAACATCCTGGACATCAAGACCCCCTGCGAGGGCACGGCGCAATCGGTCAAGAGCGACTTCACCCTGGCCAACCACGGCTTCTCCAACCTGCGCAAGGTGTACTGGAACCTCCCGACCTCGTCGCTCGTCGAGGAGGCCGTCTTCCGCGGGGAAGGGCGCCTGTCCCACGCGGGCGCCATGATCGTGGACACCGGCAAGCACACCGGCCGCTCGGCCAGCGACAAGTTCGTCGTCCGGGAGGAGAGCTCCTCCGGGAAGGTCTGGTGGGGGGAGTTCAACCGGCCCTTCAACCCGGACAAGTTCAACGACGTCTACCAGCGCCTCCTGGGCTACCTGCAGGGCCGCGACCTCTTCGTGCAGGACTGCTACGGCGGGGCCGACCCGGAGTACCGCCTGCCCGTGCGCATCATCACCGAGCGCGCCTGGCACAGCCACTTCGCGCGCAACATGCTGCTCAAGCCCGCCACCCACGAGGAATACCGGCGCTTCGTGCCGGACTTCACCGTCATCTCGGTGCCGTCCTTCCAGGCTCAGCCCCAGGCGGACCTCACCGTCTCGGGCACCTTCATCCTCCTCAACTTCGCCCAGAGGCTCTGCGTCATCGGCGGCACGGCCTACGGCGGCGAGATCAAGAAGTCGGTCTTCTCCATCCTCAACTACCTCCTGCCCCTGGAGGGCGTCCTGCCCATGCACTGCTCCGCCAACGTGGGCGCCAAGGGCGACACGGCCCTCTTCTTCGGGCTCTCGGGGACCGGCAAGACCACCCTCTCGGCCGATCCCAAGCGCGGCCTCATCGGCGACGACGAGCACGGCTGGAGCGATTCGGGCGTGTTCAACTTCGAGGACGGCTGCTACGCCAAGGTCATCCACCTCTCGGAGTCGGCCGAGCCGCAGATCTTCGCGGCCGTGCGGCGCTACGGCACCATCCTCGAGAACGTGCCCTTCGACCCGGTCACCCGGCTCGTGGACCTCGACGACGAGTCGCGCACCGAGAACACCCGGGCCTCCTACCCGCTGGAGTTCATCGAGAACGCCCTGCCCGAGAAGACCGGCGGGCACCCCAAGAACATCATCTTCCTGACCTGCGACGCCTCCGGCGTCATGCCGCCCATCGCCAGGCTGACCCCGGACCAGGCCCTCTACCAGTTCATCTCCGGCTACACCTCCAAGGTGGCCGGCACCGAGGCGGGCCTGGGCAAGGAGCCGGAGATGACCTTCAGCGCCTGCTTCGGCGCGCCCTTCATGGTCCAGCACCCCGGCGTCTACGCGGACCTGCTCAAGCGCAAGGTGCTCAAGCACGGCGTGGACTGCTGGCTGGTCAACACCGGCTGGGTGGGCGGCCAGTACGGCGTGGGCAAGCGCATCAGCATCCGCCACACGCGCGGCCTGCTCGAGGCGGCCTTAAGCGGCAAGCTCAAGGCCGGCAAGTTCGCCAAGGACCCCGTGTTCGGGTTCCAGGTCCCCAAGGCCTGCGAGGGGATCCCGGCGAACGTGCTGACGCCCTCGGAGTCCTGGTCCGACAAGGCCCGCTACTCCGAGCGCTACCGCGAGCTGGCGTCGCGCTTCGTGGAGAACTTCAAGAAGTTCGAGTCCGGCTGCCCGGCCGAGATCCGGGCCGCCGGGCCCAAGCGCTAGGCCCTTCCGCGGCGCTGGAGCGCCGGGGCAAGACGGGCATGTCCCCATGACACGCGAGCTGGCGTTGCTGCTCTTCATCTACGGCCCGCTCATGGCGGTCGTCGCCCTGTTCCTCGTCTTCTTCCTGCTGGCCCCGGTCCTCGGCGGGCCCTTCGTGCCGACCCCGCACGGCCAGGTCCAAGACGCCATGCGGCTGGCCAGGCCCAGGCCGGGCGAGATCTTCGTGGACCTCGGTTCCGGCGACGGGCGGCTGCTGCTGGCCGCGGCCTCGGCCGGGGCCAGGGCCGTGGGCTATGAGATCAATCCGGTCCTCGTGCTGGTCAGCAGGCTGGACCTGTGGTGGGCGGGGCTCTCCAGCCGCGCCGAGGTGCGGATGCGGAGCTATTGGCCCGCGGACCTCTCGGACGCCGACGTCATCGCGGTCTACGGCATCACCTACCTGATGCCGCGGCTGGCTACCAAGCTCCTCAGGGAGGCCAAGCCGGGCTGCCGCGTCGTGTCCGTGGATTTCGAGTTCTCGGGCTGGACCCCGGTCTGGTCCTGCGGGAGCGTTCACCTCTACGTGCCGCGTCCGGCGGGGAAGGCCGAGAGCTCCAGGGCCTGATCAGAGGGAGAACTTCATTCCCGCGCGGGCCATGAGGCACTCCACGGAATAGCCCTTCTTGAAGGCCGTCTCAACGGCCTGGTCCCCGATCTTGTCGAGGGTCTCGTCGCCGTACTGGTCGTCGTGGTGCCAGAGGAGCAGGCGCTTGACCCCGTGCCGGGCCGCGAACTCCAACGCAGTCACGAAGCTCGTGTGCCCGTTGTTCATGCGCGACTTGTAGTCCGAGTCCGTGAAGCGGCCGTTGTGCACCAGGAGGTCGGCCCCGGCCACGATGCCGCCGAGCTTCTCGTCGTAGTCCTGCAGCGCGGTCGCGGCCTCCCCGTAGAGCTCGGAATCCGGGCAGTAGATGAGCTTGCGGCCCTGCGTCTCGACGAGGAAGCCCAGGGTCGTGGAGGGGTGGTTGGCGTAGAACGACATGATGTTGATGCCCGGGAGCATCTCGTAGGACTCCTCCTGCATGGCGTAGAGCTGGATGTCGGCCACGAAGGGGTCTTTGACCGTGGAAGGGTAGCGCTCGAAGCACTCCTTGACCAGCTGCTCGAGGGACTTATCCGGGTCGTTGGCGCCCGCGATGTTGACCGTGAAGCCGTTCTGCCTCAAGGCCGGCAGGAAGGCCAGCCCCTGGATGTGGTCCTGGTGGAAGTGGGTCAGGAAGACCCAGAGCTCCTTGAGGTCGGGCTTGGCCGCTAGCGCGGCCCCAAGGGAGATGATGCCGGTGCCCGCGTCGAAGACCAGGGTCTGGCCGCCGACCTCCAGCGAGAGGCAGGAGGTCTGGAACCCGTAGTGGGAGTTCATGGCCGTGGTGTGGGGGGAGAGGCTGCGGCAGCCCCAGACCGAGGCCTCCATCACGGCCTGGCTGGGCGGGGTGAAGTCGCGCAGCATGGGCTGGACGTCGTCGAACTTGGGCTGGGGCCCGCCCAGCAGGGCCTTGATCTGCTGGCCGAAGCTCATGACGTCGTAGGGCTTCTTGATGAGGAGGCTGGCCCCGTACTGCTTGGCGCGGTCGATCTCTTCGGCGAAGGCCTTGCCCGAGACCATCACGACCTTGATGTGCTGGGTCGCGGGGTCACTCTTGATCTGGTGGCAGAGGGTCAGGCCGTCGATGCCCGGCATGAGGATGTCGAGGATGCAGAGCTCTGGCTTCTTGGCCTTGATGGCGGCCAGGGCCGACATGCTCTCCTGGATGAGCTCGGCCTCGATGCCCATGCCGGTGACGAGGTCTAAGGTGAGGTTGCCGACGATCTCGTCGTCGTCTACCACGATGATCTTGGGCATGGGTGTCGAAGCCATTCTATTATAGGGGGCAGAGGTTAAGCAATCATGTCGTGTCCATTTGATAAAATCAAGGCATGAGGATCATCGGGGGGCATCTCCGTGGCAGGCGGATCCCGACCGGAGGCCGCGTCGAGGGACTGCGGCCCATCTCGGGGCGCATCAAGCAGTCGCTCTTCGACATCCTCAAGGAGCGCGTCGGGGGTTCCCGCTTCCTCGACCTCTTCGCAGGCACCGGGGCCGTGGGCATCGAGGCCCTGAGCCGCGGCGCGGCCTGCGCGGTCTTCGTGGAGCTCGACCGCAGGCACGTCGAGAGCCTCGAGAAGAACATCACCCTGGCGGGCTTGGGGGCCAAGGCGCGGGCCGTTCGGGGGAGCGCGGTCGACGACCTCTCCTGGCTAGCCTACCGCGCTGGGACCGCCCAGTTCGACCTCATCTTCACCGGCCCTC
>JBAZSR010000173.1:0-8227 GCA_041662295.1 Elusimicrobiota bacterium | reverse complement strand
ACCGCGCCGTCAACGAGACGCTCTCGCGCACCATCATCACCAACGGAACGATCTTCACCGTGGTCGCCATCCTGTTCGTCCTGGGCGGCAAGGTCATCCACAACTTCGCCATGGCCATGGTCTTCGGCGCCTTCGTGGGCACCTACTCGACCATCGCCATCGCCTCCCCCATGGTCTTCGAATGGTATGAGCGTACCAGGACCCGCAGGCCCGGCGGCGCGCCCGCTCCGGCGGCCCGCCCCGCGGCCAAGGGCCGCAGGCCGTGAAGAAGGTCAAAGGCTTCAAGCTCGAGGTCCGGCCCAAGGAGGTCGCGCGGCTCGCGAAGAAGGCGGGCCTTGATCTCTCGTTCCTGGGCCCCGGGGTGGAGCACGCGCCCGACGGCAAGCCCCACGCCGTCCCCCCAGCGACCGTGGCCGCCCTCTCCAAGGAGATCGCGGCCGCTTCCGCGATATTCAGCCCCGCGGTCCTCTACGAGACTTTCCCGGTGTCCTCGAAGGAGGACGTCTCGAACAAGCTTCTCGCGCCCATCCCCGGGGTCGCTTTCAGCCTCGTGCTGGCCACCCTCGGCGAGGGCATCGGAGCCAGGAAGCTGGAGCTCGAGAGCGCCGAGCCCGAGCGGGCTCGCCTCTGGCGCCTCATCACGGAGAGCGCCCTGGCCGAGGCCGTGCGCTTCGTCGCGGCCCTCCTCGAGTCCGAGGCCGCGCTCGAGAACTGCGAGCTCAGCCCCCTCAATCCCTTGAGCGGCCCGGAAGCCCTGGCCGCGGCTCTCGACCGGCTGGACTGCTCCAAGGTCGGCGTCAGCCTCGGCGACGAAGGCCTGCGGCCCATGGATTCGACCGTCGTGACCTTAAGCTGGCTCTCGAAGTCGCGCGGACGAAAGCCCAAGGCTTAGGCGCCAAGCCTGGGCTGCGCAATGGCGTCTGTCTGCGGGCTTGGCGCCTAGAGGTGCCAGGTTTGGCCGAAACATGATACCTGACTCGAAACCTGGCACCTCTTCCCGGTAACAATGCTGCGTGCCATCGCCCCCTATCTCGGCTATCTGTACGTGACCCTGGTGGGTTGGACCACCCGGTGGCGGGTGACGGGCGGGGAGCGGCGAGAGTCCCTGCGGCGCTCGGGCCGCCGCTTCATCTACGCGTTTTGGCATCAGCGGCAGGTCTTCCTGACATGTTCTCACCGCGGCGACCCTGCCAGGGTCCTGGTCAGCCGCAGCAGGGACGGGGAGATCGTCGCGCGCCTCATGGGGCTCTCTGGCATCGGCACGGTCCGGGGCTCCTCCTCGCGCGGGGCCGCAGCCGCGCTCAAGGAGATGGCGGGCCTCGTGGCCGAGGGCTCCGACCTGGGGATCACGCCCGACGGGCCCAAGGGCCCGGCGCGCGAGGTCAAGCCCGGCGTCCTCTTCCTCGCCCAGAAGCTCGGCATCCCGATCCTGCCGATCGCGAGCAGCCTCACCCACCGGCTGGTCCTTCGGCGGAGCTGGGACCGGTTCCATGTCCCCCTGCCGTTCGGCCGCGCCATCATCCGCTACGGGACGCCCATCGAGGTCGCTCCCGGCGACGACCTCACGGCCAAGGCCGCAGAGCTCAAGTCCGCCTTGGACCTCGTCACCGCCGAGGCTGACGCCGAGGCCTTCTCCGAGCCCGGGATCGTCGACGCTTTCGTGGCCCGCTGCGTGGCCGTGCTCTCGACTTTGCTCGCGCCGGTCGTGGCTGCCGGTTTCGGGCTGAGGATGCTGGCTTCGCCGCGCCGCCGGCTCATGCTCTCTCTCCCCGAGGAATGGCGCGAGCGCTCGGGCCGGCCCGAGGTCAGGGCGCTCTCGGCCGCCCCGGAGCGGCCCGTGGTCTGGGTCCACGCCGCCTCGGTCGGCGAGGTGGCCGCGGCCCAGCTCCTCATCGAGAGGCTTCAAGGCCGCAAGGCCGCACCCTCCGTGGTCGTCACCTGCAACACGGCCGCGGGACGCGCCCGGGCGCTCAAGGTGCCGGGCCTTCTTGCCGCGTGGCTGGCGCCCCTCGACAGCCTGCCCACCGTGGGCCGGTTCCTCGACGCGGTCCGGCCCTATGCCCTGGTGCTCATCGAGACCGAACTCTGGCCGGGGATGCTCGAATCCGCGTTCCGCCGGGGCCTCAGGGTCGGCCTGGCCAACGGCCGGCTTTCTCCCCGCAGCTTCACCGGCTACCGCCTCTTCCGGCCTTTGGTGGGGCCGTTCCTGCGCAGGCTCGACCGCGTCGCTGTCCAGACGAGCGCTGACGCGGAGCGGTTCGTCTCCCTGGGCGCCCGGCCCGCCAGCGTGGCCGTGTGCGGCAACATGAAGTACGACCTCGTCGCCCCCTCCTCGGGCCGTGAGGCGGTCCAGGAGGCTCTGGGCCGGTTGGGATGGGAGGGCGCCTCCCTCGTGGTGGCGGGCAGTACGCATCCCGGCGAGGAGGAACTCCTCGTGGCCGCCTTCCGGCAGGCCCGGCGCAGGCACCCGGACCTCAGGATGGTCCTGGCGCCGAGGCACCTGGAGAGGAGCGGCGACGCCTCCGTCATGCTGACGGCCGCTGGGGTCAGCCACGCGGTGTGGTCGCGCCTGCATTCGGCCGGAGGGCTCGGGGGCTACGAGTGCCTCCTCCTCGACGCCATGGGGGTCCTTCCCGCCTGGTACGCCTTCGCCTCGGTGGCGTTCGTGGGCGGGACCCTGGTCCCGGTCGGAGGCCACAATCTCCTGGAGCCCGCGCTGCATTCCAAGGCCCCGGTGTTCGGGCCGCACACCTTCCATACCGAGCAGTCGGCAGCGGCGCTGGTGAAGTCGGGCGGCGGGTTGAGGGTGGCGGGTCCGGAGGACCTCTCTCCTGCCTTCGAACGGCTCCTCAGCGACCCGGAGTGGGCCCGCTCGGCCGGGCAGAAGGCGCGGCAGACCCTTGCCGGGCTCCAGGGCGGCATCGAGCGGACCCTCGCCCACCTGGGCCCCTGTCTTGCCCCATAAAATGCCAACTCCAGCCTCCAGCTCGAGGCCGGCGGATTCGACAAGGCTCCTCCCCTGGCTCCTTGCCGCGGCCGTGTTCCTCTGCTATGTCCCTGCCTTGGAAAGCCTGTTCGTGAACTGGGACGACCATGCCAACTTCATGAACAACCCGGATTTCCGCAAGCTCGGCCTTGGGGAACTGCGCTGGATGCTCTCCACGTTCCACCTCGCCCATTACCAGCCCGTGACTTGGCTGACCTGGGCGCTCGATAAAGCCCTCTGGGGAACGAATCCTTTCGGCTACCACCTGACCAACCTCCTGATCCACTGCGGCACTGCCGCGCTCTTCTTCCTGGTCTGCCGCCGCCTGCTGGACCGGGCCATGCCCTCCGGCGCCGGGTTCCATCCCTATGCCGCTGCCTGGGCCGCCCTGGTCTTCGCGGTCCACCCCTTGCGCGTGGAGGCCGTGGCCTGGGCCACGGAGCGGCGGGAACTCCTCTCCGCGTTCTTCTACCTCGCCGCCGTGGGTCTCTACCTCAAGCGTCATCAGGCAGACGCCGTCTCCGGGAGGCCCGGCCTCGGCGGGGTCCTGGCCCTCGGGGCCCTGGCCATGCTCTCGAACGTCCGGACCGTGTCCCTGCCCCTGGTGCTCACCCTCCTCGACTATCATCCGCTCGGACGGTTCTCAGGCCCGTCCGGGTTCTTGCGCCGGGAGGTGTGGGTGGAGAAGGCGCCGTTCTTCCTCCTCGCCCTCGTCGTGGGCGTGATCGGCCTCTGGGCCCAGGCCTCGACTTCCGCGCTCATCCCGTTGGCCAAGGCGGGGTTCGCGTCCCGGGCCCTGCAGTCATGCTTCAGCGTGGGCTTCCACCTCTGGAAGACCCTCGCGCCCTTCGATCTGGCCAACTGGTACGGGGACACCTACATGGAGGACCGCATCTGGGTCGCTTTTGCCGGGGCCGCGGCCGTGCTCCTGGTCACCGGGGCCCTGGTCTGGAGCGCCTGGCGGGGACGCGGCCGGGCCCTGCTCGCGGCCTGGTTCTGGTATCTCCTCATCGTCTTCCCCTCCCTCGGGATCGTGAAGTCCGGCAAGCAGGTCGTGGCCGACCGCTACAGCTACCTTCCCTCCATGTCCCTGGCTGTGCTCGCCGCGGCCGGGCTGGTCCTGCTCTGGACCCGATCCCGGGAGAGCCGGATCCGGGGCTGGGTCTTCACAGCCGCGGCCGGTGCGGCCCTGGCCCTGCTCCCCCTGCTGGCCGGCCTGACCTGGAGGCAGTGCCGGGTATGGAACGATTCCATCTCCCTATGGTCCCGGGCCTATTCGATCGATCCCCGGTCCGTCCTGGTCCGGACGAACCTCGGCATCTCCCTGCTCGAGTCGCGGCGCTTCGACCTGGCGGTCAAGGCGTTCGAGGCCATCGGCGAGGATTCGGTGCAGGACATCGACCCTGGATCGGACCGGTCCTTCTTCAGCTTCATCCGCTTCCTCTCGGCCATGGCGCATCACAATTGGGGGATCGACCTCGCGGCCCGCGACCGGTTCGCCGAGGCCGTGCCCCACTTCGAGAAGGCCCTGAACTACAACCCGGACCTGGAGAACGGCCACTACAGCCTCGGCTTGGCCCTTTTCCGCTCAGGCAGGGCGAGGGAGAGCGTCGCTCATTTTGAGGCCGCGGTGAAAGTCGCGCCGGGGTCCGTGGACGCGAGGACCAACCTCGCGGCCGCCCTGGCGGCCCTGGGGAGGAAGAAGGAGGCGGCCGCGCAGCTCGAGGCCGCGCTGCGCCTGGCTCCGGACGACCCCCGGGCTCTCCAGGGGCTTTCCGTGCTCCGCGGAGCCGGCCGGAGATGACGCGGCCCTCGCCGGGGAGCCGGTGGCCTCTGCTGGCCGTCGGGCTCGTCACAGTCTGGGTCTTCCGCGGGGTCCTCGAAAACGGGTTCTTCAACTTCGACGACTACGAATGCTTCGTGGACAACCCCATGGTCCACGGCCTGGGCTGGACACAGCTCAAGTGGATGTTCACCTCCCTGCACCTGACAGCCTATCAGCCTCTGTCGTGGCTGGCCGCAGCCCTGCTCTGGGTCGCGGCCGGGCCCTCAGCGCTCCCGTTCCACCTGGCGAGCCTGCTTCTGCACACGGCCAACGCGATCCTGCTTTGTGTCCTGCTTTCCCGGATTCTGGAGCGGGCCGCGCCCTCGGCCGGGCACTGGGAGAGGATGCTTGCGGCCGGGGCGGCCTCCCTCCTCTGGTCCATTCACCCCACGAAAGCCGCGGCCGTGGCCTGGGCCACCAAGGTCTCGGACCTGATGGCAGCGTTCTTCTTCCTCTGCGCATGTCTTTCCTATCTGGGCCGTGGACAGGAACAGGGAGCCGCGTGGCGGCCAGGGATCAGGTGTTCGGCCTGGCTGTTCTTGGCCTCTGGCCTGTCGCATTGGACCGGCGTCGTCCTCCCGCTGGTTTTGATCCTTCTGGATATCTATCCGCTCAAAAGGCTCGGGGCCGATCCTGTGGGGTGGTGCAAGGGGCCTTCGTCCAAGGTATGGGTCGAGAAATGGCCTTTCCTCGCTATCGCCCTCTGCCTGGCTGCCATCAACGGCCTGGGCAAGGATCAGGTCGCGGGCATCGACCTGCTCTACGGCTTGACCCATCCCATGGAAGCGATCCTGGCCGCGGCCTTCTATCTCCGCAAGGTACTGTTCCCAACGGATCTCGCGGTTCTCTATGCCGTCAACGGTCCCGCAGGCCTGTCGCCGGGGGCCGCAGTGCCCCTCATCCTTGTCCCGACCTTCGCCCTCGCCTTTCCCTGGCGGTCCGCGCCCCTGGCTCTTGGCGGCTGGGTGCTCTGGCTGGCAGGGCTTCTCCCATCCTTCGCCGCTTCAGCCGAAGGCACGATCTACGGGCAGGACATCTATGGCTATGTCCCCTCCATGGGCCTGGCCCTGATGCTTTCATGGGCTTTCATGGTTGCCCTGGGTTTCGGCGGCTCGGCAGACGAGCGGCAGGGTCCTCTGGCCAGGATGAAGAAGCTCCTGCTTCTGACCATGGCGCTCGGCTCGGCGGCCGCTGCGTTGTCGATCCTCGTTCCCATGAGTCTGAGGCAGACCAGGCTCTGGCGCGAGCCTGAAGCCGTGTGGAGGCAGACCCTTGCCGCGGACCCGGACCTGTGGATCGCGCACTGCAACCTCGCCGCGCTCCTCGTGGGGCAGGGTCGGAGGGACGAGTCCAGGCCGCACTTCCAGGAGGCGCTCCGGTTGCGCCCCGGCGCGCAAGAGTGGAAGAAGGAGATCTCAGCCGCGCTCCGGATGATGCCGCCTTCCTCTCCGGGGGACGGGCCCTTCCCGGCTAAATGATATAATCCAGTCCTCCGCCCCTGCCGCGGATGCCGCGGCGGTCGTCGTTATGCCCAACAAGATCCTGGTCATCCGCCTCTCCTCGCTGGGGGATGTGGTGCTCACCGCTCCCGTGTTCCGGAGCCTCAAGATTGCCTGGCCCGATTGCTCCATCTCCGTCCTGGTCAAGCCCCAGTTCGCGGGGGCGCTCAGGGGCCATCCCCTTCTCCATGAGGTCATCCCCTTCCGCGGACTGAGGAGCGCGGTCGCCTCGGTCCGGGCCGGCGGGTTCACCCATCTTCTGGACCTTCATGCCACGCCCCGGTCCTTCGTCATCCGGTCCTTGAGCGGCGTCCCCGCGGTCTCGGTCTACAAGAAGGACGCGCTGGCGCGGCGGCTCTTTGTCAGCTTCGGCCTGCGCTCTCCCGCCCTCGAGAAGCACACCATCGAGCGCTACCTCGAGGCCCTGGCCTCGTGGGGCGTGCCGGCCGCGGACCCGGGCCTGGAGTTCGGGGACTACGGCGAGGCTGATCCGGCCCTTCCCCAAGAGCCTTCAACGCCCCGGCCTGGCCGCGTCCTGGTCATCCAGACCGCCTTCCTCGGGGACTGCCTCCTGACCCTTCCCCTGCTCCGCGAGCTCAAGGCCCTCTGCCCCGCGTCCCGCGTCGCGGTCCTGACCACGGAGCGGACCGAGGAGGTCTTCGCGGGCTCCCCCTGGGTTGACGAGACCATCGTGGACCGCAAGCGAGGGGAGCACGCCGGCTTTTTCGGGGCCCTCTCCATGGCCGCGCTCCTGCGGGAGAGGCGTTTCGACTGCGCGGTCATCCCCCACCGGTCCCTGAGGAGCGCCTTCCTGGCGTGGCTGGCCGGCATCCGCGAGCGCATCGGGTTTTCCACGAGCGCGGGAAGCTTCCTGCTGACCCGCCGCGTCCCTTTCGCGTGGCACATGCACGACCTCGAGCGCAACCTCGGCCTCCTGCTGCCCTTCCAGGCCGACCTCAAGCTCCGGCCCGATGAGTCCCGCTACCTCGATCCCCAGGCCGGCGACGCCGCGGCCAAAAGGCTTGCCTCGGCCGGGATCGGGCCGGGGGACCGGGTGGCCGCGGTGCATCCGGGCTCGACCTGGCCCACGAAGAAATGGTTCGAGAGCCGCTTCCGCGACCTTTGCAGGGGGCTCATCGCGGACGGGGTCAAGGTCGTCATCGTGGGCGGCGCGGCCGACCGGGGCCTCTGCGCCCGGCTCGCCGCGGACTCCGGCGCGGCCGACCTTTCCGGCGGTCCGCTGTCCGAGCTCAAGAGCCTCATGGCCAGGCTCTCCCTCTTCGTGACCAACGATTCCGGGCCCATGCACGTGGCCGCGGCTTCCGGGGTCCCCACCCTGGCGATTTTCGGCCCTACCACGCGGGAGTTGGGCTTCTTCCCCTATGGCCCGGGACACCGCGTGCTCGAGGTTGACCTGGACTGCCGGCCCTGCGCCCTGCACGGCGGCCGCTCCTGTCCGCGCGGCCACTTTCTGTGCATGGGCCTCATCACCGTGGATATGGCCCTCCAGGCCTCCCGCGAGATGCTGGCCGCTCAGGAGCGGCCGTCCTTGAAGGGCTGACGTTCACCCCTCCCGGAAAGGGCTGGCCGCTCAGGAGCGGCCGTCCCTGAAGGGCTGAAGTCCTCTCTTCCCGGAAGGGGTTAGCGGCCAGGCTTGGCCCGGGCGCGAAAGCCTAACTCGAAGCCTGGCACCTCAGCCATATCCCTGAAGCCGAGGTCCTTCTCCTTCCGCCGGAAAGGACTGGCGATGCAGGAGCGGCCGTTGCCTGGGGCGATGTAGTCCTTCGCTCGCCGGGGACGGTCTCCTGGCGAAAGTTACTCACAAACATATCTTACGCGGGTCTGACAAATTTAATTGGTTGATAATTGGGTAGCCCTGCAGGCGATATGAGGGTGCATCCTGATGTGCTGAGTTGC
>JBAZSR010000172.1:0-8250 GCA_041662295.1 Elusimicrobiota bacterium | reverse complement strand
TGGACCGCGGACCCCAGGGCCCGCGTCCTGCGCAAGCACCTCAACGATGACAAGCTCACCGTGCTGGGCTCCTGGCCGTACCCGGGCGGGACGCCCGCAGGGCTGGCCTTCGACGGGGCGTCCCTCTGGAGCTTGGACCTGAAGAACCGGGAGCTCCTGCGGCACAACCTCGAGCGGCCCGAAGAGGTGACGCGCCGGGTCGCCCTGCCCGAGTACCGGGACGGCCTCCTGCGGCCCCTGGCCCTGGCCTGGGACGGGGAGCGGTTCTGGACCGCTGCGGAGTCGGTGCCCGCGGGCAAGGCTCCCGGCCGGGTCTTCAAGCACTCCTTGGCGGAACGATGAGAACGCTCCGAAAATCCCCGAGGTTCGTGCCCGCGGTGATCTCGTTTACCGAGTCTGCGGGCCGGCAGGACTGTTGGGGCCGCCTCGATGCCCTCGCTCCTTCCGGGGCCCTGCTCTCCACCCGCTTCCGGGTGGAGGAAGGGGAGCGGCTCTTCCTCACGTTGAGCCTCGGCTCTGCGGAGTTCCGCCAGGTCGCGGCCGTGGCCGGCCGGGTGAGGACCGACCCGGACGGCTACCGGACCGCGGAGCTCGTGTTCACGGACGAGGCGCAGAAGCGCCTCCTCGCCAAGTCCCTCCTCGACCTTCTTTCCACCTAATCGGTGCCGGGGATTAAGAAACTTAAGTTATCGCAGATAACTTAAGTTTCTTAATCCCCGGCACCTTTTGTATTCTCCTTAATAATATGAAGACCAGGGTGGTGGTGGTCGGAGGAGGGGCTTCCGGCCTCGTCGCGGCCTTGACCGCTGCCCGGGCCGGGGCCGCGGTCGTCCTCTTCGAGAAGGGCCGGACCCTGGGCCGCAAGATCCTGGCCAGCGGCGGCGGCCGCTGCAACCTCGGCAACGCCCGTCTCGATGCTTCCCATTACCACGGCGGCGACCGAGGATTCGTCCGCGCCGTCCTCTCCCGGTTCGGCAACGCGGAGAGCAGGGCCTTGTTCGAGGGACTGGGCCTCATGCTGGTCCAAGAGGCCGACGGCAGGGTCTTTCCTAGGACAGGGCAGGCGCGCTCCGTGCTGGCTGTGTTGGAGGCGGGCCTCAACCGGAGCGGGGTCCACGTCCAGACCGGCCGCGAGGTGACGGCGGTCCGGGCCGGGGGCCGCGGCTTCGCGGTCGAGACCTCGGGCGGAGGAAGGCATGAGGCGGACCGGGTCATCCTGGCCTGCGGTGGCGCGTCCTACCCCCAGTTGGGCGGGGGGGACCATGGAGTCCGGCTGGCAGAGTCCTTGGGGCTTGCGGCCGCGCCTCGGACGCCGTGCCTGGTGCCGCTGGTGTCCAAGGACCACTGGGTCCGCAAACTGGCCGGGGTCCGGGTCGAGGCCGCTCTTTGCGCCCAACTCGAGGGACGGCAGATCGCCGCGTCCCGCGGGGAACTGCTCTTCACCCCGTACGGCGTCTCCGGCCCCGCTGCTCTCGACCTCAGCCGCGAAGTCGTGCAGGCCCTCGACGGGGGCGAGGTCGAGTGCTCCGCGAACCTTTTTTCGGACCTTTCCAGGAAGGAGGTCGACGAGCTTTTCCTCGAGAGGTTCGCGAGCATCTCGCCCCTGTCTCCGGCCGCTTTGCTGAGGGGAGCTGTCCCGGAGGCGGTGGCGGAGGTCTTCCTGGCCGGCCAGGCCAAGGAAATTCCGTTGCATGAAAGTCCTTCGGAGGATGCTGTTCTGTGCCTGGCCCGCGGCTTGGGACGATGGACGTTCTCGGTCTGCGGGCACAGGCCCTGGGAAGAGGCCATGGCGAGCGCCGGAGGAGTTCGGCTCGCCGAGGTCGCACCCGAGACCCTGGAGGCCCGGGGACGCAAGGGGCTCCATGTGACCGGGGAGCTCCTGGATGTGGACGGCGACTCCGGAGGCTACAACCTCCATTTCGCCTGGGCGACCGGGTCCCTCGCAGGAGCCGCCGCTGCGGGCTTAAAATTGCTAGATTGAGATTATGAGCACGACCACCCTACGCCGGACCCCGATCTACGAGAGCCACAAGCGTCTGGGCGCCAAGCTGGTGGATTTCCACGGCTGGGAGCTCCCTGTCCAATACGAGGGCATCCTCAAGGAGCACCAGGCCGTGCGCCAGCGCTGCGGGCTCTTCGACGTCTCCCACATGGGCCAGGTCTTCGTGGAGGGCAAGGACAGCCTCGCCTTCCTCCAGAAGGTCAACACCAACGACATCGGCCGCCTCGTGCCGGGCAAGGCCGTCTACTCGCACCTGCCCAACGGCCGGGGAGGGGTGGTCGACGACGTCATCGTCTCCTGCCTGGGCCCCGGCCGCTACCTCGTGGTCGTCAACGCGGCCACCGCGGACAAGGATTTCGCCTGGTTCCAGAGCCAGGCCAAGGGCATGGACGTGCGCCTGGCCAACGAGAGCGACCGTTACGGCATGATCGCGGTCCAAGGCCCCAAGGCGCTCGGGCTCGTGGCCGCGGACTACCCGGCGGTGGGGGGCATGAAGCGCTTCTGCGCGCTCGAGCTCGAGGTCTTCGGCCGGAAGTCCTTTATCACCACGACCGGCTACACGGGCGAGGACGGATGCGAGTTCATCGTGCCCTCCGACATCGCCGGCCGCGTCTGGGACGACCTCTTGGCCAAGGGCCGCTCCTGCGGCACGGCCCCGTGCGGGCTCGGCTGCCGGGACACCCTGCGCCTCGAGGCCGGCTACCTCCTCTACGGGCAGGACATCGACGACGAGCACGATTCCATCGAGGCCGGCTACGGCTGGGTGGTCAAGTTCGAGAAGGGCGACTTCATCGGCCGCAGCGGCTACCTCGAGCACCGGGACAAGGGCGTCACGCGCCGCATGACAGGGGTGAGGCTCTTGGACAAGGGTGTGCCTCGCCCCGGCAGTGCCGTGTTCACGGGGGAGAAGAAGCTCGGCACGCTCACCAGCGCCACCTTCTCTCCGACCCTCGGGGTCGGCATCGGGATGGGCTACATGGAGGGGGCTGCCGTTCCCCCTGGGACCAAGCTTTCCGTCGAGCTCTACGGCCGCAGGCTCCAGGCCGAGGCCGTGGCGCTGCCGTTCTATAAGAAAAAATAACAATGGTGTCACACCTCAACTTATGAAACTTATTCGGAGAATAAGTTTCATAAGTTGAGGTGTGACACCCGGAGGTAACATGGCGAAGCCTGAGGCGTGCCGGTACGCGAAGTCGCACGAGTGGGTCTGCCTTGAGGGCGGGACCGCGGCCGTCGGGGTCTCCGACTATGCGCAGGGAGAGATGACCGACGTGGTCTACGTGGACCTCCCCAAGGTCGGGCGCAAGGTCAAGCTCGGCGAGTCCTGCGGCACCGTGGAGTCCGTGAAGGCCGCCTTCGAGTTCTACAGCCCGGTCTCCGGCGAGGTCGTGGCGGTCAATGAAGCGCTCGCCAAGGATCCCGCGCTCGTCAACCGCTCCCCCTTCGTCGACGGATGGTTCTTCAAGGTGAAGCCGGACAACCCCAAGGAATCCGAGTCCCTCATGGACCACGCCGCGTACCAGGAATTCCTGAAGACCCCGGCCGCCCATGGAAGCCACTGAGGTCCGCCCGAAGCCCTGCGCGTCGTCCCCGTCCTCGGATTTTCCACGGCGTCACATCGGTCCGGACGCCGCCGAAACGCATGAGATGCTCTCGTTCCTGGGATTCTCCACGCTCGACGGGTTCGTGGATGCCGCGATCCCGCCGGCCATCCGCTCCCGCAAGCCTCTGAACCTGCCCCCGGCGCTCAGCGAGACCGAGTCGCTCGCCAGGCTCGCGGGGTTGGCCGCGAAGAACAAGCTCTTCCGGTCCTTCATCGGGATGGGGTTCTCCGACTGCGTGGTCCCCCCGGTGCTCCAGCGCAACATCATCGAGAACCCGTGCTGGTACACGGCCTACACGCCGTACCAGGCCGAGATCGCGCAGGGCCGGCTCGAGGTCCTGCGGCTTTTCCAGCTCATGGTCATGGACCTGACCGGCATGGATGTGGCCAACGCTTCCCTGCTCGATGAGGCCACGGCTTGCGCGGAGGCCATGACCCTCTCTTGGAACGCCGCGGGCCAGCCCGCGGACAAGGCCTTCTTCATCAGCGACGGCTGCCATCCTCAGAACATCGCCGTGGTCCAGACCCGGGCCAAGTCCCTGGGCATCCGCACGGTCACGGCCGACGAGTCCGCCGCGGACCTCGGCAAGGGCTTTTTCGGCGTCCTCGTCCAGTACCCGATGACCGACGGACGGGTGGCCGACTACCGGCCGCTCTGCGAGGCCGCGCACCGCCACGGCGTCCTGGTGACGGCCGCGGCCGACATCCTGGGCCTGACGCTCCTGAAGGCCCCCGGCGAGTTCGGCGCGGACATCGCGGTGGGCAGCACCCAGCGCTTCGGCCTGCCCATGGGCTTTGGGGGGCCCGCCGCGGCGTACATGGCCGTGCGCGAAGCCTTGAAGAGGCTCATGCCCGGCCGCATCGTGGCGGTCTCCAAGGATTCCTCGGGCCGCCCCGCCCTGCGGCTCGCGCTCCAGACGCGCGAGCAGCACATCCGGCGCGAGAAGGCGACGAGCAACATCTGCACCGCTCAGGTCCTGACCGCCGTGGTCGCGGCCTTCTACGCCGCGTACCACGGGCCGGAAGGCTTGAAGCGCATCTCGAGCCGCGTCCACGGCCTGGCCTGCCGCCTCGCGGCCGGCTTGAAGGCCTTGGGCTGGCGGGTCCCGGACGAGCCCTTCTTCGACACCGTGCGCGTGGAGGGAGACCCCTCCGTCGTCAGCCGGGCCTTCGACGCCGCCCTGGCCAAGCGCATGAACCTCCGGCGGCTCTCCGACGGCGTCCTGACGATCGCGCTCGACGAGACCACGGGCGAGGCGGATCTCGAAGACCTCCTCGAGGCATTCGCGGACGGCAAGCCCCTGCTGGACATCGCTTCCGCCCACGTCCACTCCCGGATCCCCGAGCCCCTCAGGCGGACGAGCCCGTTCCTCGCGGACCCGGCGTTCACGACGAACCACTCCGAGACGGAGATGATGCGCTACATCAAGCGCCTCGAGGCCCGGGACCTGACGCTTGCGACCGCGATGATCCCGCTGGGGTCGTGCACCATGAAGCTCAACGCCGCTTCCATGATGATGCCGATCACCTGGCCGGGCTTCGCCAAGCCGCATCCATTCGCCCCCAAGGACCAGGTCAAGGGAACGCTCGCCCTCGTCAAGGACCTCGAGAAGTGGCTCTGCGAGATCACGGGCTTCGCGGCCTTCTCCTTCCAGCCCAACGCCGGATCCCAGGGGGAGTACTCGGGCCTGCTCGTCATCCGCAGGCACCATGAGCGCTCAGGCGAAGGCCAGCGCAGGGTCTGCCTCATCCCGCGCTCGGCCCACGGCACCAACCCCGCCTCGGCCGCCATGGCCGGGATGACCATCGTGACGGTCGAATGCGCCCCGGGCGGGGACATCGATCTGGCCGATCTCAAGGCCAAGGCCGCGGAGCACTCCCAGGACCTGGCCTGCCTCATGGTCACCTACCCGTCCACGCACGGGGTCTTTGAGGAGGGCATCAAGGACATCTGCCGGATCGTGCACTCCCACGGCGGCCTCGTGTACATGGACGGGGCGAACATGAACGCCCTGGTGGGCCTGTGCCGGCCGGCCGAGCTCGGCGCGGACGTCTGCCACCTCAACCTCCACAAGACTTTCGGCATGCCCCACGGCGGCGGCGGTCCCGGCATGGGCCCCATCGGCGTGACGCGCAAGCTCGTCGACCTCCTGCCCAACGACCCCCTCGCCCCGGCCGCCCGGCCGGACGCGTCAGGCCCGACGGCCGCCTCGGCCTTCAGCTCCGCGTCCATCCTGCCCATCTCGTGGGCGTACATCGCCCAGATGGGCGGGCCGGGCCTCAAGGCCGCGACCGAGACCGCCATCCTCAACGCCAACTACGTGGCCAAGAAGCTCGAGGGCCATTACGCCACCTTGTTCAGGGGCCGCGGCGGGTTCGTGGCGCACGAGTGCATCCTCGACCTGCGCCCCTTGAAGGACTCCGCCGACGTCACGGTGGACGACGCGGCCAAGCGCCTCATGGACTACGGGTTCCACGCGCCCACCGTGTCCTGGCCCATCCCGGGCACCATGATGGTCGAGCCCACGGAGAGCGAGCCCAAGGTCGAGCTCGACCGCTTCATCGAGGCCATGGTCATGATCCGGGGGGAGGCGCAGGACATCGCCGAGGGCAGGGCGGACAAGGCGGACAACCCTCTCAAGAACGCGCCGCACACCTGTTCGGCCGTGACCGCGGACCGATGGGAGCGCCGCTATTCCCGCCAGGCCGCGGCCTTCCCGACCGCGGCCACGCGGCGGGCCAAGTTCTGGCCCCACTGCGGCCGCATCGACAACGTGTTCGGGGACAGGAACTTCGTCATCCGGCCCAAGGACTCCGGGCAAGAGTGCTGCTAGGTCCGCCCCTCGACGCGGCGAACCAGATGGCGCTCGACGAGGCCGCCCTGGCCTCGGCCCCGGAAGGAGCCGGGTTCCTGCGTTTCTTCAATTGGGCCGGCCGCAGCGTCACTTTCGGCCTGGCCCAGCCCTTCGCCTTAGCCGCGGGCCTCGCCGCGGCCAAGGGCATGGCGGGCGTTCCCATCGTGCGCCGGCCCACGGGCGGGGGGGTGGTCTTCCCTTGGGACCGCCTGACCGGGGCGCTCGGCGTCTACGAGAGGATGCACCTCAGGGTCCGTTCGGCCCTGAAAGCCCGGGGCCTGGAGACCGGGGTGGCCGGGCTCGCCCTCCCGGTCCTGCGCGAGGCCGGACGGCTCGCCGCCAAGTACCGCTCCGACGACTGGAACCGCCGGCGCTGAAGCCCGCCCGGCCAGCGTCACGTGGACATGCTCGAACAGGGGAGCGGCTCAGGAAAGCCGGATCGGCTTTCCTTCAACGGGGCGCTGAGCTGGCTGCCCCTCCTGCTGGCCGCTGTCTGCCTCGTCAGGTCGTGGAGCTACGGGCAGGCGTTCCTCGGCGTGGATTTCTATCAATTCTGGGCGGTCGGGCAGAAGACGGCCCGCGAGAGCGCGGCGAACATCTATTCGGACGACGCCAGGAGGCGGCTCGGCGAGGAATTCCTGCGGAAGGCGGCCGCGAACGGGTCTTCCCGCCTCCGGCGGGCCGCCGGGAACAGGAGGGTCTTGGAGACATACTCCACGCCGTTCCTCTATTCCCTGTTCGCGGGCTTCCCTGCGGAGGATTACGACCTGGCTTACGGGATATACCGCCTCCTCTGCATGGCGTGCATGGTATACGCCGTCGCGACGCTGGCCGGATTGTTCCGGTTCTCCGCCGCGGCGTCCGCGCTGCTCTTCGCGGCCCTGACGGCCTATTTCGCGCCCTACCTGTCGGATGTCGCCGTCGCGAACGTCAACCAGGTGCAGCTCGGACTTCTGGCCTTGTTCCTGTGGGTCGAGAGCCGGCGCGACCTCGGGAGCCGCCATCTCCTGGGAGGCGCGGTCCTCGGGTCCGCGGTGATGTTCAAGCCCAACCTCGTCTTCGTCGTCCTGCTGCTGGGACTGTCCTGGCTCATCGGCGGACGGTTCAAGGATGCGCTCTCGGCGGCCGTCGGAGCCGCGGCGGCGGCGGCCGCCGCCGTCGTCTTCTCAAGCGCGATGTTCGGGTCCGCGCGGTGCTGGCTCGATTGGATCAAGGCCTTGCTCCTGATGCCCGCCGAGATCGTCCCGGTCGCTTTCGGGAATTACTCGCTTCCCCGGCTCGTTATGGACCTGTCCGGCATGGATCTGGCGGGTCCGCTGGCGGTCTTGCTGGTCTCGCTCTCCGCCCTCGCCATGTGGCGGGGGAGCCGCAAGGCGCCGGCCGGAGGCGCGGATCCTCTCGAGCGCGAGCTCTTCAAGGACGCCCTGGTCGTCGGACTCGGCTGCCTGGTCTATCTCCTGTCGGCTCCTTTGGCATGGCTCCATTATTATCTGCTGGCCGCGCCGGCCGCGATTTGCATGCTGCGGCCGATCGGCGATTGCCAGGCCCGGAGACGGCCGCGAGGCGTCGCGGTCAACCGCTGTCTGGGGATCGCCTCGATCGTCCTGCTGTCGGTCGTCGCCCTGATGCAGCTCGTCGCCGGAGTCAAGCCGGCTGCGAACCTCGCCGCCCTTGCGACGATCGGGGGCGCGTCCGTCCTGTTCGTCCTGACGCTGAGGGAATTGCAGAGCGGAGGATAGGGCCCCGCGGGCCCGCGAAGAGGGTCCTCCTGGGCCTTGACAAAGTGTTGT
>JBAZSR010000171.1:0-8271 GCA_041662295.1 Elusimicrobiota bacterium | reverse complement strand
AGCTCCCGCATCCGGTTCTCGGCTTTCTCGAAGTTCGCGTCGGATTCCTTGTACTTGCCCGCGTGGTGCTGGATGGTCCCGAGATCCAGGTAGTAGAGCACGGCGTTCTTCTTGCCGTAGTTCGGGGTCTCTCGGACCTTGAGCATGTAGGCCTCGGCCCCCTCGAAGTCCTGGGAGGCCACGAGAGCGTTGAGGGTCCTCTTGGTCGCGACCGAGGGGGCGCACCCGGGAATAGTCAGTCCTGCCAAAAGGACGAGGGCGGGCGCCAGCGCCCGCCCTCGGAGTGCGGCCGTCACGATGGCTCTCACCATCCCACTTTGGCCTGCTTGATGAACTTCTTGATCTTCTTCTTGCCGTTCCAGGCGATCTCGTTGGACTTCATGTTGAGGAGCTTGAGGTTCGTCTGGTAGAACATGACGGTCTTGCCGCCCTCGGTGTCCTGGATGGTGTTGATGGCGCCGGAGAGCATGAAGTCCGCCCCGGTCTCCTGGCCGTGCTCCTTGCGGGTCTCCTCGGAGGAGTTGGTGTCCTGGTCGAGACGCTCCTCGCGCACGTCGCCGCGCTCGCTCTTGGAGGCCACGAACTTGACCTGCCGGGACTTGATGAGGGCGTTCTGGAGGTCCTCGACGAAGGTGTCGGTGTTGATGTGCTCGTGGCTGTTGTTCTTGACCGTGCCGACGATCACGGAGGGCTTGGAGCCGCGGGCTTCCTTGGCCTCGGGGAGCCACGCGTCGTTGAGGCAGTCCTGGATCATCTCCTCGGCCACGAGCCGGGAGTCCGTGTCGTTCCACTTGCCGCTGAGGTCCTTGACCTCGTCGACGTCCATGCGCTGGACCTTGGTGGGGGCGCCGCAGCCCGTCATGGCGGGCAGAACGCCGACGATGAAGAAGAGGGTGGAAAGGTAGACATTCATGGGTGTCCTCAAAGATCCTGGGGGTGTGCGCGGGGAGGCGACGGGGCGGGCGCCCGGAACCCCGGGCGCCCGCCCGATGTCGGCTTAGTGCTTGGCTTCCTCGGAAGCCAGCTCGTCGAACGCTTTCTCGGCGTTGGCGCGGACGTAGTCGCGCACCTTGGCGTCAAGCTCCTTCGACTCCTCCAGGGCCTTCTTGATCCCGGTCATGTCCAGCTTGGCCAGGGTGTACCAGGTGCCGTCGGCCGGGTCCTTCCAGTTGTCGATCTTCTGGACCCCGTGCAGGCAGGCCTGGGCGAAGGACTTCATCGTGTTGGAGACGTGCTTCTCCTCGCTCGACTTGCTCATGTCGCCGGCGGTGGTGGAGGCCATGTAGGACTTCACCAGGGCGGAGACGTAATTATTCACGACCTTCGCGATCTCGGCGTCCGCGGAGAGGCCGGCCTCACTGCGGGCGAGGGGGACCATCTTGGTGCCCTGAGACGCGCCGACGCCGTAGAGCACGCTGATGCCGTTGGCGTCCTTGAAGGCGCCGGAGCCCTTCATGACCCACTCGGGGGACGCGGGACCAACCGGCTGCTGGGGCTTCGAGGTCGTGGCGCAGCCCGCGACCAGGCCCAGGGCGAGAGCGCATCCCAGAAGGCTCACGTACCGGCTCATCTTGCTAAGGTTCATCTGTACTCCTCCTTGATATGCAGTGCCGTCCTAGGCACGCGCCTGAAACCTCGAGGGCCTCGGCGGACTTCCCGTCGGCTTGTATCCTAACATTCCCCGGAAGCGTCCGTCAAGGAGACCCCCTCGGACGCGTTGAAGCGCGCCTGGCATGTTGGACACCGGTTTGATATCATGGGTTCCGCGTGAAGCGCGCCGACAACCTCGTCTGGCTGGACCTCGAGATGACGGGCCTCGACCCCGAGCGCCACGCCATCCTGGAGATCGCCACGGTCGTCACCGACAGCGAGCTCGTCACCCTCGCGGAAGGCCCCTGCCTGCCCATCGCCCAGCCCGAGGACGTCCTGGCCGCCATGGACCCCTGGTGCCAGGACCACCACGGCCGCTCCGGGCTCATCGACCGGGCGCGCAGGGAGGGGGTCTCCCCGGCGGAGGCGGAGCGCCGGACGCTCGAGTTCCTCGCGGCCTGGTGCCTGCCCAAGGCCTCACCGCTCTGCGGAAACACCATCGGCCAGGACCGGCGCTTCCTCGTCCGCTACATGCCCCGGCTCCACGACTTCTTCCACTACCGCTCCGTGGACGTGAGCACGCTCAAGGAGCTCGTGCGGCGCTGGTATCCTGCCGGGCCGCAGTTCCCGCCCAAATCGGACAGGCACATGGCCCTCGAGGACGTCCGGGACTCGGTGAGGGAGCTCGCCTTCTACCGCAAAGCCTTCTTCAAGTAGCCATACACTGGTGTCAGAGGTTGCGCTTGTTGCGGAGATCAACGAAGTTACGCAACAAGCGCAACCTCTGACACCAGCAGGGGCCTAGTTGCCGTCGGACTTGAGCTCGGGGTGGGCGCCCAGGCCCACACAGCCGCAGTCGTCGGGATGGGGCATGCCCTCGCGCCAGCCGCGCTCCTCGAGCCGGGTCTTGACCCAGCAGGGGTAGCAGAGCATCATCCTATTGACGGGCTTGTCCTCGCCGCAGCGGCGGCAGATGCCCTTCTTCGGCGGAGTGCGCTGCGTCACCTTGGAGGGGTCGCGCTCCGTCGTCTCCTCGAGGACCTCGTCCGTCGCGGTCTCGAACGCGGCCTTCGTCGTGGTCTCGGTCTCGGTGGTCATATCGTTCCTCTCCTCGGCACGGGGAGACTCCCCGGTCGCAGCGCTTGCACCAGCCTCCGATGCGGCCCGAGGCCGCCTTGCGGGAAAGCTTGACCGGGGTCCGGCACCCGGGGCAGTAGACGTCCAAGGCGGAAAAATCGATGCCGGGATAGTCGCGCTCGAAGACCTCCCGGGTCGCATATCTCGGCTGAAGCCATTTTCCGTCGCGCATGTCAGTGGTCCCTCGCGATGACGTAGTCGGCCAGCTCGTGCAGCACCCGCGCCCGACCGTCGAAGGGCTTGAGCGCGCGGTGGGCCAAGGAGACCTGCCGGAGGGCCTCGCGGCGCGCTGCCTCCAGGCCGTACAGGGAAGCGTAGGTCAGCTTGCCGTTATCCCGGTCGGAGCCTTTCTTGCCCAGCTTGGCCTTGTCGCCGACCACGTCGAGGATGTCGTCCGCGATCTGAAAGGCCAGGCCCAGGCTGAGGCCGTAGCGGCGCAGGGCGACCCGCCGGGAAGCTGGGGCCTTGGCCAGGATCGCCCCTGCCTCGAGGCTCGCGGTGATCAACGAGCCTGTCTTGTGCAGGTGGATGTACTCGAGCAGTTTGGGAAGGCCCTCGCGGCCGGCCTTCCGGCGCGTCCCGCGCCCCAGCAGGCCTTCGGCCTCGATGTCCGCGGCCTGGCCGCCGACCATGCCCCGGGTGCCGGCGGCCTCGGAGACGGTGCGCACGAGGTCGCATGCCGCTCGAGCATCCAGGCCGGCCGAGGCCGCGCTGAGGGCCAGGGCCTCGAAGGCCAGGGTCAGGAGGCCGTCGCCGGCGAGGATGGCCATAGCCTCTCCGAAGACCTTGTGGTTCGTGGGCTGGCCGCGCCGCAGGTCGTCGTCGTCCATGGCCGGAAGGTCGTCGTGGATGAGAGAATAGGCGTGGATCATCTCCAAGGCGGCCGCCGCGTCCGCCACGACGCTAGGCGTGGCGCCGCAGGCCTTCGCCGCGGCGAAGACGAGGACGGGGCGGAGCCTCTTGCCTCCCGCGAGCACGGAGTAGCGCATGGCTTCCCGGATCGAGGCGGGCTCCTCCGTGCGGGGGCGCAGGAGCCGGTCGAGCCTTCTCTCCACGATGGGAGAATGGCGCTTCATGAAGTCGGAGAGCGTCGTCATGGCAGGGGGAGGAACTCCTCCAGGAAAACGGCCAGGCCCGCGAGACAGCGCCGGGCCCTCCACCCGGCAACGAGAAGGGACGGCAGCAGGGTCGGCCGCGACAGGATCCCACGGGCAAGGGCCCACGCGTCATCCGGGTCCGGGAAGCACGCGGGGACCGCGCCGGCCGCTTCGTCGAGGATGACGCGCGCGTTGACCGAGGCCAACCCCCTCCCCTGCGCCCAGCAGCGCAGGGCCCGACCCTCCATGTCGACCGCGGCCGCGCCGGTGGCAGACCGCAGACTCGCCTTGGCCTCCGGGCCGAGCACGCAATCCGCGTCCGCGATCCGGTCCAGACGCAGGCGCAGGCCCCGGCGCCCTGCGGCCTCCCGCGCCGCGGCCTCCAAGGCGCGGTCTTCTGGTCCGAGGTCCACCACGATGTCCCCTGTGGAGAGCCCGGGATCCAGGGCCCCGGCCAGACCCGCGCTGAGCGCGAGGCAAAAATCCGGACCCGGAATCTCGGCGCCGAGCGACTCCAAGCAGCGGCCCGTCTGAGCCGCGCCCAACCCGGTCTGGAGCAGCGTCACGCTCCGCCCTCCGACCGCTCCGGAGAAGAGGCGCGGCCCCGACCTCTCCAGCCCCAGCCGCCGAGCCAAGGGCCGGGCTTCCCAGGAGGTCGCGGCGCACACGAGGATCGGGCCCCGCGCCGAAGGGGCCGCGGGGGCCCACTCGGGCCGGGCCATGGCCGCCGGCCTCATGCGGGGACCCCGGCGGCCCGCGCCGGAGCGTAGCCGTTGGCGCGGAACCAGGCCACAGCGTCGGCCAGCGCCAGGCGCACGGGGCCGGGCGCGAAGCCCAGCTCGCGGCGCGCCTTGGACGCGTCGTACCACATGTGGTGCCGCGCCATCTTGACCGCGTCGAGGGGGGCGATGGGGTCCCCGCCGAAGACCCGGCAGCGCGCGGTGTCGACCATGCCCACGAGGTAGGCCACCGCGTAGGGCGTCTTGAAGGAGGGCTTGGGGACCCCGCTGAGCTCCGAGACCGTCCCGAGGATGTCGCCCAAGGTCATGTTCTCAGCCCCGAGGATGTAGCGCTCGCCGACACGGCCCTTGAGGGCTGCCAGCCAGTGGCCTTCGGCCACGTCCCGGACGTCCACCAGGTTCAAGCCCGTCTCGACGTAGGACGGCATGCGGCCGTTGAGGAAGTCCACGATGACCTTGCCGGTCGGCGTGGGCTTGACGTCAAAAGGACCGACAGGGGTCGAGGGGTTGACGACCACGACCGGCAGGCCCTGGGCCGCCAACTCGAGCGCCGCGACCTCGGCCAGGTACTTAGATTTCTTGTAGGGGCCGATGGGCTCGTCGGGCCCCCCGTAGCGGGAGTCCTCCCCGACCGGGCGCAGGCCCCTCGGAGGACGGATCGCGGCGACGCTCGAGCAGTGCACGATCCTCTCGGCGCCGGCCGCGCCGCCCGCCTTCAGGACGTTCACGGTGCCCTGGACGTTCGCTTTGAACATGTCGGCGGGGTCGCGCACCCAGAGGCGG
This sequence comes from Elusimicrobiota bacterium, assembly GCA_041662295.1. Lineage (GTDB taxonomy): Bacteria > Elusimicrobiota > Elusimicrobia > UBA1565 > UBA9628 > JACQWX01. The sequence continues at coordinate 2,924 of JBAZSR010000171.1, read as the reverse complement.
TAATCGGCCGCGACGTGGAAGACGTAGCGGCATCCCGCGCACCCAGCCGCGAGCGCCCTGGCGTCGTCAAGAGCGCCCACCACCAGCTCCAGGTCCAGGCCCGCGATATTGCGCGTGTCGGCGTCCGGCCTGACCAGGGCCCGGACCCTGAGGCCCTTGGACAGCAGGACCCGGGCAAGGCTCGCGCCCACGAAGCCGGTCGCGCCCGTGACGAAGGCGGCGTCCTTCATGGGGCGCCGACCTTCTCGCGGGGAGTCCTCTTGACGCTCATGAACTCTCCGGCCAGCTTCAGGAAGTTCCCCACGCTCGCGAACCCCTCCTGGACCGCCGCCGGCTCGTAGCCGACATGGGCCATGCACTGGCTGCAGTTGGGGTGGCCGCTGGCCCGGCCGTAGCGCTCCCAGGGCGTGGTCGCCAGGAGATCCCGGAAGGAGGCGGCGGGAGCGCCCTCGGACATGAGGTAGCAGGGCCGCTGCCATCCCAGCACGTGCCTCAGCGGGTTGCCCCAGGGCATGCACGCGTAGTCCCGCTTGCCCTCGAGGAAGTCGAGGTAGTAGGGGCTGTGGTTGAAGTCCCAGCCCATGGAGCGCCAATCCCGGAGGGTCTCCCGGAACCAGGCATGCGTCTGGTCGCGAGTCAGGAAGAACCCCTGCTCGGGGGCGCGGTCGAGGACGGAGTCCGAGCGCTGCGGCCGCCCTTCGGGGATGGCCTTGGCGGCCGGGGCCTGGTCGTAGGCGTAGCCCGGGGAGATGATCATGCCGTCGACGCCCATCGCCATGCACTCGTCGAAGAAGGCCCTGAAGTCCTCGGGCTTGCCGCCCACGAAGACCGTGGTGTTGGTCATGACCCGGTGGCCGGCGGCCTTCGCGGCCCGGATCGCGCGGGTCACGGTCTGATAGGCGCCCTTGCGGCCCACCATGCGGTCGTGGACCTCCTCTGCGCCGTCGAGGTGGACGCTCCAGATCAGATGACTGCGGGCTTTGAACTTCGGGAGGTTCTTCTCCAGGAGGAGCGCGTTCGTGCAGAGATGGACGTAATGGCCGCGCTCGATGAGGCCGTCGACGATGCGGACGATCTCGGGGTGGATGAGGGGCTCGCCCCCGGCCACGGCCACGATCGGGGCCCCGCACTCGGCCGCCGCCTTCCAGCAATCCTCCGGGGAGAGCATGCGCTTCATCACCTCGGGCGGGTACTGGATCTTCCCGCAGCCGCGGCAGGCCAGGTTGCAGCCGAAGAGGGGCTCGAGCATCAGCACCAGCGGGAACCTCGGAGTCTTGCGGAACCGGTGCGAGAGGATGTGCTTGAAGATCGCGGCCTGCATGCCGACCGGCAAGGGCATGGCTAGACCCGCGCCTCGACCCGCCCCGCCTTGAGCCCGAACTCCGCCGCGGCCCGCTGGGACTCCTTCATCATCCTGAGATAGGTCCCCAGGGTCTGCAGGGGGAAGTTGTTGCGGTACATGGTGTACTCGAGGTAGAAGACCTTGGGGAAACCCGTGCCCGTGAACTCCGTCTCCTCCCAAGTCCCGTCCGGCCGCTGGGTGCGGATGAGGTGCTCGATGCCCCTCTCGACGGCACCTGCGACATCGTCGCAGGCCCCGGCGGACATGAGGCCTTGGACGGCCCAGGCGGTCTGCGACGGCATCGAGGGGCCGCGGCCCTTGAGCCTGGGGTCGTGGTAGGTGGCGCAAGTCTCGCCCCAGCCCCCGTCCTCGTGCTGGACGCTCTTGAGCCAATCCGCCGCCCTGCAGACATAGGGCAGGGACATGTCCTCGTCGATGGCCGCGAGGCCCCTGAGGACCTGCCAGGTGCCGTAGATGTAGTTGACGCCCCAGCGCCCGTACCAGGACCCATCGGCCTCCTGCTCGGACTTGATGAACTGGACGGCGCGCTCCACGCAGGGGTAGGTCCGGTCGAAGCCGATGTAGCCCAGGAACTCGAGCACCCTCCCGGTGACGTCGACCGACGGGGGGTCGATCATGGCGTTGTGGTCCGCGAAGGGGATCTTGTTGAAGATCGTCTTCGTGTTGTCCCTGTCGAAGGCGGCCCAGCCGCCGTTCTCGCACTGCATGGAGAGCATCCAGTGCAGGCCGCGCTGGCAGGCCTTCTCGCGGAGCACGGTGAGGGGCTCGTCAAGGTAGACGTGCCGCAGGGCGAGCATGACCATCGCGGTGTCGTCCACGTCGGGGTAGAACTCGTTGAAGAACTCGAAGGCCCAGCCGCCCGGGTGCCCCTTGGGGTTGCCCACGACCCAGTCGCCCTCGGTCGTGATCTCCTTTGAGATGAGCCAGTCCGCCGCGCTCACGAGCGCGGGGTGGTTGCGGTCGAGGCCCGACTCGGCCAGGGCGATGACCGAGACGGCCGTGTCCCAGACAGGGGACTGGCAGGGCTGCATCTGGAGGTCCTCGCCGGGGAGTTCGAGCCGCTCGAGGACCTGCATCTGTTCGACGAGCCGGGGGTCGGCGTCGCCGTAGCCCAGGCACTTCATGGCGAGGATCGTATTGACGATGCCCGGGTAGATCGCACCCAGGCCGTCCGATCCCTGGAGGCGCTCGAGCATCCAGTCCTCGGCCAGGCGCAAGGCCCAGACCCGGATCCAGTGGGGGCCGTTGCCCTCGACGAACTTGAGGCCCTTGTCCCACCACAGGAAGAACGTCGTCCATGAGAGGAAGGAGTGCCGGCCGACCGCCTCGGAGAGGGGGACGTGGCGGCGGGAGTCGGGAAAGAGCTCGTCGAGCGCGGCGTGCTGGGGGCACGGCAGGCTGGGATGGCTGGCCCAGACGATGGAAAGCGGAACCACGATCGAGCGGGTCCAGGACGACATCTGGTAGATGTTGAAGTAGAACCAGTTCGGGAATATCATGAGCTCCGGCGGGATGGTGGGGACGCTCTCCCAAGCGTACTGGCCGAAGAGCGCGAGGTAGA
>JBAZSR010000170.1:0-8377 GCA_041662295.1 Elusimicrobiota bacterium | reverse complement strand
CCAGAAACCTCCTGCTTTTCGCACCCGCCCTGCTCCTGACGGCCTGCGCGAGCCCTGGGCCTTTCCCGCCCCTGCCCAAAGGCGCCCTCCTCCTGCCTCTCACGCGCCAAGCCACGCCCTACACCTGCGGGGCCGCGGCGCTCCAGTCCGTCCTCCGCTATTACGGCGAGGAGGTCCGCGAGGACAGACTCAGCGCCGAGCTCGGCGCGGACCCCGAGGAAGGCACCCGCTTCTGGAGCATCCTGGAAGCGGCCCTGCGGCGGGGCATCGGCGCCGAGGCCTTCCTCGACGCGAGCCTCGCGGACCTCAAAGCCGCCTTGGACCGGGGCTCCCCGGTCATCGTCGCCTTCCAGGCTTGGGCCGACCCCCCCACAGACTACGCCGAGGATTGGGATGACGGGCACTACGCGGTCGCGGTAGGCTACGACGCGAAGAACCTCTATTTCATGGACCCGTCCACCCTGGGCAACTACACTTACGTCCCGGCCGAGGAATTCGTCCGACGCTGGCACGACTGCTACGACGGCGACAGGGTCAAGGTGCGGGGCCTCATGCTCGTCTTCTCCAAGGACATGCCGGACTACGACCCCAGCGCGGTCCTCAAGCTCGAATAGTGCTAGAATTTCGCCTGTCCTGGGAGGTCCCATGAACCGCGCCCTTCAAGCAGCCTTCATCCTTCTCCTGCCTCTCATCCTGGTCCCGGACGCCGGTTCCGCCCCGGCTCCGGCCCAAGCGCCCGCGGAGGCCGCCATGACCGGCGCGGAGGAGGACACCCTCCTGCGGGCCCTGCGCTCGGAGCTTAAGCGCTCCTTCGAGAAGCTCAAGGACGCGGAGAAGCCGCCGATGTACTTCCTGGCCTACGAGGCCGAGGACACCCGCCGGACCTACATGGGCGCCATGCTCGGCGCCATCCGCTACGAGAACGAGGCCCACAGCCGCGAGCTCACCGTGGACGCGCGCGTCGGCGACCCGGCCCTCGACAACACGCACCAGATCAAGGGGGGAGACGGCTGGAGCCGGGATGACGACTTCGGCAGCGTGCGCCTGACCACCGAGGACGACGAGGACTCCTTGGCCGCGGCCGCCTGGCTGCACACGGACAAGATCCTCAAGGCCGCCCGGGAGCAGTACACCAAGGTCCTCACCAACAAGGCCGTGACCGCGGAGGAGGAGGACAAGTCCGACGACTTCTCCCCCTACCCTCCCGCCCGACGCTACGCCGTGATCCCCCCGCCCAAGGTGGACCGGGACGCTTGGCGCAAGCGGCTCAAGAACCTCTCGGGCTTCTTCAAGAAGCACCCCTTCATCATCGACTCCGGAGTCAACCTCAGCGCCGCGTCCGTGAACCGCTACATCCTCAACTCCGAGGGCGCCGAGATCGCGACCGGCAACCCCTACGTCCGCCTTAGCTACTACCTCTACGCCAGGACCACGGACGGGATGGACCTCACCCGGCACCTGAGCTACGACGCGGCCTCGGTCGACGGCCTGCCGAAGGATGCCGTCATCCTCAAGGACATGGAGAACTCGGCCCGGGAGCTTTCGGCCCTCACCAAGGCCCCTCTGGTCGAGCCCTACACCGGGCCCGCGATCTTCCGCGCCAAGGCCTCGGGCGTCTACTTCCACGAGATCATGGGGCACCGCGTGGAGGGACACCGCCAGAAGCTCGAGAGCGAAGGGCAGACCTTCACCAAAAAGCTCGGCCAGGCCGTGACCGCGCCGTTCATCAGCGTCTATGACGACGCGACCATGCCCGAGCACAAGGGGACCTTCCTGCGGGGCCACTACTCCTTCGACGACGAGGGCGTCCCCTCCCAGAACGTGACCATCGTCAAGGACGGGATCCTCAAGGGCTTCCTCATGACGCGCTCCCCGATCAAGAACTTCGCGGCCTCCAACGGCCACGGCCGGCGCGAGTCCGGCCACAAGATCGTGGCGCGCATGGGCAACACCGTGGTGAAGGCCTCCAAGACCGTGCCGTACCCGAAGCTCCGGGAGATGCTCATCGCCGAGCTCAAGCGCCAGAGGAAGCCCTTCGGCCTGGTCTTCGACGACATCTCGGGCGGCTTCACCATGACCGGGCGGGGGTTCACCCAGTCCTTCAAGGTCATCCCGCTCCTCGTCTATCGCGTCTATCCGGACGGCCGTCCGGACGAGGTCGTCCGAGGGGTGGACATCGTGGGCACCCCCCTGGCGTCCTTCGCCAAGATCGCCGCGGCCGCGGACGACGACGACGTGTTCAACGGCACCTGCGGCGCCGAGTCCGGCGGAGTGCCGGTCTCCGCCATCGCGCCGAGCCTGCTGCTCTCCGAGGTGGAGGTCGAGAAGAAGATGACCTTCTCCGAGAAGCCGCCCATCCTGCCGCCGCCGCACCATGACCACGGAGACAAGCCATGACCCGGGACATCCGACGGACGCCGCTCCTCCTGCTCGCCGCCGCCGCCCTCCTCTCGGCGCCGGCCGCCGCCGCCCTCGATATCACCGTGGCCGCGGGTGATCCCGCGATCTTCGGCCCCATGGGCGACGAGATGAAGCGCACCCTCGCGCGCCTGCAGATGCAGAAGCTCGGGCTTCCCTACTTCCTCGCCTACACCGTGCGCGACACCCGCCGCTTCGAGATCTCGGCCTCCTTCGGGGCCCTGAAGGAATCCGACGACAGCCGCTACCGCAGGGTGAGCCTGGACCTGCGCGTCGGCGACGCCGCGTTCGACAACACCCACTACATCCCCAAAGACACCTGGCACTACGCCCCGGTCACGGACTCCCTCGTCATCGAGAACGACTATGACGCCCTCCGCTTCGACCTGTGGTCCGTGACGGACCGGACCTACAAGCAGGCCCTGGAGACCCTCTCCAAGAAGAGGGCCTACAAGAACAGCCGGCTCATCAAGGGTGAGCTCCCGGACCTCTCGAAGGACGACGCCGTGACCGCGATCGAGCCCTTGACGGAGCCCAGCTTCGACCGCGCCCGCTGGGAGGAGGCTGTCCGGAGGCTCTCCGCGGTCTTCAAGGCCTATCCGGCCGTGCAGAGCTCCCAGGTCGGCATCTACTGGACCCAGGAGCACGTCTTCTTCCTCGACAGCCAGGGAAGAGAGACCCAGCGCAACGCCCACGACGTCGAGATCTCCATCGAGGCCTCGGCCCAGGCCCCCGATGGCATGAAACTCTCGGACCGGCGCCGCGTCATCCGCAAGACCCCCGCGGAACTGCCCCCCTACGAGGCTCTCGCGGCCGAGGCCGCCGGCCTCGCCAAGGACCTGACCGCCCTGGCCGCCGCTCCCCTCTGGGAGGAGACCTACACCGGCCCCGTCCTCTTCGAAGGCCAGGCAGCCGGAGAGTTCTTCGACCAGCTCCTCGCGCGCAACATCTCCTTCCCCCGCTCCCTCTGGCTCGAGGAGGAGGAGCGCATGAAGGAGTACTTCCACTCCGGCGCCTTCTCCAGCCGCCTAGGCCTGCGCGTGGTGGCCCCCTCTCTGAGCGTCTTCGACGACCCCGGCGTGGCGAGCTTCGAGGGGACCCCCCTCATCGGCCACTACAAGACCGACGACCAGGGGATGCGGGCCCGGAAGGTCGAGCTCATCAAGGCCGGCATCCTCAAGGACCTCCTCATGAGCCGCGAGCCCGTCAAGGAGCGCTCGGCCTCCAACGGCCACGGCCGCGGAGGCAGCGGGGAGGTCCCGACCGCCAGGATCGGCAGCCTCTTCATCGAGTCGGAGAAGACCGCCGACGCCGAAAGGCTCAAGGAAGAGCTCATCCGGCAGGCCAAGGCCTTCGGCCTCGACCACGGCCTCATCATCCGGCGCATGGCCGGCGAGCACTTCCGGGGGGATGCGGAGGCCCTGGCCGCGCCCAAGCTCGTCTACAAGGTCTCGGTGAAGAACGGGAAGGAAGAGCTCTACCGCAACAGCCAGTTCATGAACGTGACCCCGCGGGCCCTGCGCGACATCGCCCTGGCCGGCAAGTCGCGGCGCGTCCACAACTACTACCAGCTCGGCCCCTACCGGTTCTCGCGGGGCGAGGTGCCGGCGAGCATCGTCCACCCGGACATCCTGGTGGCCGAGATGGAGCTCAAGAAGACCGAGGAGAAGCCCGAGAAGCCGCCGCTCCTGGAGCATCCCTTCTTCTCGAAGAAGTGACGCGGCGCGCCCTCCTCGCCGTCTTCGCTGCGGCCCTGACCCTGCGCCTGGGCCTATGGTCGAGGATGGGCGCGGCCGGGCCGGAGGCGCACCTGCGGCCGGACAGCCTCGGCTACGCGGCCCTGGCGCGGGGCTTGGCGGAGACGCGGAGCTTCGTCCCGGTCGGCCACGACGAGCCCGGCATCGACGCGGCCCGCACCCCGGGCTACCCGGCCTTCCTCGCCCTGGTCCGGCTGGTCTCTGACTCTCCCCGTCTTCCCGCGCTCCTCCAGTGCTTCCTTGACGCCGGCGCCGCGGTCCTCCTGACCATGACGGCCGCGGCCCTGGCGCCGGCGAGCCCCGCCTGGCTCGCGGGCCTGCTCTACGCCCTCGACCCCGTGACGGCCGGACACGCGCCCCTGCTGGTCACGGAGACGCTCTTTAACTTCCTCATGATCCTGGCGCTCTTCCTGCTCGTCCGGACGCCGGGCCCCGCGGGAGCCGCCCTTTCCCCGGGACCGGCGTGGGGCCTGTGCCTTGGCGCGGCGGTCCTGGTGCGGCCCATCGCCGCCTACCTCTGGCCCATATGGGGGCTGGCGCTTCTGCCGTGGGCGGCCAGGAACAGGAAGGGCTTCGCGTTGGGCCTGGCCGCCGCGGCCCTTCTTCCGGGCCTCTGGTGCCTCCGCAACCTCGCGACCCACGGCAAGGCGTCGCTGAGCACCGTGACCGGCACCAACCTCCTTTTCTACGAGGCCGCGACCGTGCGCGCCGCGAGCGAGGGCATCCCGAGCAGTTCGGCCGTCCAGCTCTTCAAGGAGGAACTGGCGGCCCGACATCCTGAGCCACCCGCGACCCCGTTCGTGGAGTCCTCCCGCCGCTCCAGCCTCGCCTGGGAATACCTTGCCGGCCACCCGGCCTCGGCTCTCAAAGTCCATCTCGCCGCTGGCTTCAAGATGCTCTTCGGGCCGGGGACCGACCTTCTGGCGGCTGAGTTGTTCCCGAGGATGACAGAGGAAAACGCCGCCGTGGAGCTCCACCAGGTCACCGGCGCGGGTACGCGCGCCCTTCTGGCCCGCAAGCCCGTCCTCTGGATCGCGCTCGCCTGGACGCTGATGATCCTCTTTGCGGGCTACGGCCTCGCGGCCAGGGGCGCCTGGCGCCTACTCGCGAGAGGAGACCGCGCCGCGGCCGCGGCCGTCCTCGTCCCCCTCGCCTATCTCGTGATCCTCTCCATCGGCGGCTGGGCCTACTACCGCTTCCGTGTCCCGCTCTGGCCGTTCATCGCCGTCCTCGCCCCGCTGGGATTGTAATTTGGGCTCTGACGCCGGCCCTCAGCCTTCGGGGGGAGCCGCCTCTTCGGGCAGCATGTTGGGGATGCCGTCTTTGACCGCGTAGCGGCGGCCGCACTTGGCGCAGGCCAGCACGGACTCGGCCGCCCGGAACTCCACCGGCGTCTTGCACACCGGGCAGGCCAGGATCTTGAGCAGTTCAGGGTCGAGGGTCATCAAGCCACCGTCATGTGCGAGATGCGGAAGGTCGGGGAGCCGAGGCTCCCGAAGAAGGTCAGGTCGTCGCCGACCATGTCGATCCGCTTGAGAAGGTCCATGATGTTGCCCGATATCATGCATCCTTTCACGGCGCGGGTCAAGCGCCCGCCCTCGATGGCGATGCCCGAGGCGCCCACGGAGATCTCGCCGGAAGCCGGATCCGTCATGTGCATGCCCAGGATCTCGAGGATGAGGAGCCCGTCCCTGGTCCCCCTGATGATCTCCTCCCGGCCGCTGGTCCCGGCCGCGAGGTAGAAATTCGAGGGGGCCGGCCCGGGCAGGCCCTTGTACGAACCGCGGCTGGCGCTGGCGTTGGAGGCCCTGCCGTCCTTGCTCGCGGTGTAGGAGTCGTAGAAGAAGTCCTTGAGGATGCCGCGATCCACCATCGTCTTGGAAGAGGTCGGACAGCCCTCGTCGTCGTAGACGGAACTGGCCGCCCCGCCGGGCCGCCGCGGGTCGTCGATGAAGGTCAGGAGCTCGGAGCCCACGCGCTTGCCTGTCTTCCCGGCGAGAAGCGAGCGTCCGCGCTGGACCGAGTCCGCGCAGAGGAGCTCCGCCACCAGCTCCAGGATCTCTCCGGCGACCCAGGGATCGACGACGACCGCCCGCCGGCCGCCCGGGAGCTTTCGGCTGTCGAGGAGCGCCACCGCGCGCCAGACCCCGTCGCGGGCCACGCGGTCGAAGTCGAGCATGCGGCCGTCCCGACTGGATTCGAACGCCGCGCCGACCTGGAGCTCCCCGTCCTTGCCCGCCGCCAGCACGTTGACCCCGACCGTGGCCGAGGAGCCCCGCTCCGAGGCCCGCACCCCCATGGTGTTGGCGACCACCACCTCGCCGCGGGACTCCCCGTAGCCGGCCCTGAGAACCGACCGGACGCGAGGGTCGCCGCCGAGCACGGAGGACTGGAGAGCCTCCAGCCGCCCCCCCCACGATTCGAGGGTCTTCGTGAAGAGGGCGTCGTCCCAGAGGCTGGCCTCGAATCCTGGGACCGGAGCCGGCAGGGGAGAGGGGGCCGCGAAGGCCGCGTGGTCGTCCGGCTCAAGATGGGGCATCTGTTCCGAGACGCGGTCGAAGAGTCCTTGGATGGTCTCCCGGTCCACCCCGCCAGCGGACGCGAAGCCCACCCGACCCTGGTCGAGGACCCGCAAACCCACGCCCTCGGAGCCGGCGCTCTGGACGCTCTCAAGGAGGCCGTTGCGCATCTCGATGCCCCGCTCCTCCCCTCGGGCCAGGTAGACCTCGGCCTCCACGCCGGGGGCGCGCTTCTTGATCCACTCCAGGGACTCGAGCGCGAGGTCGAGCAAGGGCTTCTTCATCCCGAGCGCATGCCCTGCCATCCCATGTAGATGAACAGCAGGCTCAGGAGGAGGAAGAAGATGCCCCACTTGCGCCGCTCCAGGGTCAAGCGCGCGTCATTGAACACCTGCTCGCGGATGAACTCGTTCATGCGCTGGATGAAGCCCGGCCGGTAAAGGTAGCCAAGCCCCAGAAGGAGAAAGAAGATGCCGACTCCGACCTTGATCTCAGGATTCAAGGCGATTCCTTGTTGTACTCATTCATCGCCGCCTCCAACCCATCGTCGAGCGCGGCCCTGGCCGCTGAAACAGCCCGCCCCACGGCCTCCTCGAAAACCTTCTCCTCGGCAGGGGTGAAGCGGCCAAGAACGAAATCAGCAGGGTCCCAACCGGCCGGCACGGGACCGACCCCGAGCCGGAGCCGCGGGATGGCCGAGGTGCCGAGGGCTGCGATGACGGACTCCATGCCCTTCTGCCCGCCGGCCGACCCTGCGGGCCGAAGGCGCACCCTCCCCACCGGCAGGGAGAAGTCATCGAAGCACACGAGGACCTCCGCTGGCTCCACGCGGTGGAAGCGGCTGAACGCAGCCACGAAGCTCCCGGAATCGTTCATGAAGGTCATGGACTGCCCGAACAGGACCCCCCGGCCGCGCGCGTAGAGGCCCATCCCCCTGAAGTCCTTCCAGGAGGCGTCCTCTCCGGCAAGAGCCGAGACCACCCTGAAGCCCGCGTTGTGCCTCGTCCTGGCGTAGCGCGGGCCAGGATTGCCCAGCCCCACCACCAGGCGCAGGGCCAAGAACCTGGACCCTTACTTGGCGGGCTTGCCTTCCGGCTTGCCGCCCGGCTTGGCGCCCGGCTTGGCCTCGGCGGCCGGCTTGGCGCCCGGCTTGGCCTCGGCTCCGGCAGCCGGCTTGGCGCCCGGCTTGGCCTCGGCTCCAACGGCGCCTTCCTCGCCCTCCTCCGGCTTCTTGCCCTTGGCGATGACCTCGGGCTCGGCGAGCGCGCCTTCCGCGGCGACGCCCTCGGCGGGAGCGACCTCGACGACCTCTTCCTTGACCAGCGTGACGTGCACGACCACGTGCTCCGGGCTGTCAAGAAGCTCGACGCCCTCGGGCGCCTTGAGGTCCTTGACCTGGATGCGCTCGTTGAGCTGGAGGTTCGAGACGTCCACAGCCAGGCTCTGCGGGATAGCCGTGGGCAGAGCGCGAACCGTGACGAAGCGCAGTTCGTGCTGGAGCATGCCGCCGTCGGTCTTGACGCCGGGGGCCTCGCCCATGACGTGCAGGGGGACCTTGGCCTCGATCTTCTCCGTCAGGGAGATCCGCTGGAAATCGGCATGGATCGGGAGGTCCGTCACCGGGTGGCGTTGGATCGTCTTGACCATCACGGTCTCGACCTTGCCGCCGATCTTCCGTGAGAG
>JBAZSR010000169.1:2667-8390 GCA_041662295.1 Elusimicrobiota bacterium | reverse complement strand
GGCGGCACGTGACACCCGAGGGCGTCTACGTCAGCAGCCAGGTCGGCCTGGGCGAGCTCCTGCTCACGGGCTGCACCACGAGCTCGGACCACTTCTACCTCTTCCCTGGGGGCAGGAGCGCGGACCTCATCGACCGCGAGATCGAAGGCGCCCGCGACCTCGGCATGCGCTTCCACGCCTGCAGGGGTTCGATGTCCCGAGGCAAGTCCAAAGGGGGGCTTCCGCCGGACGACGTGGTCCAGACCGAGGACGAGATCCTCAAGGACTGCGAACGTCTGGTGGGGCGCTACCATGACCCCAAGGCGTTCGCCATGACCAGAGTCGCTCTGGCGCCGTGCTCGCCCTTCTCGGTCACGACCGAGCTCCTCAAGCTCTCCGCCGAGATGGCGAAGAAGTGGGGCGTGCGCCTGCATACCCACCTGGCCGAGACCATCGACGAGGAGGAGTACTGCCTGCACCTGCACAAGATGCGGCCTCTGGCCTACATGGAGTCCGTGGGCTGGCTCGAGGGGGGGCGCTCCTGGTTCGCGCACTGCGTGCACATGAACGAGGCGGAGTCCAAGCTCATGGGCCGCACGGCCACAGGCGTGGCGCACTGCCCCAGCTCGAACCTGCGCCTGGGCTCCGGGATCGCGCCTTTGCGCATGTACCTGAGCCACAAGGTCCCCGTGGGCCTCGGCGTGGACGGCTCGGCATCCAACGACTGCTCGGCCATGCTCGCCGAGGTCCGCCAGGCCATGCTCGTGGCCCGGGTCAAGTCCGGGGTGGCATCCATGCCCGCCCGCGACGCCCTCTGGGTCGCGACCCGCGGCGGGGCCGAGGTCCTCGGCCGCGACGACATCGGCGAGCTCTCCCCTGGCAAGGCGGCCGACCTCTCCATCTTCGACGTGAGCGGCATCGATTTCGCGGGCTCGCTCTCGGACCCCGTGGCCGCCGTGGTCTTCTGCGGAGCGAGCCACAAGGCCCGGCACGTGCTCGTCAACGGCAGGCAGGTGGTCAAGGACGGCCGCCTTGTCAACGTCGACGAAGCTGCGCTCGCCCGCAAGGCCAACAAGCTTTCCATGGACATGCTCAACAAAGGTGTCAGACTTTAGAATGTTAGAATGGGGTCATGTTAGAATGGGGTCAGACCCTGACATTGGAGTCATCTGACATTGACCTCCATCGACACCCTTCGACTCCAATGTCAGGTCCTCCCAATGTCAGGGTCTGACCCCACTTTATGACCCCACTTTATGTGACACCCGATATATGGCACAGATATTGATCAAGCTGTACACGACGCTCCGTCTCCGGCTCAAGAAGGAGCAGGTGTGGGTCGACGCCCGCACCGCGGCTGATGCGGTCCGCGAGGTCGCGGAACAGGGCGGTCCCGAGACCGCGAAGACCCTTTTCGAGGACGACGGCAGGACCGTGCGCAACGAGTTCGTGCTGGCGCTGGACTCCGACATCCTCGACCGCAGGAATCTCAAGGCAGTGAAGCTCAAGGAGGGGATGGTCCTCCACATCTTCCCTCCCATCTCCGGAGGCTGACCTTCATGAAGAACAACATCAGGCAGTTCTGCTTCCCGGCCAGTGCCAAGGAGGCCTCGAGCCTCATGGCCAGGCTCGGACCCAAGGCGGTCGTAGTCGCGGGAGGGACCCGGCACACGCGCATGATCTCGCCGAGCGTGGAGACCGTGATCGACATCTCGGACCTGCCTCTGCGGCGCATCAAGGCGGACGCCAAGGGCCTGTCCATCGGCGCCCTGTGCACCATCGACAGCCTGGAGAAGTCCCCGCTCCTGGCCAAATGGGCGGACGGCGTCATCGCCAAGACGGCGGGACTCGGCAGCAACGCCCTGGCCCGCGCCATGGGCACCGTGGGGGGCAACGTGGTCCGGCCGCACCCCTACAACAACCTGCCGGCCGTGTTCCTCGCGCTCGACGCCAAGGCGGTGTTCACGGACGGGAAGGGGGAGAAGAGCATCCCCTTCGCGGACATGATCGCGGGCGAGAACATGCTCCGCTTCGGCCACAAGTACCTGCTGACGGAGCTGCGCATCCCGGCCGCGACCAAGGGGTGGTCCGCGGCAGCCGAGTGCCTCTCGCTCACCAAGTCCTCCTGGAGCTCCTACGCGCAGGTCGCGGTGGCCCTGGATCTCAAAGGGGGACTCATCCGCCAGGCCGCGATCGCGATCAGCGCGGTCATCCCAAAGGCGGCCAGGATGGCGAAGGCCGAAGCCCTGCTCGCGGGCAAGCCCGCGGGAGAGGAGGCGGCCCGGGAGGCGGCCACGGCCGTCGTCACCGAGCTTGAGACCCTGACCGCGGGAGCCGCGTCCCGGGCCTACGGCCGGGAGATGGCGGGCGTGCTGACGCGCAGAGCGCTGATGACGGCGTTCGGGAGCCGACCATGACCAAGACCAAGGGCCGGGGCAGCGTGAAAGCGGTCGACGGGCTCATCGACATCGTCGTGGAGATCAACGGCAAGGACCGGAAGCTCAAGGTCGCGCCCGGCGAGTACCTCCTCGACGCCCTGAGGCGCGAGGGCTACAAGGGCGCCAAGAAGGGCTGCGACAACGGCGACTGCGGCACCTGCACGATCCTGCTCGACGAGAAGCCCGCCCTCTCCTGCATGATGTTCGCGGCCCAGGCCCACGGCCGCAGGATCGTCACCATCGAGGGGCTCGGCACCACGGACCGGCCGCACCCCATCCAGCAGGCCTTCGCGGAGACCGGGGCCGTGCAGTGCGGCTTCTGCATCCCGGGCATGATCCTTGTCACCAAGGCCCTCCTTGACGAGAACCCGGACCCCGACGAGAGGCAGGCGCGGCGGGCCCTCGACGGCAACCTCTGCCGCTGCACGGGCTACGTCAAGCAGGTTTCGGCGGTGCTGCTCTCCGCCAAGAAGCTCAAGAGTTCCAAGAAGGGGGCGAAGCCATGAACGTCTCTGACAAGAAGGACTTCACGGTCGTCAACCACAGCGTCGAGAAGATCGACGCCCTCGCCCTGGCCTGCGGCACCTCCCAGTTCACGGATGACGTGGACATCCGGGGCATGCTCGTCGGCCGCCTGCTCTACAGCCCGCACGCCCACGCGCGCATCAAGCGCATCGACACCCGGGCGGCCAAGGCCGTACCGGGCGTCCTGGCCGTCCTGACCCATGAAGACCTCCCCAAGGTGCGCCTCACCACCGCGGGGCAGGGCTACCCCGAGCCCTCCCCCTATGACACCTTCGTGCTCAGCGAGAAGGCGCGCTACGTGGGCGACCGCGTCGCCGCGGTGGCAGCCGAGACCGCGGAGGCGGCCGAGGAGGCCCTCTCCAAGATCAAGGTGGACTACGAGGTCCTGCCTGCCGTGTTCGACACCATGGAGGCCATGAAGGAGGGCGCGCCGGTCATCCATGACGAGACGGACTCCAAGAACATCCCGGACGCGGGGCACAACATCTGCGCCAAGTTCGACTTCGAGGTCAAGGAGAGCGAGTGGTTCTCCGAGGCCGACGTGGTGATCGACCAGTGGTACAAGACCCAGTGGGCCCAGCACTGCGCCCTCGAGCCTCACGTCGCCATCACCTATATCGACGGCGACGGACGGCTCGTCATCCGCACCTCGACCCAGGTGCCCTTCCACTGCCGGCGCATCACGGCCAAGGCCCTCCAGATCTCTGTCAAGTCCATCCGCGTCATCAAGCCCCGTATCGGCGGGGGGTTCGGCTCCAAGCAGGAGGTCCTGCTCGAGCCCGTGGCCGCGGCCCTGACCCTGGCCACGCGCCGGCCGGTCAAGATCGAGTTCACCCGCAAGGAGACCTTCATCTCCTCGCGCACGCGCCACCCCTTCGTCATCCGATTGAAGACCGGCGTTAGGAAGGACGGCGCCATCACGGACGCGCATATGGAGGTCTACTGCGACAACGGCGCCTACGGCGCGCACTGCCTGACCGTCATGATGTGCTCGGGCTCGCACACCCTGCCCATGTACCAGGCCAAGAACTCCCGCTTCCTCGGCCGCTCCGTGTACACGAACCTGCCCGTGGGCGGCGCCTACCGAGGCTTCGGCGCAACCCAAGGCTTCTTCGCGTGGGAGAGCCAGATGGACATGATGGCCGAGAAGATCGGCATGGACCCCGTCGAGTTCCGGCGGAAGAACTACATCCGCTCCGGCGAGGGTTCCCCGGTCTTCAAGGCCATGGGCGAGGGCCGCGAGGGCATCGAGCAGAAGATCGGCTCCTGCGGCATGGACGCGTGCATCGACAAGGGAATGGCGGCCTTCAAGTGGCACGAACGCAGGGAGCGCAACCGCCATCAGACCGGCGTCAAGCGTCGGGGCTTGGGCTGCGCGTGCCTCATGCAGGGCTCCGGCATCCCGGAGGTGGACATGGCAGCGGCCTCCATCAAGATGAACGAGGACGGCTCCTTCAACCTGCACATGGGCGCCACGGACCTGGGCACGGGCTCGGACACGGTGCTCGCCCAGATCGCGGCCGAGGTGCTCGGCGTCACGGTCAAGGACATCATCGTCCTCTCCTCGGACACGGACCTCACCCCGTTCGACGTGGGCGCCTACGCCTCCTCCACGACCTTCATCTCCGGCAACGCGGTCAAAAAGGCCGCCCTGCACTGCCGCGAGCAGATCGTCAAGGTCGCGGCCAAGATCCTCGACGTGCGGGCCGAGGAGGTGGACCTCAAGGACGGCAAGGCCGTGGCAGGGGGAAGATCCTGCCCGCTCTCCGAGGTGGCCAACACCGCCTTCTACTACCACGACCAGCACCAGATCATGGGCATGGCCTCCCACATCGCGCAGAGCTCGCCGCCCCCCTTCGCGGCTCACTTCACGGAGGTGGAGGTCGACACCGAGACCGGCCAGGTCTCGGTCCTCGACTACGTCGCCACCGTGGACTGCGGCACGGCCATCAACCCGACCCTGGCCGAGGGCCAGAACGACGGCGCGGTCTTGAACGGGCTCTCCTACGCCCTCTGCGAGGAGATGAACTTCTCGCCCTCGGGCGCCATGACCAACGCGAGCTTCCGGGACTACAAGATCTACACCTCGGGAGACGCCCCGCCCTTCAAGACCATCCTCATCCCGACCTACGAGGCCGACGGCCCGTTCGGGGCCAAGTCCGTCTCCGAGATCGGGATCAACGGGCCCCAGCCCGCCATCGCCAACGCCGTCTACGACGCGGTGGGGGTGCGCCTCTTCGAGCCTCCCTTCACGCCCGAGAAGGTGCTGAAGGCACTCAAGGCGAAGCGTTAGCCTCCTTCAGAACTCCCACATCCGGTACCGCGTCGGGCACCACATTGGGCGCTGAAAAAACCCTTGCAGACACGGGGTTTCGGGGGTATATACAAGGGGAAGGACCAGGAGGCTCCCATGAAACCCCTTCATGTTTCCGTCCTCGCCGTCCTCGCGCTGGCTCTCGGCGCCCAGAACGCATCAGCGAGCGAGGCTCCCGCAGCCTCGGACCCGGCCATGGAACAGCTCGGCATCCCCATGGACCAGGCAAGAGACCTCTGCTCCTACGTCAAGGACGTGGAGTACGGAGGGGACAACAAGTACTCCTGGCAGGAAGCCTGCGGCGCCGCCGCGCCGGACATCGCCAAGCTCAGGCACCTCAAGGACATGGACTTCATCTACCGCTACGGAGCCGCCCTGGCCGCGGCCCCGGAGCGCAAGAAGGTCGTGCTCGAGGCCCAAGAGGCGTTCGGCAGCGGGGAGCTCGCGGAGGTCAAGGTCGATTCGGA
>JBAZSR010000169.1:0-2657 GCA_041662295.1 Elusimicrobiota bacterium | reverse complement strand
CCGCAGGGCCGCGCAGCGCATCAGCCTGTGCACGATGAAGAGGGATTGCCTCAACACCTCCAAGTCGCCTGAGGAGTTGGAGGACATCGTCCCTCCCATCACGAGGCGCACCTTCCCGGCCTGGCTGCCCGCCGAGGAGGCCGACAGGCTGATTCCGGCCATGGTCGTGGCCGAGAACGAGCGGCTCCGCAACGAGAAATACAAGCAGCTCAAGGTCCCCCTCGATGAGAAGGAACGCAAGAAGCATTGCAGCGTGGAGGCTAACAAGGCTGCATGCGCCCAATTCGACAAGGTCCAAAAGCAGCTCAGCCTCAACAAGGAGAACCTGTACGGGATCAAGGACCTTGATAAGCCCGGGCAGCTCGACGCATATCTCAACGAACGGAGGAAGCAGGACCCCGGAAGCCTTGGCCCCGCCGATTCGGTCCTTGGACAGGCGGGCCAGATGGCCGCGGACGATCCCAATCTGCCCTTCAAGCCTCTGCAGAAATTCAAGGTCAACGCCCCGCCCCCGGCCTCGGCCCAGGCGCCCAAGGCCTCGGAGGGTTTGACGGACAAGGCCAAGAAGCTGGGCGCCGCCGGCGGAGCCGCGGTCTTGGTGACCCTGACCGGCATCGCTGCGTGGGGCAAGTCCAAGCTCAGCCAGCGCGAGGCCGCCAAGAAAGCGGCCATGGAGATCGCTGACGAGGACGCGGCAGCGGTCCGGGACGGCGAGTTCACCCGGCAGTCGGCGGAGGAAGCCCTCACCCCGGCCCAGAAATCGATGCTTGCGGAACTGCGGGCAAACGCCGGAGACCGAGACGCGTTCATCGCCTCGAACACCACCTATTGGGCGCAGAACCCTGACTTAAAAGCCGTGCTCGACAAGGTCCGGAGCGGGCAGATCAAGCTGTGAGCCCCTGGCGCCGGACGCGAAGGAGCCGGTCCAGCGCGGGCCGGCTCCTTGTTGGGGCGGGACTTCTCCTCGCTTCGGCCTGCTCCCGGCCGCCCCTTCCAGGGGGGGGCACCGTCAAGGACGGCTCCTACGACAACCCGTACTTCGGCATGACCCTCTCCATCCCGCCGGGATGGACCGCGGTCAAGGCCCCTGCGTCCATGAGCCGCTTCCTCCAGTATTTCCTCAGGATGATGGCTTCGCAGGGAGGAGGGCCCGCCGACGACCTGCGAAGCGTCCCTTTCGTGAGGCTCTCCACGGACCCGGGAGGAGGGCTCAAAGGCCCCAAGGACGCGGTCCTGACCGTGGCCGCGGCGGACCTCGGGGCCAAGGCGCTCACCTACAGCCAAGCCCTCAAGTTCGCCGGGCTCCTGCTGGAGAACTCGCCGGTCCCGGCCAAGTTCCGGGGCAAGCCCCATGACGCGCTCCTGGGCGGCATCCACGCAGGGGCGTTCGAGACCGAGCTGGCCTTCAAGGAGAAACCCCTGCTCGAGGCAAGCCGCTTCGTGTTCCGGAAGGGGCACGTCGTGGTCTTCCACGTGAGCGCGGCCTCGCCGGATGGTCTGCGGGCCGGACTCGACGTCCTTGAGTCCATCCGCTGGCGGACTCCGGCCGAGCCCTGACCCCGGAGGCCGCACGCCGCATCAGGATACCGACCCGGGGTCTTGACAGACCCTTCCACGCTTTTCTATTTAGTATCCTCTCCAACGCACGATGATCAGGGCTGAGAACCTCACCAAGCGCTTCGGCGACGTCATGGCGGTCGACGGGCTCTCCTTCGAGATCCCGGTCGGGCAGATCGTAGGCTTCCTCGGGCCCAACGGCGCGGGCAAGACCACGACCATGCGCCTGCTGACCGCCTACCTGCCGGCGGACGCGGGCCGGGCCGTGGTCATGGACCTCGACGTGGCGGAGCATCCCCTGGAGGTCCGCCGCCGCCTGGGCTATCTGCCGGAGAACAACCCGCTGCACGAAAACCTCGAGGTGACCGAGGCCCTGCACTTCGTGGGCCGCCTCCGGGGCTTGGGCGACGACGCTGCCCGCAAGGACCGGGTCAAGGCCGTGATCAAGACCTGCGGACTGGGCGGCGTGGTCGGCCGCAAGACGGGAGAACTCTCCAAGGGCTACCGCCAGCGCCTGGGCCTGGCCGCGGCCATCATCCACGACCCGGACGTGCTCATCCTCGATGAGCCGACCTCGGGCCTCGACCCGAACCAGGTGCACGAGGTCCGCGACCTCATCCGCGAGCTCAAGAAGGAGAAGACCCTGCTCCTCTCGACCCACATCCTCTCCGAGGTCCAGGCGGTCTGCGACCGGGTCATCATCCTCAACGCCGGAAAGATCGCGGCGGACGGCACGCCCGACGAACTCTCCGGGAGCCTGCAGAACAAGAACCGCCTGCACCTGGCGCTCAAGGGCCCGACTGACCAGTTCCGGCCCGCCCTCGAGGCCCTGCCAGGGGCGCTGGCCGTGACCGCGCCGGCCGGGGAGGAGTTCGTCGTTGAGTCCGAGGCCTCCGTGGACCTGCGCGAGGAGGTCTTCCGCCTTGCCTCGTCGAAGGGCTGGCCCATCATGCACCTGAGCCTCGAGCGCCTCTCCCTCGAGGACGTCTTCCGCAAGCTGACCGCCGACGCGCCGGTTGACGGGGGGGAGGGGCGATGAAGCCGCCGCTGCTGCAGGGACGCGCGGTCCTCGCCCTGGCCCAGCGCGAGTTCAAGGGGTA
>JBAZSR010000168.1:0-8406 GCA_041662295.1 Elusimicrobiota bacterium | reverse complement strand
ATAAGTTGAGGTGTGACACCCTGAGTGGTGCTTTTGTTGCATCTAATGTGAGGGAATCTCACTATTCAGGGAGAACCTCATGCAAGAGCACTTCCTCGCACAAGACGCGTTCGAACCGTTCCTGGCCAAGCTCCTGGCCGCCGGCCCGGTGGTCGGGCCCGTGGCCAAGAGGAGCCAGTTCGTGTTCGCGAAGCTGGAGTCCGCCGCGGACCTGCGCCTCGACTACGACGTGACCATCCTGCCGCCGAAGAAGCTCTTCTTCCCGCCGGCCCAGGACCTCGTGCGCTTCGACGGAGACAAAGTCGAGGGCTGCATCGACCCGGTCCCCATGGTCCTCTTCGGCGTGCACCCCTACGACGTGAAGGCCATCGACATGACGGACCTTCTCTTCAAGGAGAAGAACGCGGACCGCAACTACCTCGCGAACCGCGATGCAGCCACGATCGTGGCCATGGCCGCCCAGAAGGCCTCCTCCCGCGCCTTCTGGGGCTCCATCGCGGCCAGTGTCGAGCCCAAGGGCCATGACGCGCTCCTGACAAAGGTCTCCGGCGGCTGGGTCTACGAACCCCGCACCAGCAAGGGCGCGGCCCTGCTCAAGCACGGGGACTTTAAGCCCGCTACCAAAGAGCAATCGTCCCAGGCTCGGAAGGCCAACGAGGAAGCGGGCCGCAAGTGCCCCGAGACCCTCAAGCACCCGGCCGCGGCTGTGGCCCACCGCATGAAGGCCGCGTTCAAGGACGAAAAGCTCTGGGAGGAGCTCTCCGAGGACTGCTTCTCCTGCGGTTCCTGCAACACCGTGTGCCCTACCTGCTACTGCTTCGACGTCCAGGACGTGTGGAACCTCGACCAGAAGTCCGGCAGCCGCACCCGCTATTGGGACGCGTGCCTCACCGAGGATTTCTCCAAGGTGACACTCGGCGCCAACGCCGCCGAGAACTTCCGCGAGACGCGAGGGGAGCGCTTCCGCCACCGCTTCATGCGCAAGGCAAGCTACCTCAACGAGAAGCTGGGCGGGCCGGCCTGCGTGGGCTGCGGCCGCTGTTCGGCGGCCTGCACCGCGGACATCGCGGACCCGGTCCGCGTCATCGACACCATCATGGGGAGGCCGTCATGAAGGGATACTGCGCGTGCGGCGTCGCGGCCATGGCCGTCAAGCCCGAGGCCGGGGGCAAGGACCAGGGGCCGAACATCTTCCTGCCGCGCAAGGCGAATATCCTGCGCGCGGAACAGACGACCCCGACCGAGAAGCACTTCACCCTCCAGCTGGCCGACAAGTCCCAGCTCGAGTTCCAGCCGGGCCAGATCCTCGAGGTGGGGCTCATGGGCTACGGCGAGATACCCATCGGCCTGGCGAGCTCGCCGACCCGGAAGAACACCTTCGACATCGTGGTCCGCTCGGTCGGCAGGGTCTCCACCGCGATCAACAAGCTGGGCCCGGGCGAGTCCCTGCTCGTGCGCGGGCCCTTCGGCAACGGCTTCGACCTCGACAAACTCCGTGGGCACGACATCCTCATCGTCGCGGGAGGCATCGGGCTCTGCCCGACCCGCAGCCTCATCCAATACATCATGGACCGGCGCAAAGAGTTCAAGCGGTTCATCCTCATGTACGGCACCCGCGAGCCCAAGCTCCAGCTCTTCATCAAGGACCTCGAGGAGTGGCGCAAGTCCAAGGACGTCGAGCTCCACGAGACCGTGGACCGCTCCGACCCCACCTGGACCGGCAACGTGGGCGTGGTCACCAAGCTCTTCAACAAGGTCCCGGTCGCCCCGGAGACCCGCGTCGTGGTGTGCGGGCCGCCCATCATGTTCCGCTACGTCGTCTCCGTGCTGGACTCCCTGTGGATCCCGCGCGAGAACATCTACGTCGACCTCGAGCGCCGGATGAAGTGCGGGGTCGGCAAGTGCGGGCACTGCCAGATCAACGACAAGTACGTGTGCACCGACGGACCCGTGTTCTCCTTCGCCGAAGTGGAGAACCTTGAGGAGGCGCCCTGAGATGCCTAAGGCTAAAGCCGCGTTCTTCGACTTCGCGTGCTGCGAAGGCTGCCAGATCGAGATGACGAACTTCGGGGACGCCGCGTTCCTGGAACTCCTCAACCACATCGAGATCGTCGAATTCCGCGAGGCGATCTCCGAGAAGACGACCGAGCCCATCGACGTGGCCTTCATCGAGGGGAGCTTCACCCGCGAGGCCGACCGGGCGCGCCTGGAGGACATCCGCCGGCGGGCCAAGATCGTCATCGCCTACGGCCAGTGCGCCACCACGGCCGGCATCAACGCCCTCAAGAACCACCAGAAGGACTATAAGGAGTGCGTCTACGGCAAGGACGCGGGGATGCCCCACCTCGACTCCGCCCAGGCGCTCCCGATCTCGGCCGCCATCAAGGTGGACTACAACGCCTACGGCTGCCCGGTCAACAAGTACGAGGTCCTGCAGATCGTCTCGCACCTCCTCCACGGCAAGGAGCCGGTCATCCCGAATCACCCGGTCTGCGTGGAGTGCAAGAGGCGCGAGACCGTGTGCCGCTACCACGAGGGGGACCACTGCCTCGGCCAGGTCGCCCGCGCGGGCTGCGGCGCGCCCTGCCCAGCGGCCGGCATCCCCTGCGAGGCCTGCCGCGGGTTCGTCGACCACCCGAACGAGGCCGCGCTCAAGAAGGTCCTCAAGGAGAAGGCCGGCTTCTCCGAGCGCCGCGCCGATGGAAAGACGCTGATGTGGACCGCCAACCAGCGCGGCACATCCACGCCCAAGCACGACGCCAAGACCCCGGCGCTGACCGCGCCGCAAGGGGGAAAGCAATGACGACGGAAGCCAAGGTCCGGGTCCACCACCTCACCAGAGTCGAGGGGCACGGGAACATCGAGGTCGACGTCAAGAACGGCAAGGTCACGAAGTGCCAGTGGCAGGTGCCGGAAGCCCCGCGCTTCTTCGAGGCCATGGTGCGCGGCCGCCACTACACCGAGGTCGCGCGCGTGACCAGCCGCATCTGCGGCATCTGCTCCATCGGGCACACCCTGGCTTCCCTGAAAGCCACGGAAGCAAGCCTGGGCATCAAGGTCACGGAGCAGACGGACCTCCTGCGCAGGCTCCTCAAGCACGCGGAGAACTTCGACTCCCACGTCCTGCACGTCTACTTCCTGGCCGCGCCGGACCTCGTGGGCGCGCCCTCGGTCCTTCCCCTGGTCAAGACCCACGGCGACGTCGTCACCTGCGCCTTGCGGCTCAAGAGGCTCGGCCACGAGTGGGGCTCCCTCATCGGCGGCCGCACCACGCACCCGACCACGGCGGTGCCAGGCGGGTTCTCGAGCCTGCCGACCGCGAAGGAGCTCCAGGCCCTCAAGGACCGGCTCCTCTCCGCCGTCCCGGACCTCGAGGCAACGGTCAAGACCGTGGCGGCCCTGGCGCCCAAGATCCCGGCTTTCTCCAGGCCGACCGAGTACATCGCGCTCCACGACAAGGTCGAGTACGGCCTTTACGACGGGGTCATCTCCTCGTGCATGCCCGACGGCACGAAGTCTACCTGGCCGGTCTCGGACTACCGCAAGGTCACCAACGAGTACGTGGTGCCCCAGTCCACCGCCAAATACACCAAGAACAAGCTCGACTGCTACGCTGCCGGCGCCCTGGCCCGGTTCAACAACAACTTCGAGCAGCTCCACCCCGAGGCCAGGAAGGTCGCCCAGGCCCTCGGGATGAAGCCCGTGTGCGGCAACCCGTACCTCAACACCGCGGCCCAGGCCGTGGAGGTCGTGCACAGCGTCCACGAGAGCCTGCGCCTCATCGGCGAGCTCCTCAAGAAGGGCCTCCGCGACGAGGCGCCGGTCAAGCCCGCCCGGTTCGGCAGGGGCGCCGCCGGCGTGGAGGTGCCCCGCGGCATCCTGTTCCACGAGTACGAGTACGACAAGGACGGGATGTGCCTCATGGGCAACTGCATCATCCCCACGAACCAGAACCACGGCAACATCCAGAAGGACTTCGAGAAGCTCGTGCCCGAGCTCGTGAAGGCCGGCAAGGGCGAGAAGGAGATGGAGCTCGCGCTCGAGATGCTGGTGCGGGCCTACGACCCGTGCATCTCCTGCTCCACCCACTATCTCGACGTGAAGTTCACGCGTTGAAGTACCTCATCGGCGCAGGCTCGCATGCCGCCTCGGATGACGGCATCGGCCTGCGGGTCGCGGAGAAGGCTGCTGGAGACGGCCTGGACGCCAAACACGGCTTCCAGGCCGTGGCCTTAAGAGGAGGCTGGGTCGACCTCCTGGGCTACTTCGAGCCCGGCACGGAAGCCATCCTCGTGGTGGACTCAGCCCGCATGGGCCTGGAGCCCGGTAGCATCCGGTTCTTCACCCCTGAGGAAGCCGAGAGCGTCAAAGCCCCAGGAGGCATCTCAACGCACGGGGGGGA
The DNA here is from genome assembly GCA_041662295.1 of Elusimicrobiota bacterium. Taxonomy (GTDB): domain Bacteria; phylum Elusimicrobiota; class Elusimicrobia; order UBA1565; family UBA9628; genus JACQWX01. Next base: position 4,004 of record JBAZSR010000168.1, on the reverse strand, counting down.
CCTCTTCGAGTCCCTGGCCCTTGCCCGGGCCGCTGGAGTGGCTGTCCCGCCCCTGACCTTCATGGGCATCGAGCCTTTCTCCGTCGAGCCCGGCATGGGCCTCTCTCCCGCCCTGGAGACCCGCCTCGGGGAGTATGTCTCCTTGGCCGTCGAACGCTTGTTGAAGGGTTGACAAGATCCATCCCAGGGGCCATACTATGGCATCAAGCCCTGCGGGGTCCTGAGGATTCCCCATGTCGACAGACACGAAGTCCCTGATTTCAGGAATCGCCCTCTCCGCAATCATCGCTTCCCCTGTCTTCGCCGGATCGAAGCCCTGCGTGGGCAATGATTCAAGCCTGCCCAAGCCCGCTGAGATCGACACATTCCTCAAGGCCTGCTCCTCCGAGGACCCAGAGACCGCCGGCCAGGCCTCCGACTTTATCACGCCCGAACTCGCGGACCTGCTCGAACGGACGATGCGCAGCAAAACGCCGGAAGCGGTATGGGCGAATGATTGGCCTCAGAAGAGCCGGTCCTACCGGACCAGCCTGCTGGAGGCCGTAAAAAAACACTATGTGCCGCTGCGCAACATGACCGACGACGAGGTCGCCCAAGCCCTCGCGGACGGCTCCTGGGAATCCAAGCTCGCAAAGGCCGGGATGTTCTCCCCGGAGCTGGCGCGCGTTTTGCGCCAATGCGGGGAGCGGTCGGAGAGGTCCGCGGAGAACGTGGGAGATGCCCCGGGCAGCAGCGGAGCCAATCCTGGCGAAGGACCTAGGCCGAGGATGGGGATGGCTGCTCAGAGCATCAATCGCAACCTCAAGACCGCATTGAACGCGTTCTCAGACAACCGGACAGACGAGAGCGCCCTTCCCGAAGGTCAATCAAGCGCACGGGGCACCGCCCGTGATGGGGAGACTTTAGGACCCCTGCCTCGCGCCGAATTGACCGCGCTGATCAAGAAGCACGAGCAGGACGCCGCGCGTTTCCGGCAGAGCGCCCAGGAAAACGATCTAGACGCCCTCAAGAAGGACGCGACCATGCGGGAGGAGGGCAAGACAGCCGCCGTGCTGGGCGCAGTAGGAGTCGTGGGCGCGGGCGTGCTCGTCGCGGCCGTGGCAGGCTGGATCGCCATCCCCGTCGCGGCAGGCTACCTCTGCGTGGCGGCCGTGGGGGGAGGCATCGGCGGCGGGGCCTTCTTCGGCTATCACTCCTTCCAGGACTGGTCCGCGAGCACGGAGAGCGCGGAGGCGGCCCAGGACTTCCGTCAGAGAGAAGCGCGAGCCCGCGCCGAAGTGGACCGCCTCAAGAACGAGAAGGCCCTGCCTGCCTCCCGGGATCGCAACCAGAACAACAGGGTGAAGAAGCGCTAACCCGGGCTGGCGCCGCGGCGGGTGCGGCGCTTGCTCGACCGCGAACCGGGACTGAAGGCGGAAAGCCGCTCGGAGGCGCCGTGCGCTCCGACCCGCCACCCCACGACCAGGACCCGCGCCGAGCGCGGGGCAAGGGAAAGCTTCAGACTGCCGTCGCGCTCGACCAAGCGCTCGCCCGTCGATGCGTCCAGCCAGACCGCGGGCTTGCCTGAGCCGGGCAGGGACAGGGTGCGCTCCTGGGCAGCCCTGGAGTTGTTGAGGGCGCAGAGGCCCCGGGTCTCGTGGTCGTCCCGGAGGAAGGCGAAGACCTCGCGGTCAGCCAGGACCTCGATGGTGCGGCCCCGGGTGAAGGCGCTCACGGCCCGCCGGAGCTTGACGAGCCTGCGCGTGTGCTCCTCGATCTCAGGGTCAGCGCCGAAGGGCATGGGAGCCCTGTTGGAGCCCTCGGTCCGTCCGGAGAGGCCCGCCTCCGTGCCGTAGGTCAGGATCGGGATACCCCGCCAGCAGAAGAGGACCGCCAGGGCCATCTTGAGACGCTCTTTCGAGCCCCCGGCCTCGGAGATGAAGCGGCTGAGGTCGTGGTTGTCGATGAAGGTCGCCAGGAGCTCCGGGTGGGCGTAGGCTTCCTCGGACTCAAGAAGCCGCGAGAACCAGCGCATGTCCGTGGGCCGGCGGGCGAAGACCTTGCGCATGATCTCGTTGAACAGCATGGTCTTGTACTCGCGCCGGAGTTCCTTCAAGCGCGACCACAGGCTCGGGCCGGGCTCCTCGCAGTCGCGAGCGAGGGTACTACGCACTGTGTCTCCGAACGGGACGTCGAGCACGGAGTGGATGCCGTCCTCCCGCTGGTAGCGGGCGATGTAGCGCGGCACGCCGCGGAAGACCTCGCCCACGAGGAAGAACTCGGGGTGCCGGGCGCAGACCTCCTTCGAGAACCTCTTCCAGAAGGACGCGGGCACGTGCTTGACCGCGTCGAGGCGAAATCCGTCCACCCCGGTCTGTTCCACCCACCAGAGCGTCATGTCGATGAGCCAGGAGGCCACCTCGGGCTTCTCCTGCGCGAAATCGGGCAGGCCGTGCAGGGAGCCCCTCTCGAGGCTCTTCTGGTCGACCCAGCGGATGGACTGCCCTCGGTGGAACCAGTCCCTCGTGGCCGGATCCTTGGTCATGGGATGCTCGTAGCCAGCGTGGTTGAGCACCATGTCGAGCAGGACCTTCATGCCGCGGCCATGGCAATCCTTGACGAGGGCCTGAAGCTCCTCAAGGGTCCCGAAGCGCGGGTCCACGGCCCGGAAGTCCACGGGCCAGTAGCCGTGGAACCCGTCGTCCTGGTTCTTGAAGACCGGGCTCAGCCACAGGGCTGTCACGCCCAGGCCCTGGAGGTAGTCGAGCTTGGCGCGGACGCCCGCGATGTTGCCGCCGTGCCAGGGCGCCTTAGGCTCCGGGCCGCCCTCGCGGTGGAACCGGTCGAGCAGGACCATGTAGACGACATCGTCGGTCCAGGGCCGGGGGAGATGCAGAGGCTTGGGCTCGGGCACGACCTGCCGCAAGGGCGGCAGGTCTTCAGAAGGAGAGGTCACTTCCGCTGAACCCCGGGGTCTGCTCGCGGTTCTGACGCCGGGCGTCGTCGGACACCCTGGGCTTGAGGTACTCGTAGAGGTCCTTGGTCCCGCGCTTGCCCTCGTTCAAGGCCCGGAGCAGATGATAGGTGAAGACCCCGTGCCGGGCGTCCTCGAGCGTGGCCGTGGTCTCGTCGCCCGAGGCCGCGGTCAGGAGGCTGACGCCTCCCTCGGGCAAACCGATGTCCTTGACCTTGGCGACCAGGGGGCGGCTCCCCTTGGCCAGCACGGAGCGGCCGCCGGCGCCGGAGAAGCAGGAGTCCAAGGCCACCAGGACCTCGGCCGCGCCCAAGCCCGAGAGCCGGGCGATGAGGTCCCGCAGGGGGTAGGCCGAGGACTTCAGGAACATGGGATCCCCGTCCCAGGGCACGAGGAATGCGTCCCCGGTCTTCGGGTCGGGCGCGCCGTGGCCGGAGTAGTAGAAGTAGACGCGGGAGCCGGGCTTGACGTTCTTCGGCAGCCACTCCTCGAGATAACCCTGGAGGCTCGCGCGGGTCGCGGCTTGGCCGATCAGGAAGATGACGTTGCGCTGAGGCACGCCCAGAGCCAGGAGATGGTCGCGCACGGCCGAAGCGTCGCGCTCCGCGAACTCGGCTGAGACGAGCTTGGCGTACCTCTCGATGCCGACCACCAGCGCGAAGTCGTCGGGGCGCTGCGCCTGGCGGTACTTCGGCGCATCCGTGTCCGGCAGCGAGGCGGCCGCCCGCGGGAGGCCGAATGCCGCAGCGATGGCAGGGGGGACCGGCTGGGATGGAGCCTCGGGCCTCTCGCGGACAGGAGGCGCGGCAGCGCCGAGCATCGCCTGCGCGAGCTCCGCCCTCACGGAGTCCCGTCGAGCCGTCGAGGACGGCGGCTGTTGAGCGGTCCCTCCGGCCACCGCGGACTCCCGGATGAGGGTGAAGGACTGCTCCTTGGAGACCCCGGGCCGCCACACGGCCACGTCGACCTTCGCGCCCGCAGGTCCCCGCAGGAGCTTGACGACCTCCGTCAAAGTCATGCCTGAGGTGGAGCGGCCGTCCACGGACACGAT
>JBAZSR010000167.1:0-8410 GCA_041662295.1 Elusimicrobiota bacterium | reverse complement strand
CGCTTCGGAGTGGAGTCGCTTCAAGGCCACCTTGCGGCCGAGCTTGATGTCCTCTGCGAGCAGGACCGTTCCCATGCCTCCCTGGCCGAGCTCGGTGAGGACGCGGTACTTGAAGCCAACCACGTTCTCCTCCTTCTGGGGAGGGGAGATCTGGGCCAGGACCCATAGCCTGAGGCGCTCGTAATGGCGGCTCTTGCGGAACGCCGCCGCCCCGATGTAGAGCCCATAGCCTGTTGCCGCGGCGCCCGCCAGGGAGACCAGGACAAGGAACACGGTCTTGATGATGGAGCCCATGGTCCTGCTGGCCGAGGCCAGGTCCTTGCCGGCCGAGGAGAGCTTCTCATCCTTGCCGTGGACCATGCCGGCCATGCCCTTGGCGAATCCTTGGACATAGCGCGCCACCTTGTCCGCGTGCTGGGCCGCGACAGCCTCCGGAGCCGGTCCTGGCGCGGCGGGCTGGCTTTCAGCCGTGGCCGGGGATGGGGACGGGGCAGGCGGCTGGGCCGGAGGAGGAGGGGTCTCCTGCGCGATGATGGGCCCTGGAGCCGGGGGCGCAGCAGCGGTCCTCGGCTTGTCCGGCGCGGTGTTGCCGAGCGACACCGGTTTATAGAGGAACGAATCCCCATCCCCGCTCGCGGCCGGCTCGCCGGAGCCGCTCTTTTTGACCTCGGTCGCGGTGAGGGTCTTGGCCGCGCTCTTGGTCTTGCCGTCAGGGCAGGAGACCTTCAGGGCCGGGAGCCTGATCTTTCCCGGGAGCAGGGGATGGATCTCGAAGGTGAAGCGGCGCTGCCAGGTCTTGGACTCCGCCGAGCCTGAGCCGAGGACCTGGACCGAGGTGCCCATGGAGTACTTGCTCCGGAGAGGCTGGAGCTTCTTGCCCGAAGCGGGCCCGCTCATGAGCTGGGAATCGAATGTCACCACCTCGAAGGTCTCGCCAAAGGGCTTCTCGACCTCGCAATCCGAGGGGACCGTGATGGTCAGGACAGCGGTCTCATCGCCGGGGATGGTTTCCCGGTCGAGTTCGGTCTTGACCACAGGCACGGCCCACGCCAAAGCAGGGGCCAGGAGAGCGGTCAAGCCGAGGAAGGCGGGGCTGCGATGGAATCGGGTCATGGATGAACTGCCCCCTCTATAAGTATAGCCTCGGGGGGGGAATATTCAACAAAAATTCGGTAATGCCCAGCTGAAAAATCGGTAATCAGAGTTCCTTGAGCCGATTGTAGAGATCCAATGGGCTTTTAGGCCGCTGGTCAGGGGCAGGGGCTAGGGCGTCGGCCATGAGCCGGTCGGCGCGGAAATTCAAGGATTCGACGATGCTGGAAGGGGGCGTGAAGAGCTGGCGCTCCTTCTGGGCAAGGAAATCCGGTCCTAGGAAGGGCTTGGCGCCGGTCAGGGCCTCGTAGAGCATGACTCCGAGCGCGAAGACGTCCGAGGCCGGCCTAGCTTCTCCCAGGTGCTGTTCCGGCGCCATGTACGCGGGCAAGCCCGAGGCGTCCGTCTGGGTCATCCTGGAGATCGTGTCCTTGGCTTCGGCCGCGATGCCGAAGTCCGTCACCATGGCGAAGCCTTCCTTGTTGACCATGATGTTGCCCGGCTTGAGGTCCCGGTGCAGGACCTTGCTGCGGTGCGCGAAATCCACGGCCTCGCAGATGTAGTGGAAGAGCTGTTTGCACTCGCACAGAGGGAGCTTGCGCCCGTTCTCCAGGATGGCGGCCAGGGACCTGCCTTCGACGAGGTCCAAAATGAGGTAGACCTGGTCGTCCTCCTCCAGGATGTCGTGGATGCTCACGATGTAGGGGTGTCGGAGCTTGGCGATGATCCTCGCTTCAGCCATGAACCGGGCGCAGTCCTTGGCCGACGAGCGGATCTCGGGACGCATCTGCCGGATGGCGACCTTGCGGCTGAGCCTTGTGTCCAGTCCTACCAATAGCTTGCCCATGCCGCCGTTGCCGAGGTCCTCGAGGATCTCGTATCTGCCTCCGGCGATGGTCCGCTTCCCCGCGCTGAGGGGCGCGAAGAACGATGGCTTCGCTGCCGCCGGGGGCGTTGGAGGGGGTGTGGGAGCCGGAGTTGTTGCCGGGGCAGGGGCAGGAGGCGGTCCGTGCTTGGGCCCGGGCTCAGGCGCGGGCAGCGGGGCCGTCTTCTTGAACGCGGACACGATCATCCACGCGGCCGCGGCCAAGCCGAGCGCCAAGCCCGCTCCGATGGCGGCCAGGGAACTCATGCCCGTCGAGCTGCTCTTGATGGGCGCGGGAGGCGGCAGTGGAGCCGCGGCGGACGGCAGGGGCACGGGAGAGGCCTGGGTCTCGGCCGCGGTAGAGGGTCCGCTGGCAGGGGGGGCGGTCCCGCCGCCGATGGCCTCCATGTTTACGGTCTTATAGAGGAGGTCGTCGTTGGCCGAGACAGCGATCCGGCGCTCCTGAGTCCGGTATCTCCGGCCGCCGCAGAGGATCTCGAAGGGGCCGACGCGGACCTCGCCCGTGGCAGCCATCTTGAGGCTGTACCGGGTCACCTTGATGTGGTGGCTGTGGGTCTGCTGGATCTGGACTTCGGGCTGGTTGATGGCGCGGTGGGGCGCGGTCAGGTTCCCGGAATACTTGGTGGACATGGGCGCGAGGGTCTTCCTCGGCGCCGCGGTTTGGTGCTTGTGCGGATGGTACTCGATGAGCCGGGTGTCGAGCTCCCTGGCGTCGTACAGGGGCGACGCGATGCCTCCGAAGCCGCAATCCGAGGGGTGCGCCAGGGTGAGGACCGCTTCCGCGTCCTGAGGGAGCGAGGCCTTGTCCACTTCGATCGCGATGAAGTCCGAAGGCGGCCGGATATCGATCTCGGTGTCGTTGGCGCCCCAGGAGGGCGAGCACGCCGAGAGCAGGACCGCGGCAAGACGGAGGCTGTTCACGCGGATAGTCTATCTTCCTCCAAGGCGCGATATCAAACGGAAAAATGGTACCTTAACGACGGGATGAGCAGTTCGTTGGGCCGTCTGATCACCGACCTCGGGGAGCGTTCCACCTACGACGCGGCCAGCCAGTGCAGCCGCTGCGGCTACTGCGAGACGGCCTGCCCGACCTACGCGGCTACGGGCCGCGAGTCGCGCTCGAGCCGCGGCCGCAACCAGCTCGTGCGCATGGTCCTGGAGGACAAGGCGCCGGCCGGCGGCGACCTGAAGGAAGCCTTGACCACCTGCCTGCTCTGCGGCGCCTGCACCAGCGCCTGCTACGGCCGCGTGCCCACCCCGGACATCGTGCTGGAAGGCCGCCGGCTCCTGGGGACCTCGCCCTGCTGGGTCCAGGAGGCCATGACCTTCGTGGTCAAGAGGCCAGGGCTCATGGCCCTGCTCCTCAAGGCCGCGTTCGTGGCCAAGAGGTTCGGGCTCTCCGCCTTGGTCCGGCGCTCCGGCCTGCTGGCCGCCCTGGGCATGAGGTGGCTGGCCGTCGCGGACGCCGAGCTCCGGGAGGCTCCCCTGGAGTTCCTCACGGAGACGCTCCGCGGCCGCTCCAGGCCTGAGCGGCCCGCGTGGTTCTACTTCGCGGCCTGCGGCCCCAACTTCGTCCATCCCCGCGTGGGGAAGGCCACCCTGAAGGCGCTCGACGCCCTGGCCGGCCCGGGAGCGTGGCTGGAGGCTCCGTGCTGCGGCCTGGTCTGCTTCAACTATGGCGATCTCGAGGCCAGCCGGGACCTCGCGCGCTCCGTCATCGCGGCCTGGAGCGCGGCCGCGCTGTCCGTCGAGGGCGGAACACTGCTCCCCGTGGTCGTGGACTGCTCCTCCTGCGCCGCCCATATGAAGGCCTATCCCCAGCTCCTGCTCGCCGACCCGGAGTGGGCAGGCCCGGCCAAGGAGTTCGCGGCCCGGGTCCGCGACGCGGTCGAGATGCTGGCATGCAAGGCCGCCGCCATCCCGGCCCTGGAAGCCGGTCCCGTGACCTGGCACGACTCCTGCCGGTGCCGCCACGGCCAGGGCATCGTGGACGAGCCCCGCCGGGTGCTCAAGGCCCTGGCCGGCAGGGATTTCGTGGAGCTGCCCGAGTCCGACTCCTGCTGCGGCGGGGCCGGCGCCTTCGGCTTCAGCCACCCCGAGCTCTCGGACGCGCTCCTGCGGCGCAAGGTCGGCAACGTCGCCTCGGTCCGGGCCCGGCAGGTGGCGGTCAGCGCCACCTCCTGCCTCATCCAGCTTGCCCATGGTCTGAAGAAATACTATCCTGAGGCCGAGGTCCGACACCTGAGCGAGCTCGTCGCTGAAGCCTTGGACCGGCCCCGCACTCCTCCTCACCATGGGTAGAAGACAGGAACTCGAGAAGCGCCAGATGCTCTTGGCGCGCTTCGGCCGGATCATCGCGGTCGAGACGCGCCTCGATTCCCTGCTCACCATCATCGCGGAGGAGGTCCGCCGCATCCTCGACGCCGACCGCTGTTCCGTCTTCCTCATCGACGAGTACAAGGGCGAGCTCTGGACCAAGGTGGCGCTGGGCATCGGCGAGAAGATCCTGCGCATCCCCCTCGGCCGCGGCATCGCCGGCTTCGTGGCCAAGACCGGCAACGCCATCAACATCCGCGACGCCTACCGCGACCCCCGCTTCAACCAGGACCTCGACCGCATCACCGGCTACCAGACCAAGAACGCGCTCGCGGTCCCGCTCAAGGGCCGGGACGGCAAGAGCCTCGGCGTCTTCGAGGTCCTCAACAAGAACAAGGGCTCCTTCAATGAGGAGGACGAGGGGTTCCTCCGCATCCTCGCCACCATCGCGGCCTCCTTCATCGAGAACGCGACCCTCTATGACGAGCTCCGGCGTTCCTACCTCGAGACCATCTACCGCATGGCTCTCGTGGCCGAGTTTCGCGACCAGGAGGACACCGGCAAGCACCTGCGCCGCATGAGCCGGTTCTCGGGCATCCTCGCCTCGGGCGTCGGCCTCTCCTACCCCGAGGCCGAGGACATCCGCTACGCCGCCCCGCTCCACGACATCGGCAAGGTCGCCATCCCCGATTCCATCCTCCGCAAGCCCGGCAAGCTCGAGCCCGTCGAGTACGAGGAGATGAAGCGCCACACCACCTACGGCAGCCAGATGCTCGCCCGCGCCGAGAGCCGCCTCCTGCGCCTGGCCGCGCGCATCGCCATCGCCCACCACGAGTGCTTCGACGGCTCCGGCTACCCCCACAGCTTGAAGGGCGACCTCATCCCTCTCGAGGCCCGCGTCGTGTCCGTGGCCGACGTCTTCGACGCGCTCGTCAGCGACCGCGTCTACAAGGGCGCCTGGAAGGTCGGCGACGCCCGGACCTACATCCTGGAGCGTTCCGGCAAGCTCTTCGACCCCGATGTCTGCCGCGCCTTCGACACCCGCTTCGACGAGATCACCACCGTCCTCGAGGAGGAGAACCGCCGCGCCGTCGCCGACGACGCCGCCCGGCTCGCTCCCCCGGCCCACAGGCCCGATCCTCGCCCCGAGCACAGGCCCGAGCACGAGCACCAGCCCGAGCATCACCCCGATCACAAGCCGGAGCATCACGCGGAGCACAAGCCGGAACACGGACAGCATCCCCACCCCGGGGTTTAGCTTTAAGCCCTTGGTGTAGTATAATGTACGCCGTTACGCGTAGGCCCCTACGGCTGCGCGCCTCCCCGCGAGGGAGGCTTGTGACACGCGGGCGTGGTTCAGTGGTAGAACGCTACCTTGCCAAGGTAGAGATGGGAGTTCGATTCTCCTCGCCCGCTCCAGTTTTCTTTCTCTCGACGAGAAACCTTCCCGGAAGCCCTCCCTGACCAGGCCGCAAGGCCTTACGAGTCAGCTACCCTGATCCGCTACGGAGGTCGGCATGAGCGGGTTGGAGTTTTCCGTCCTTTCAGCAGAAAGCCTGACCTGGGAGCAGGCAACGCGGGCGTTCCTCCTGCGCTGTCGGGCCCAGGACGTGAGCCCCGGGACCATCGAGCACTACCGCGGCACCCTCGCGGGCCTCGTGGCCTTCTTGGTTCCGATAGGGGTCGCCAAGCCCGGGGACGCCGCGGCCAGCCACCTGCGGGCCTACCTCGAGGACCGAAAGGACCAGGGCCTCGCCTCCGAGACGCTCCACACCAGGTGGAGACACCTGCGGACCTTCTTCCGCTTCCTGCGCCGGGACGGACTGCTCCTGCTCGACCCCTCCGAGACGCTGGAGGCGCCCCGTGTTGAGCGCCGGCTCATGCCCTGCCCGACCCCGGACCAGTTCCGCAAGATCATCGAGCAGCTCCGCGGCCGGGATCCGCTGGACGTCCGGGACTACGCCATCATGTGCTTCCTGGCAGACACCGGGGCGCGGCTCTCCGAGGCGCTGGCGCTCAAGCTCGGGGACGTGGACATGGCCGGGGGGACGGCCAGGCTCCTGGGCAAGGGCCGGAGGGAGCGCCTCGTAGCCTTCGGGAGCGCCGCCAGGACAGCCCTCCTGGCCTGGCTGAGAGCTCGCGGGGAGGGTAAGCCCGAGGAGCGCCTATTCGTTGACCGCTTTGGCGGGCCCCTCACGCGCGGCGCCTTCGGCCAGAGGTTCCGCAGGCTGGCCCGGGCCGCGGGCGTCTACACCAGGCGGCTCTCTCCCCATGCCCTGCGGCACTTCTTCGCCATCCAGTTCCTACGCAACGGCGGGGGGGTTCTCCAGCTCCAGCGCCTTCTCGGCCACAGCACCCTCGCCATGACAAAGCGCTACGCCGCGCTCACGGACGACGATTCCCTGGCCGACCATCGGAAGGCCTCCCCGCTGGATAGGTTGGGGCCCCTGCCCGGGGAGCGCAAGAGGGTCCGGTTGAGGTAGACCCGGGGGGCCTGACCCCAATGTAACGTTCTGGCGTTTTGTCACATTGGGTCTAATTGGGTCTTGACAAATGCACATAAGTCATATATAATAGGGGGGTAGGGAGGACAAGAAAATGAAAGGGGCAAGGCCGCTGAGAGACGAGGAAGTCGGGGCCGTCGCCGCGGCGCTCTCCGCGCGGGACCGGGCGCTGTTCCTCCTGGGCGTCCGCTCCGGATTCCGGGTGAGCGAGTTGCTCTCCATCCGGGTCCAGGACGTGCTCGAGCGCTCCGGCGCCGTGGCCGGCAGGGTCTACGTCCAGCGCAAGAGCATGAAGGGCCGCGTCTCCGGGCGCGCTGTGGTGCTCCATGCCGAGGCCCGCGAGGCCGTGGGCGCGTGGATCTCCGAGCTCCGGGAGGCCGGGGCGCTCAACCTCGAGGCCCCGCTGTTCGTGAGCCGGAAGGGGGAGAGCCGCCCTATCAGCCGCGTCCAGGCGTGGCGCATCCTCGCCACCGGCTACGCTCGCGCCGGGCTCACCGGCAAGCTCGGGACCCACGCCATGCGGAAGACCTTCGCGGCCAAGGTCTACGAGCTCCTGGGCCATGACCTGGTGAAGACCCAGCGGGCGCTGGGCCATGCGTCGGTAAATTCGACCGTGGCCTATCTCAGTTTCGCGGAGTCGGACATCGAGGCCGCCATCCTGGCGGCGTGAGGCAGACCATGAAGACCATCCGGCAGACGTTGCACGAAGGGGGGGAGATCATCGCGCGGGAGTCCGCGGCGCGGCCCGGGCGAATTGGATTTCTCGGCATGGTGCTGACCTTGAAAGCTTTGGAGCTGGGCCCTGGCGCCCAGCGAGTGGAGTTGAATTAGGGCGGGAGGTGTGCATGGTCGCATTGATGAAGGAGTTCTACACGGTGAAGGAGCTGGCGGAGGTTCTCGAGGTCAATCCGCGGACCATCGACCGGCTGATTGAGAGGGGTGAGCTCAACGTCCACCGGGTCGGCAGGATCAAGCGGTTTCGGCGCGACGACATCGAGGCCTATCTCAAGAAGACCAGGGAATAGACCACAGGAGGGAGAACATGACGACAAAGACGAAGCCGAAGGCCGGAACGCTGGAGCTTGACGGGTTCACCATCCGGGCGGAAGTGGTGGCACCCGGGATACTGGTCGTGACGAAGCCGGGGGCCATGGCCATCAATAATGACGAGGTGCCCGAGGGCTCCGCTATCACGTCCCCTGGGTGGGATTCGGAGAATGGGGACACCAACATCTACACCAACCGGAGGGCCGTGATCCAGCGCCTCCTCCGGTCCATGGGACATTCTGACGCTTTGCCCAAGCGGAGGGCCTGACCATGGCAACTCAGAAGGCAGGAACGTTGAAGGTGCGCAGGATGTCCAAGGTCCACGAGCCCGAGGCGGACGCGCTCCCGGGCCGCGGCCTTGAGCTCTTCGGGGTCGATGGTGTCCGGTCGGCCTTGGGCATCCGGCCCGATCTGCCGGAGCCGAACAGGATCCTGGTGGACGTCGGCAGCACCCCGGCCGAGGACCGCCCGGCCCTGCTGTTCAAGAACGGCCGGTATTCCATCGGCTGGGTCGAGAGGGTCGGAGAGGAGCCCGCCGCCATGGTCGGCCCCATCATCGGGTGGT
>JBAZSR010000166.1:0-8474 GCA_041662295.1 Elusimicrobiota bacterium | reverse complement strand
CACCTCGTTGATGGGCTTCCCGCTGACCGCGGAGGCCGCCGCCAGGATGGCCTTCGAATCGGCGAAGTTCGACGCGGCGGAACGGAACGAGTCGTTCACCTCGCTGATGGGCCTTCCGCCGAGCGCTGCGGCGGCCGCCAGCATGGCCTTCGAATCGGCGAAGTTCGACGCGGCGGAACGGAACGAGTCGTTCACCTCGCTGATGGACTTTTCGCCGACCGCGGCGGCGGCCGCCAGCACGGCCTTCGAATCGACGAAGTTCGACGCGGCGGAGGCGAACGAAGCGTTGACCTCGCTGATGGGTTTTCCGCCGAGCGCGGCGCCCACGGCCAGCATGGCCTTCGAATCGACGAAATTCGACGCAGCGCTTTTGAATGCGGCGTTCACGAGTCCGATCGGCGTCTCCCCCGCAGCGGGATGCGCCGGCATCGCGGCGGCGGCGGCCCGCAGCGTGCCGAACAGGGCCGAGGCGGAGGATTCGAAGTCTTGGGCGCGAGCGGCCATCGACGTCGACAGCAGCGTGACGGCAACGGCGAAGAAAGTATGACTCATGCCCGGAGTGTAGCCCGGTCCGGCGGTCTCCGCAGGTGTCCAATGACCCATCCCTCCCGGTCCGTTCGACCCGCCTAGCGGGAGCCGGAATGCCTAGGAGCCCGTCCTCTTCTGTTTTATCACGGGCAATGGCGATCCGCTCCGAACTGGATCCATTGCTAGGAACGACGCATGGGTGGCCGAAGGCTGGAGAGCCTAGGCCCGCTTCTGGCCCTGGCTCTTGGTCTGGGTCTGGTAGAACTCGGCCTTCTTGTCGATGGCCGTGATCGTGCCGACGCCGGAGGCGAACTTCTCGATCTCGGCCACGCAGGAGGGGCCCTTCATGCCCTTGATCTCGAGCTGGATGTCGCCTTCAACAGAGATGAGGATCTCGATCTCGTGTTGGACAGCCATCATGCCCCCCACTTGCGCGCCACGAGCCTGATGGTGCCGTCGGCCTGATTCTTCTCCTCGGCCACGGAGTATCCCTGGCTCTGGAGCTTCTGGACGACTTTCTTGTAGGAGTAGCGCTGGACCACCTTGTTGATGGCCTTGTCCTGGGCCTGCTTCTGGGCCGGGGTCAGGCCGTGGCAGTCCTTGACGATGGCGAAGCCCCCGGCGGTCTTCTTGATGCCGGCCTTGCGGCCCACCCCGTCGTCGAACACGGCCGAGACCTTGTGCTTCTGTCCGTCCGAGGTCGTCAGGCTCAGGAGGTTGGCGACGCCGCGGCCGATCTCGGCGAGGACGTCGCAGAACGCCGCGAGGTCGTCGATGGTGACGCTGATGTCGGCTTCTCCGGACATGTCAGGGCACCTCCACCTTGCGGGTGAACCCGCTCGAGGGCGCCGCCGGGGCCTCGGGCTGGGAGGCTGGCCGGGCCCGCGAGGCCGCCCACTGGCGGAGGCTCTCGATGTCTTCCTTCATGGTGCGCGAGAGGGGCACGCTGGCCGCAAGCGCCCTCTTGAGGTCGTCGGTCGAGAGCTCGCGGCCGGCGTGGAAGGCCTCGTAGAGCCCCTCCACCACGGCCTGCTCGATCTCGGCGCCGGAGCATCCCGTCGAGGCCTTGGCGAGCGTGTCGAGGTCGAACTTCACGGGGTCACGGCCGCGCTTCTTGAGGTGGATGACCCAGATGTCGCGCCGCTCCGCGGCGGAGGGCAGGTCCACGAAGAAGATCTCGTCGAGCCGTCCCTTGCGCAGGAGCTCGGGCGGGAGCATGTTCACGGAGTTGGCCGTGGCCGCGATGAAGACGGGTTTGGTCTTCTCCTGGAGCCAGGTGAGGAAGGTCGAGAAGACCCGCGAGGTGGTGCCGGCGTCGGAGAAGTTCGAGGACTGGGTCCCGGAGAGGCCCTTCTCGATCTCGTCGAGCCAGAGGACGCAGGGCGCGACGGACTCCGCCGTCCTGATGGCCCGGCGCATGTTCTCCTCGGACTGGCCCACGATGCCGCCGAAGACCGCGCCCATGTCCAGGCGCAGGAGAGGCAGGCGCCAGAGGCTCGCGATCGCCTTGCAGGTCAGGGACTTGCCGCAGCCCTGTACCCCGAGCAGGAGGATGCCGTGGGGCTGGGGGAGGCCGAACTGGCGCGCCTTGTCGGAGAAGGCCGCGCCCCGCTTGTGGATCCAGTCCTTGAGCAGGCCCAGGCCGCCGATCCCGCCGAACTCCTCCCGGGCCTCGAAGTATTCGAGCAGGCGAGCCTTGCGGATGATCTGCTTCTTCTCCTGGAGGATGACGTCCACGTCCGCGGCCGCGAGCTTGGAGTCCATGACGATGGCCTTGGCCAGGGCGTTCTCAGCCTCGGAGAGGGTCATGCCCATGGCCGCCTGGATGATCTTCTCCACGTCCTCGGTCTGGAGGTTGACCTGGAACTTCGCGCCCTCTTTGGCCGCTCCCGCCACCTCCTTGAGGAGCGCCCAGAGCTCGGCAGGCCCGGGCAGGTCGTAGTCGAGGACCGTGAGGTCCTTCTCGAGCTCGGTCGGGATGACGAGCACGGGCGAGAGCAGGATGAGCGACTTGTAGCTCGACTTGAGCGAGTCCACGAGGTCGCGCAGCCGCCTGACGATTCCCGGGTCCTGGAGGTAGGGGTGGAAGTCCTTGAGCACGAAGAGCGCCGACTCCTGGGACTTCTCCGCGAAGTCGAGAGCGGACTGCGGGTCCTTGGTCGAGGGGTCCAGCGCCCCGCCCGCCTCGCGGAAGCCCTGGGTGAAGGTCCAGAAGAAGGCCTTCTTGCCCTGCCGCCTGCCGAGGGCCGCGAGCATGCGCTCGGCGCGCGCCTCCTCCCAGGACACGAGGTAGACCAGGGGATAGCGCGCGCGGATGAGGACCTCGAGCTCTGCTTCCTGCTGATTGGGCATGTCCATAGTCTAATCAAATGGGGTCCGTCCTTGGAAGCGGAAAATTCATCGCGCCGATGCTCAGGTCAGGAACTTCGCGGGGAAGAATCCAGTCAGGGCGAGATCCCCTTGGGAAGAGATGTGGACCTCCAGGCCCTGCGGCGGCCAATCCTCTTCGCGGATGCGGCCCGTGAGGGCGTGCAGAGTCTGGTTGGAGGAGCCGATGCAGCGGCCAGCCTCTGAGGCCAGTCCTTGGACAAAAGGCCCGGCGACGAGGAAATCCGCGCTCTCGAGGATCAGGGCTTTGGCCGGGTCCGCTCGGACCTCCTCGATGGTGCAGCCCGTGAATACGACGGAATCAAGCCTGGGGTCGATGAGGCGGAGGAGTTCCGCGGCCGCTTCCGCCTGATCCAACGGCTCGCCGCCCGACAGCGTCACGCCTCTGATGGCGGGTTCCCGACCGATCTCCGCCGCGAGCTCCGCGACATCGACGCTGACTCCGCCGTCCCGCGGGAGCAGGCCGACGTTGCTGCATCCGGGGCACCTTCGCCCGCAGCCTTGAGTCCAGACCACGAATCGTTCCCCGGGACCGTTGACGGCGCTGTTGGAGATCGTCCTCCCGATCCGGAGCTTCATGCGTCCCCATCATGGCTCAGAGGCGCTCGTCGTGTCAAGTCCCTTGATTATTAGGTATCATCTTCGCGTGGGAACGGTCTTCCAGATCGCTGCGGCCTACCTGTTGGGAGCCGCCTATGTGGCGGGAGGCGCGTTCGTCCTCGCCGCGGCGCTGCTCCTGACGCCTGAAGCTCGCAGCAACGCCAAAGATTTCGCGAAGGGCTCGACGGCCGCCATCCTCGTGGGCGTCGCCTGGTTCCTCCTGGCGTCATTCTTGGCTGTGATCGTGCCGCATCTCATGGGACTGGAGCATGCCCCCCCCCATGCCGGCCTGGTCTCCCCCTGGCTCTTCGGGTTCGTCTGGATATTCGTCACATTCGGCGGCTATCGCGCGATGGCTTTTGCCTACCGCCGGGTCTCTCGGGGGCTGACCGCCGGGTGGGGCGCGAGGATAGCGGCGGGCGTGGTGGTCATCGCCTTCTCGCTCGCGTGGACTTCCGCGCTCCTTGCCCCGGCGTCGGTGTGGACGCCGTGGGCGCATTTTCCGCTTTGAGGCTGACCTCATGGTGCCGCCTTGACCGACGATGAAAAAAATGGCTGAATATCCCGCCATATTTATAGGAATGCATACATCCTGCCTGGGGGTCCTGTCATGACTTGTCTCGTTTCATCCATGAAGCCCGCGATGGCCCTGGTCATCGTCATCTCCTTGGCGGCCCTGGCCGCCGCGGTCTGGCTCGTTCAGGGGGTGATGAAGAAGGACG
Organism: Elusimicrobiota bacterium; assembly: GCA_041662295.1. Taxonomy (GTDB): domain Bacteria; phylum Elusimicrobiota; class Elusimicrobia; order UBA1565; family UBA9628; genus JACQWX01. Next base: position 4,236 of record JBAZSR010000166.1, on the reverse strand, counting down.
TCGGCACGCCGGAGATGCAGAAGATCTCCAACGCCATCAAGACCGGCGCCGAGGCCTTCCTCAGCCGCCAGTACCGGACCATCATCATGCTGGCCGGGGTCTTCGCGCTCGTCATCTTCGCCCTCTACGCCTTCGTCCGGACTCCCAACGAGCATGACCCCGCCGGCCCCATGGTGCTGGCCTTGTGCACGACGGTCTCCTTCGTCCTCGGCGCGGCGTGCTCCCTGGCCGCGGGCTACGTCGGCATGTGGACCTCCATCCGCTCCAACATCAGGACGGCCTCCGCCGCCCGCACCTCCCTCAACGGCGCCCTGCAGGTCGCCCTGCGCGGCGGCGCGGTGAGCGGCATCTTCGTGGTCGCCCTCTCGCTCTTGGGCGTGGGCGGACTCTTCGCCGCGCTCAAGCTCATGGGCTTCGACTACACCAGGATCCCCTTCATGATCGTGGGCTACGGCTTCGGAGCCTCCTTCGTGGCGCTCTTCGCCCAGCTCGGCGGCGGGATCTACACCAAGGCCGCCGACGTGGGCGCGGACCTCGTGGGCAAGGTCGAGGCCGGCATCCCGGAGGACGACCCGAGGAACCCGGCCGTGATCGCGGACCTCGTGGGCGACAACGTGGGCGACTGCGCGGGCCGCGGAGCGGACCTCTTCGAGTCCACGGCAGCGGAGAACATCGGCGCCATGATCTTGGGCGTGGGTCTGGCCTCCTACTTCGGCTGGAAGGGAGTGCTCTTCCCCCTGGTGGCCCGCGCCTTCGGGATCGTGGCCTCCATCGTCGGGGTCATGGCCGTCCGGACGGACGAGGACGGCGACGCCATGGACGCCTTGAACCGCGGCTACTACCTGGCCTCGGCCCTGGCCGCGGTGGGCTTCGCGGTCTCGGCGAAATGGCTGCTCTCCTCCGCCGAGTACCCCAGCGCCTGGATCTACTTCTCCCTGTGCGGCTTGATCGGCATCCTCATGGCCCAGGCCTTCGTGTACATCACCCAGTACTATACGGAATACAAATACCGGCCCGTGCTGTCCATCGCCAAGGCCTCGGAGACCGGCCCGGCCACGAACATCATCGCGGGGATCTCCGTCGGGTTCGAGTGCACGGCCATCCCCATCCTGGTCATCGGGGCCGCGATCATGGCATCCTTCAAGCTCGGCGTGGCCGCCATCGGCGCGCACGGCGGGCTCTACGGCACCGCGGTCGCGACCATGGGCATGCTCGGCACCTGCGCCTACATCCTGGCCATGGACACCTTCGGCCCCATCACGGACAACGCCGGCGGGATCGTCGAGATGTCGAGGCAGCCGGAGGAGATCCGCAAGAAGACCGACCGCCTCGACGCCGTGGGCAACACCACCAAGGCCTTGACCAAGGGCTACGCCGTGGGCTCGGCGGCGCTGGCCGCGTTCCTCCTCTTCTCGGCCTACCTCGACGAGATCAGGAACTACACCGGGGTGAGCATCAAGGTCGACCTCTCCAAGCCCGAGGTGTTCGTGGCCGCCATGATCGGCGCCATGCTGGTCTTCCTGTTCTCGGCCCTGTCCATCCGCGCGGTGGGTACCGCGGCCTACGCGGTCATCCGCGAGGTCCGGCGGCAGTTCAAGGAAAAGCCGGGCATCATGGCCGGCACCGAGGACCCGGACTACGGGCAGTGCGTGGACATCGTGACCATCGGGGCCTTGAAGGCCATGATCCTGCCCGGCATCCTGGCCGTGGCGGGCCCTGCCGTGGTGGGGATCGCCTTCAAGATCTTCATCACGCCAGAGAATCCGACGATCGCGGCCGAGGCCGTGGCCGGGATGCTCATGGTCGGCACCATCGCTGGCGTGCTCGTGGGCCTGTTCCTCAACAACGCGGGCGGGGCCTGGGACAACGCCAAGAAGTACATCGAGACGGGCGAGCTCGGCGGCAAGCGCTCCGAGGCGCACAAGGCCGCGGTGGTCGGCGACACCGTGGGCGACCCCTTCAAGGACACGGCCGGGCCCTCCCTGCACGTGCTGGTCAAGCTCCTGGCGACCGTGACCCTGGTCCTGGCGCCTTTGTTCCTCTAGATGCTGCAGGATATCCTCCGCGGCATCTGTGCCGGGCCCTGCGTGGCCCGGCATAGTTTATTGATATAATCGAGGTCCCATGCAGAACCAACCGAACCCCATCATCAGCCTCATCCCCATCGTCGCGATCTTCCTCATCTTCTATTTCCTGCTCATCCGTCCCCAGCAGAAGGAGCAGGAAAAGCATAAGAAGATGCTCGACGCCCTCAAGAAGGGCGACCGCGTCCTGACCAGCGCCGGCTTCTACGGCACCGTCATCGGCATCAAGGGCGACGACCTCGAGGTGCGATTCTCCGAGTCGGTGAAGCTCCAGATGACCCGCTCCGGGGTCACCCGCCTGCTGGGCGCCGAGGGGAGCATGGAGCCCGCGGGGGCCCGCAAGAACGAGGGAGGAGCCTGACATGAGCAAGCTTCAGCTGAAGTGGGCCGGCGTCGGACTCCTGAGCGTGCTGGCCCTGTTCCTGCTCTATCCGACCATCAACTGGTACACGATGGACCAGGGCGAGCGCGAGAAGCTCGAGACCTTCAAGATGCGGCCCAAGTTCCTGGTGAACCTCGGCCTGGACCTGCGGGGCGGGTCGCACCTGCTCATGGAGCTCGACGTCGACAAGCTCGACCCCAAGGCCGACATCCAGGACGCCATGGCCCGGGCCATCGAGATCATCCGCAACCGCATCGACCAGTTCGGCGTGTCCGAGCCTCTCATCGCGCGCCAGGGCAAGCGCTGGATCGTGGTCCAGCTCCCCGGCATCTCCAACGCGGCCGCGGCCAAGGACATCGTGGGCAAGACCGCGCTCCTCGAGTTCCGCATGGTCCAGTCCGGCGAGAAGGTCCAGGAGGCCCTGGGCAAGATCGCCGAGCTGGGCAACCCCTTCGTCGGGGAGACGGTCTCGACCGCGGCGGCCAAGCTCGTCCCCGCCGGCACGGAGCTCTTCAGGGGCAAGGAGAGCCAGATCTACCTGCTGAGCTCGACCGTGCCCTTCACGGGCGCGGACTTGGAGACCGCCCGCGTCGAGACCGGCGGCAACTACGGCCTGCCGGTCGTGGCCTTCAAGTTCAAGCCCGAGAAGGGAGGCGAGTTCGCGGCCTTCACGGGCGCCAACGTGCAGAAGAACATGGCCATCGTGCTCGACAAGGTCGTCTACTCCGCCCCGGTCATCAAGCAGCGCATCACGGGCGGCTCGGGCATCATCGAGGGCGAGTTCACCATGCAGGACGCGCACGCGCTCTCCATCGTCCTGCGCGCCGGGGCTCTCCCGGCCCCGGTCAGGATCATCGAGGAGCGGACCATCGGCCCGACTTTGGGCGAGGACTCCATCAAGGCCGGGCTCATGGCGACCGCCATTGCCGCGGCCTTCATCTTCCTCTTCATGATCGTCTACTACAAGGCCTCGGGCCTGGTCGCGGACCTCGCCCTGGTCCTCAACATCGTCTTCCTCCTGGCCGGGATGGCGTACTTCGGCGCCACCCTGACCCTGCCCGGCATCGCGGGCATCATCCTGACCATCGGCATGGCCGTGGACGCCAACGTGCTGATCCTCGAGCGCATGAAGGAGGAGCTGGCCCTGGGCAAGCCCATACGCCTCGCCGTGGACGCGGGCTACGAGAAGGCCTTCAGCGCCATCCTGGACTCGAACCTGACCACGGTCTTCACCGCGATCTTCCTGTTCCAGTTCGGCACCGGCCCCATCAAGGGCTTCGCCGTCACCCTCATGATGGGCCTCATCATCAGCATGTTCACCGCCATCTTCGTGACCAAGCTGATCTACCACACCTACCTCGCCAACCGCGACGTCTCTGAGTTGAGCATTTAACCATGCAGATCATCGGCAAGACCAACATCGACTTCGTCGGCAACCGCTGGAGGCTCTTCGCCCTCTCGGGCGTCCTGATGGCCGTCTCCCTCGTGAGCCTGGCGGTCAAGGGGCTCGTGTTCGGCATCGACTTCACGGGCGGGACCGTCATCCAGATCACCTTCGAGAAGCCCATGGACATGGGAGACCTGCGCCGGGCCGTCGAGTCGGCCGGCATCCCGGACGCCTCCATGCAGAGCTTCCCCAAGACCAACACCTTCTCCATCCGGATGAAGACCGAGGAGCAGGGCTCGGCCGTGGAGATCGAGAAGGAGATCGCCGCCATCCAGAAGGCCCTCGGGGACAACAGGTTCCGGGTGGACAGCCAGGAGTTCGTG
>JBAZSR010000165.1:0-8580 GCA_041662295.1 Elusimicrobiota bacterium | reverse complement strand
TCGGCCGCATCTCCGAGGCTCCCAAGACCGGCGCCCAGCTCTCCCAGGACCTCGTGGTGGTCAAGCCCCAGGCCAAGGGCGTGCCCCCGGCGGTCAAGGCGTGGTTCGACAAGGCCGGGGTGGGCAGCGAGGGCCAGGCCGTGGTCAGGATCTCCGATGCCCCGTCGGCCGACGGGGTGCGCTCCTACCTCCAGGGCCTGAGGAAGAACCAGCCCGGCAACACGAGCCTGACCGTGCTCTCCCTGCCGGACACCCGCGCCTTGCGGGAGGTCCGGAACTACCTCATCAAGAACGGGCTCGCCAAGAAGAGCGAGATCGCCCAGGTCTTCTCGGACACGGAGTGGCTCCGGGAGAACAGGCCTCAGGCCAACGTCACCGGCCAGATGAACCTCGACGGCCTGAACTCCGGCGAGGTCAAGTTCCTCCTGCTCGATACCCGGGTGGGCGGCCGGGGCCTGGACCTCAACTTCAAGGGCGACCGCGAGAACCCGGATCCCAAGGCCTTCAAGGGCTACACGAACTACGAGATGCTCGTCATCGACCCGCACGACATGTCGGCCGTGCACCTCCTTCAGGCCCAGGGCCGCATCGACGTGGCCCGGGTCCTGCCCAACGCCGTGCGCAACTTCACCCTCGTCATGGACGTCAAGGGCGTCCAGAGCAACCCCATCTTCGCCGAGATGGTCCGGCAGGACCCCGTGTTCGCCGAGCTCCGCGGCGACGCTCAGGTCCAGGCCTACGCCAAGCAGCGCGGGTTGTCCCTGGACTGGCCCGCGTTCCAGGAATACCTGGCCCAGCCTTCCGTGGCCAGGACGCGCTCCGAGCTCGTCGGCAGGTACAACAAGGCGGTCAAGGACGCGCTGGACGCCAAACAGCTCGACGTCGAGCTCGAGCAGCTGCGCTCCTCCTCGGTCGGCGAGAAGGGCACCAGGTTCGACCCCAAGCTGCGCGGCCTCGAAGGCGGCGGTCACTGAGCGGCCCGGGGCCGTGAACATCCCTCTGATCCTCCTCTTCCTCCTGCCGGCCGGGCTTATGGCCGGAGGCCTGCGCCACCCCTGGGCAGGCACGGCCGGCCTCGGCTTGGTGTGGGTCCTGGCGTGGCGGCAGCGCCGTGTTTCCCTGGGACCGGGCGCGGGGGTGTGGGCATGCTTCCTCGTCTGGCTGGGGCTCTCGGCCGCGGCCTCGGCCCAGCCCCTCAAGGCCGTCTATCCCCTTTCGGTCTGGCTCGGAGTCTCGGCCTTCTTCTTCATGGCCCGCTCGCTCTGGGGCGCAGGGGAGCGCCGGATATGGCTCTGGACCCTCGTCGGCTCGGGGCTGGCGCTCATGGCAGGCTCCTTGCTCATCCCGCGGGAATCCTATCCCTGGACCGGGTTCATTCCTCCATACTACAACTACAACGCTTTCGTCCTGGCCGGCCTGGCCGGAGCAGCCTTCAGCGGGCTATTCGGTCCGATGGGCGCGGCCGGCCTTTCCAGGCGGGAGAGGCTCATTCTGGCCTTCGTCGGCGTCATGGCCCTGGCCTGGCTTGTGGCCAGCCGCAGCCGCGGAGGCCTGGCCGCTGCCGCGGCAGCCGGAGCCTTCTGCCTCCTGCGGAGCGGCCGGGGACGCTGGCTGGGCTGGGCCGCGGCGGTCCTGGTCGCGGCCGGCCTGCTCGTGCCTGAGGGGGTCTGGGAGAGCGTCCTCAAGCGCGACAAGGGCTTTGTCTTCAAGAGGCCGCAGATCTGGGCCGTCGCGCTCACCCTGGCCGCGGAGCAGCCCCTCTGGGGCACGGGCTTGGGCAGCTTCCAGCAAGGGTTCGTGCGGCACAACTTTTCTTCCGGCCAGGGCACGAACTACGGCTTCCTCACGGACCGCAGCCACAGCGAGCCCCTGCAGGCCGCGGCCGAGGCAGGCTGGCCCGGGCTATTCTTCCTCCTAGCCGGGCTTTGGGCCCTGTTCGCCGGAGGCCGCTTCCGGCGAGCGGAGTACGACCTGCGCCTTCAGCGACCTGGCGCCCTGGCGCCAGGCCTGGACAGCTCGGCCGACGCTGAGGCGGATGCGTGCTTCCGGGAAGCCGGCTTGGGCGCGTTTGCCGCCATGTCCTGCCACCTCCTGGTGGACAACATGCTCCACCTGCCTGCCCTGGCCATGGTCTACTTCTCAGCCTTGGCTGTGGCCAGGCCGCTTCCGGTGGAAGGAGAACGTCCTGCACCTTCAGCGACCTGGCGCCCTGGCGCCAGGCCCCTTCCTGGCGCCAGGCCGCTGCCGGCTCTTTGCTGGCAGAGGGTCGTGGTCGGGTTGGGGCTCGCCTTCACGCTGACCGCTTGGATCCCGGGGAGGCTCTCCGAGCGTCTGACGAGCCTGGCTTGGTCCGGCCTCGACGCTGAAGCCCGGATCGCCGCGGCCAGGGCCGCGGTACGCCTGGCGCCGGACGACGACCACCTCCGCTCCGTGCTCGCACGCGCCTACCTGAGGGCCTCTCCGCCGCGTCCTGAGGCGGCCCTGCGGGAGTTCGCGGCCGCGGAACGGCTCAACCCGTACAACGCCGTGCACCCGGCCATGGCGGCCGAGACGCATCTGAGGTCCGGCCGGCCGGCTGAGGCCATCGAGCGTCTGCGCGAGAGCCTCAGGCTCGAGCCTGATTTCTACAACGCCCGCATCCTGCTGGCCGAGCTCCTGTGGCGCTCGGGCCGGTCCGACCTCGCCCGCGAGGAGCTGTCCCAGACGCGCCGCCGCTTCGACACCGCTGTCTTCCCGATGCACGGCGGCTATGACGAGATCATCCTCGCCTTCGACGCCAAGCGCTGGGAGGCCCTCTCCAAGGCCGTGTCGCCGGGCCCGGGGGGGAAGCGGTGAAGGCGGCCCTGCTCGTCCTGCTGTTCTCCTGCGGTCTCGGGCCTCCGGCCCTTGCCGCATCCTCCAAGTCCAAGCAGGACCCCGAGGCGGTCAAGCTCGTGGAGCTCTTCCTGAAGGCTCAGGTCGCCGATCTGCCGCCGGACTCCGTGCCCTACTTCCTCGCCATCGACACCGCGACCCTGCCGGACCGTCTCCTCCACCCCTTCCTCGCCAAGCGCCTCGAACTGCTGACCCTCAAGCGGCTCGCGGAAGGCGAGCGCAAGGGCAACCTGCGGCGCTACGGCGAGGTCCCGGAGGAGAACTGCGGGGACGCCGATGTCCTGACCGAGAAGGCCCTCAAGCTCCTGCGCGACATGGGATTCGTGGAACGCAAGGACGAGGAGGTCGCCTTCCTGATGAAGGAGACCAACTGCACCGAGTGCGAACTGCGCACCGAGTTCTCCCTCACCGTGATCCAACTCGAGCCTAAGCCCGGCCGCAAGAAGCCTCCGGTCCGCTTCTTCTTCCAGGCCAAAGACCCCATCCTCGCTCTGCTGGTGAACTTCCGCAATCCCGAGAAATACGGCTCCACGTCGTTCTTCGGCATCGGCGGAAAGCCCAAATGCCGTTATTAGGGGTCAGATATTAGGGGGTCAGATCTTGAGATTTGAGTTTTCGCAAAGCGAAAACTCAAATCTCAAGATCTGACCCCTTAGTGTCAGGCACCAAAAAATGCCATAATCAAGGGAATGGGCCGCCCCAAGAGGATCCAGTTTCCCGGCGCCTGCTACTACATCGAGCTCCGGGGCAATAACCGGCAGGACATCTTCCTTTCCAACCAGGACCGCAGGCACTTCCTCAACCTCCTGCGGCAGTACCGCGAACGCTACGACCTCAAGGTCTACGCCTACTGCCTCATGGCGGGCTACGTCCTGCTCCTCATCGAGACCGCCAAGCCGAATCTCGCGCGCTTCATGCAGGGCTTCAACACGGTCTACACCAAGTATTTCAACAGCCAGCACAACACGAGCGGGCACGTGTTCCAGGGCCGCTATGTCGCCAACGTGGTGGACAAGGATGCCTGGCTGCCGGAGATGGCGACCCATGTCCACCTGGAGTGCAACCGCTCTGGCCTGAGCTCGAAGCCCTGGCGCTACCAGTGGTCGAGCTGTTCCGCCTACGTCGAGGGCGAGGCCGCGGAGCCCATGGTGGATTCGGGCCCGGTCCTCAAGAGGTTCGGCAAGACCCGCTTCAAGCAGTCCGTGCGCTACATGCACATCATCAAGGAGCACGTGAAGGCCGGGACGAAGTCCTCCTTCCCCCTGGCCCGCGGGGTCTATATCGGAGACGACGCCTTCGCCTCGAAGCTCGAGGCCCAGGCCAGCGGGGCCGCGCCCGCGCCCGCGCCCGCGTCCGCCTCCGAGGTGATGAAGATCGTCTCCGACGTCGCCTTAAGCCGCGGCCTGGACAAGGAGAAGATACTGGGCCGTGGCCAGTGGCGCGACGTGGCCCGCGCCCGGCGCGAGGCCATGCACCGCCTCTGGCGCGATGCGCGGATGGGCGTGACCGAGATCTCCCGCCTCTTCAGCCGCACTCCCAGCGCGGTCAGCCAGGCGATACGGATGCTGGAAAAAGGCAGCTGACGCAGTCAGCTCCCTTCCTCCAGCATCCGTATCAGAGAAAGATCCACAGCACCATCCCGACCGCGAACAAGACCAGGGCTCCCGCCCTCCAGCCCGGTGCCAGGCGCGCGCCTTTGCCGTCGGACGAGGGGGAAGGCCGGGACGACTGCGCCTGCGCTTCCTCCTTGCAGACGGTCCGGCATTCCTCGGTGCGGTGGTAGTCGCGCTTGCGGGTGCAGGTTGTGGTGCAGTCGCGGCCCGCGGATGCGGGCGTCCCGGAGGAGACGGCGTCCCTCGCGTCGTCGAGGGGGAGCCCGTGGGTCGGGCCGAGTCTCCCGGCCTTGGGAGCGGCGCAGGCTTGGAGGCACGCGGCCGCCAGGACCGTCAGGCAGGAGCGCTTGAGCATCGTGGTCCTCTTCTTCACGGGTTCGGGGGCGGGGAGGTCTTCGTCCCTTTGAGCCTGCGCCACACCGCGGCAAGGGTGAGGACCAGGACCACGGCGTCGTCGATCCAGCCCAGGACCGGCGTCAGGTCCGGGATGACGTCGATGGGGGACAGGATGTAGAGGACGCAGGCGGCGGCCAGCAGGGCCGCCTTGGTCTTGGGCGAGAGGCCCGCGAAGATCTTCCCGTCCATCGCCAGATTATAACCCTTCCGGCAGCCGCCGGACAGGGGGAGGGACTTTCGAACGCGATCCCTGGGACCTCGTTGGGCCGAAGGTCCTCCGGCTCTTGGGCCCATTGGCCCGCCGGATCTTCCCCCAGGGACCCATGCCGCTCTTGGAGCCAAGATGATAACGTATGGGCATGAGACCGCTCGGCCCGGCGGCGTTGGCGCTGCTCGTGTCGGCCGCGCCCTGCGCGGTCGGCCAGAGCGTGGTCCGTCCCGTCGGACAGGTCTCCGAGGTGCGCCTCAACGTCGGGCCCGTGGCCCCGGCCCTGAACTCCGGGGCGGGCTCCAACAGCGTCGGAAACATCGGTCCGGCCATGACCTTCGGCGGCTCGGTCCTTTCCCTGCGGTCCGGCCAGATCCGCGAGGCGCCGACCGCCCTGCCGGTCTCGGCCGTTCCCGCGCTTGGCGCAAGCCCTGTCCCGGGCGCTGCCGTGGCGCCGGCGGGACAGGTCCCGGGCCTGCAGATCGGCCAGGCCCATGGCGCTCCTGCCTTGCTCCAGACTCAGGGCGGTGCGGCCCCGTCAAGCCCGCAGGCCTCCCAGGCCCGGGCCCTCGACCGCGAGAACCCAGGCATGGGGACCGGCCTTCCCGGTAAGCTCTCCGAGGAGTCCTCGGAGGAAGGCTCCGGCCAAGGCTTCGCGGAGCGGGCCGCGGCCATCGGCCGCCACCTCCGGGACTCGGGGAAACTCCCGGATCAGGGCTCGGAGTTCGCCGAGGGCTTCGGCCGCAGGCTGGCGGATCTCATGCTCGGCTCCTCCGAGCACCGTTCCGGAGCCCTCGACGAGGGAGGTCCCTCCGGCCTCCAGGCGTCCGGCAGGATCGTGGGCGCGGGCCTGACCGCCCACGGCTCCACGGCCGGCGGCGGAGCCGAGGACGTGTCCGCGGAGCGGAGCGTGGAGTCTTGGGGGACCGCGCCCGAGGCTTCGGCCGAGGCCGTCCTCCCCGAAGGCTTCCCTGGCGTGGGGCGCGTGCTCATGGAGGTCTCCGCCTTGACCCTGAGGCTGTCGCAGGTCTTCCCGTTGGGTCTCCAGCGCCTGGCCGCTGGCGCGTCCGCCGGCGCGTCGCGCTCCCTGCTCGATGAGATCGAGGTCCCTTCTCCCGCGGCCCTTGCGGGGCGGACCGAGTCCGTTGGCCGGGACTCCGCGCCAGGCGCGTCGGACGCGGACTCCGCCTATCCTGGCGGGTTCGGGTCCTTCATGGCGAGCGTGGGCGGGGCCATGGCCGCGGAAGGCCGTTCGGTCCTGGAGTCCGGAGCCTTCGAGCCTCTCGAGACGAAGACCTCCCTGCCGGTCCCCCTGGGCGCGGGGGCTGTGGAGGAAGAGCCGGCCGCTCCCGTGCACGGGTCCCGCGGTTTCTCCGGGGACGCGGGGCGGCTGCCGGCGATCCCGTTCTCCCTGCTCTCCTACGCCCTGCTTCCGCTCTTCCTCGCCGGGCTGGAGCTGCGGTCCCGCGTCTAGCCGGCTGTTCGCTCCGGTTCTCTTGTTGCTGTAAACATGATCAATATCGTTAAATTGTCCTGATGAGGGCGTTCAAGTCGGGGTTGTTCCGGAAGTTCTTCTTCGTCCTCGGCGGCCTGGCCCTGGTCCCGGCCGTGTACCTGGCCTACAGCCTCTCGGGCGTCAGCCAGCGCGGCATCCAGTCCGCCGTGCTCGAGCTCCAGACCAAGCTCGCGGAGAAGATGGCGGAGCGCGTGGACGCCTACTTCCGGTTCAACGAGGACAAGCTGAACTTCGCGTTCATGGCCCTCCAGAAGAACCTGGAGTGGAAGGACAAGCAGGAGCTGCTCCGGGCCCTCATCGACACGCATGCGGACATCATCGAGATCTCCGTCTTGAACACCTCGGGCAAGGAGGTCATCAAGGTCTTCAACCCGGACTTGACCGCGGACGAGGCCCTGCGCTCGCGGGCCGCGGAGGCCGGTTTCCAGCGCTTCATGAAGGAGCGGCGCCGCAGCTTCTCCCTCTCGGGCAAGGACGCGAGGCTCGAGGCGTACTACCCGCTGGGCGGCGGGGGGCGGCAGGGCTCGTTCACGGTGATCGTGCGCGTGCTCGTGTCCCTGGCAGGCCTGGCCGACGCGGTCTCCTCCGAGCGGGTGGGGGGGACGGGCTTTGCCGTGCTCGTGGATGAAAGGGGCGCGCCCCTCTTCTACCCCAAGGCCAAGCTCGACGACGCGGCGGCTTCCGCCGTCCCGGGGTGGTCCATCACGGGCGAGGCGCTCAAGGCGCGGAGCGTGGGGTCCGTGGAGTTCTCCATGGCCGGCCGCTCCACCGTGGGCGCCTACGCGCCCGTGGCCAGCGTGGGCGGGGCCGTGCTCATCGTGCAGCCCTACGCCGAGGCCTACTGGGCGGCGTTCCAGATGCGGCGCGTGGCCTGGATCGTGCTGGTGGTCGTCGCCGCGGTCGTCATCGGGGTCGCGATGCTCCTCGCCAAGAACCTCACCTCCCCCCTGCTGGTCCTCAGCCGCGCGGCCGACCAGGTGTCCCACGGCGATTTCAGCGGCCGGGTGGACGTCAGGACCGGCGACGAGCTCCAGGACCTGGCGGACACCTTCAACCGCATGACGGACAAGCTGCGCCGGTACGCCGAGATGCAGGTGGACAAGGTCGTGGCCGAGCAGCGCAAGACCGAGGCCATCCTCTTCTCGATCAGCGACGGCATCCTCATGACCGACCCCGAGGGCAAGATCCGGCTGGCCAACCGCCGGGCCCTCGAGTTCGCCGGGCTGGACTCCGGGGCCTCGCTCGACGGCAGGACCGTGGAGGAGGCCGTCCCCCTGGCCAAGCTCAAGGACGCGGTCGCGGCCGTCCTGGCCGAGCCCAAGCCCGAGGTCTTCAAGGAGGTCAACCTCTCCACGGACAAGCACCACAAGTACCTCCGGGTGACGGCGCTCCCCCTGGTCTCGCCGAGCACGGGCAAGACCCTGGGGGTGGTCGCGGCCATGCGGGACGTGACCCTGGAGAAAGAGATCGAGAAGATGAAGGAGGAGTTCCTCCACTACATCACCCACGACCTCCGCAACCCCCTGGGCTCGGCCATGGGCTTCATCGAGGTCCTGCTCAAGGGGCTCGTCGGGAACCTCAGTCCCGAGCAGCACAACATGATCTCCTCCATCCAGCGGTCCATGAGCCGGCTCATGGCCATGGTCAACAACATCCTCGACATCGCCAAGATGGAGTCCGGCAGGATGAAGGTCTCCCTGTCGAAGGTGGAGCTCTCCGCGGTGGCGGCCCGCTCCATCGCCATCCTGGAATCCTTGTCCAAGCAGAAGAAGATCACGGTCGCCTACGAGGCGGCCGGGGAGTACGCTGTCGACGCCGACGCGGACATGATCGAGCGCGTGTTCACGAACCTCCTGGGCAACGCCATCAAGTTCACCCCGTCGGAGGGGAGGATCACGCTGTCCGCGGCCGACGAGGGCGGCCATGTCAAGTGCTGCGTCGCCGATACCGGGGACGGCATCCCCGAGGCCTAC
>JBAZSR010000164.1:0-8596 GCA_041662295.1 Elusimicrobiota bacterium | reverse complement strand
TGCGTGAGGTCCGGCACGGACTCGTGGCCGCCCACGATGGCCGCGTGGCGGTCCGCGGCCGAGTAGTGGATGTAGACCTCGGCCGAGCCGTCCTTGGCCGCCAGGAGGAGGTTCGGCTCGTGGAAGGGGAAGAACTGCATCTTGAGCTTGCGCTCGGCCTTCAGGGCCTTCCACCGCCGGAGGATGAGCTGGGGCGCCGAGACCGTCTCGAACTCGACCCAGCCCCCGGCGTAGGGGCAGGAGGGCTCGACCGGGACATCGTGCCACTCGGCGTCCGCGATGCCGGTCGCGGCCTGGACGATCGAGAAGAAGGGCTTGAGGCTTCCGGGCAGGCGAGGCGGCCCGACCCGGGCTTCCAGGGCGCCCTCGCGGAAGTAGGCGCTCATGCAGTGGGTCTCGTAGTTGTCCACCTTGCGCACGTTCGGGAAGATGCCGAGGTCCTTGAAGCCGAGGTTGGCGAGGAGCTTGCGCGGCGCGGGCGAGACTGTCCGGGCCGTGGCGTAGACGCTCTGGGCCAGGCCCCCGCGGTCAACGAGCTCGGAGAGCCCGAGGCGGATGGCGGCCTCGGTGAGGCCCGCGCCCCGGAACTCGGGGAGCACGACCGCGCCGAAGACCTGGGCGAGCTTGAGGCCCTCGTCGACGCTGAAGACGACCGAGCCCACGACGCGGCCGCCGGCCTCGGCCACGAACCAGTGGATGTCCGGCCGCTCGAGGGCGGAGCGGCACTCCTCGGGGTCGCAGATGATGCTCAGGGTGTAGCGGCCCTCGTAGACCTCCCGGTAGATGCGCCGCAGTTCCTCGGCGTCCGCCGGGGAGGCCCTGCGGATGAGCGCGGCCTTGCTCACGCCTCCCCCTCCGGGCGGGCCTGGCCGCAGGACGCCAGGTACGCCTCCAGGCAGGGCCGGTGCATGGACGGGGCCTCATGGACCCCGGGCCGGAAGTCCGAGGACGCGAACACGACGAAGTCGCGGCGCTTGGTCCCGGAGAGCTTGAGGCAGGGGAAGTAGCCGCACGGCCGGAACCCGGCCCGGAGGATGCAGTCGATGCCTGGGGCGTCGGCCGCGTCGTTGATGGCCTCGATGTAGGAGGCGCCGGCGGCCCGCAGGAGCCCCACGACCTCCCGGTAGAGCTTCACAGGGTGGACGCTCGAGGTCAGGCGCTCGCCCAGGATCGTGGCAAAGCCCAGGCCCGCGTCGAGGCCCGCGAACACCTGGACCCCCTCGTCGGGGCTCAGGATGACCACATCGGGGTCCGTGAAGGGGTAGAAGTTGACCGAGAGGCTCCTCCTGGCCTTGAGCCTGCGGAACCTCTCGGCGGCGAAGCGCGGGGCCGCCACGAGTTCGAGGGCCGGCAGAGCGTCGGGGAAGGCGGGCAGCGCCGGAGGATCACCGGGATCGCCTGCCGCGGGAAGGCCGCAGGCCCTGGCCGCGAGGGCGTAGAAGGGGGCGATGACTGGGTGGAGAGCGAAGTCCGCGTGCCGCATCCTGCCGAGAACGCCCTCGGCGTACCAGGCCGTCAGCCCGCTGACAGGCCCGCCGTCGAGGGAGCGGGCCCCGGGGAAGACCCCTAGGGGCTTGAAGCCCGCCTCCACGGTCGCGGCCTGCTCCGAGGCGGTGAGGGTGCGCGTGGTGCTGTAGACGATGTCCGCGCTGCGGGAGGCCCGTACCTGGTCGAGGAGCGCGGCCAGCAGGGCCTTGAGCCGCGGGCCGCGGCCGGACTCCGGGCCCTGGCCGCAGAGGGTCAGGACCTTGCCCAGCCGGGTCTCGCGCTCGAACTTGAGGCAGGCGGCGCCCACGATGGCGCCCTCCTCGATCCCCACGACCCAGGAGCAGTCCTCGTCCGCGAGGTCCGCGCTGAAGCGCTGGGCCGCAAGCCCGCGCTTCTCGCAGACCTTCAGCAGGCCGGCCTTGTCCGCCGGCCCGGCGACGCGGCAGGTCATGGACGGGCTCAAGCCTGGGCCTCCGGGCTCCTGGAGAGCCCTCCGGCCCCGGGCGAGAGGAGAAGGTCCGCGCCCGTCGAAAGCCGGCGGAAATAGAGGGCCAGGGCCAGGACGCCCAGCCCCTGCAGGACGCAGACCTTCCTCGGGTCGAGGAGGTCGGTCAGCAGGCCGAAGAGGAAGAATGCGGCCGGGAAGGAGAAGCTCACCACCGCGGCCATGAGCGCGAAGAAGCGGCCCTTGTGCTCCTGGGCCACGGTCTCCTGGAAGAGGGCCACGAACTTGACGTTGTTGACGCCCAGGGCCGCCCCAGCCAGGAAGAGCAGGCCCGCGAAGACCCAGGCGCCCGGGAAGAACCCGGGCAGGAGCAGGGCCAGGCCGATGACGGCCATGCACTTGGCCCCGAGGCCGATGACGGCCTTGCCGCCGTCGGCCGCCCCGGAGCTGAAGCCCGGCCACTTGGAGGCCGCGGTGCCTGCCACCAGGCCCATCCACAGCCCGGCCTCGATGGCGCCGAGCATCGAGGCCGAGCCGCCGAGCACCCCGCGCACGTAGAGGGGCAGGACGAGGAGGATGGGGGTCATGAAGAAGTTGACGCAGCCGAATCCCAGGAGCACCCTCTTGATCACGGGCATGCGCGAGAGGATGGCCCAGCCCGAGAGCGCGGCGGCATCATCGGGCGCCGCGGGCGGCCGGGCATGCCTCATGCGCAGGGAGGCGTTGATCGCGGCCGAGACGAAGAAGCTGGCGGCGTTGAGGAGCACGACCCCGTCGATGCCGAGCCGGTCGATGAGGAGCGCGCCCGCCACCGCGCCCGCGAAGCTCGCCAAGGACTGCGTCGAGGCCTGGAACGCCACGGCCTCCTCGACGTCCCCGGGCTCCACGGCCTCGGCCACCGCCTTGTTGAGCGCTGGGTCGAAGAAGGCCTGGGACGCGGCCAGGAGCAGGCCTCCGGCGCAGGCGAGCGCCAGGTCGAGCACCTTGAAGTGCAGGCCCGCGGCCATGGCCGCGGCAAGGACCCCGGAGACCAGGTCCGCGGTCACGAGGACCCTCTTGGAGGGGACGGCGTCCACGGCGCGGCCCACGGCCTTGACGAGGAGGATGGCGGGCAGGGCCCCGGCCACCATGAACACCCCTAGGGCCGTGCCCGAGCCGCCGGCGGAGGTCACGATCCACCAGGCCAGGGCGATCTGCTGCATCCGGATGCCGCCCTGGCTCAGGGTCTGGCCGAGCCAGAGGGCGAGCATGTCGCGGTTGCGGAGGATGACCATCCCTACTTTCTCTCGTCCGAGAGGCTCTTGAGCTTGCCGCTGCGCTGGTTGCGGGGCAGGGTCCCGGGCCGGTGGAGCTCCACGGCCACTGCCTGGAGGCCGCCCTCGGCGAGCCTCTCCGCCAGTTTCTCCATGGAAGAGAGCAGGGCCGCGCGCATCCTGGAGGCGAGGCCCTCCGTCTTCGCCGCTGTCTCGACCCGCACGACCAGGGACTCCCCGCGAGCGTCGTTGGAGGCCGCGACCTGAAGGGCCGACACGGGGAAGGCCCTCAGGGCGGCCTCGAAGTCGCGGTAGCGGACGTTGAGCATGCCCACGCAGAGCGCGTCGTCAGAGCGGCCGAGGTGCTCGAGGACCCGGGCCGTGCCCTTGCAGGAGCAGGGGCCGGGCACGATCCTCGCCGCGTCGCCGAGCTCGTAGCGGATGAGGGGATAGGCGCGCTTGAGCAGGCTCGTGATGACGATGCGGCCGGGCTCGCCGTCCTTCACGGGCCGTCCCTTCTCGTCGACGATCTCGATGTAGTTGAACTCGTCCATGGCGTGGTGCAGGCGGCCCCTCTGGGCCGGGCACTGGTAGCCGATCTGGCCGCCGTCGTTGGCGCCGATGACCGAGGCGACGCGCTCGAGCCCGAGCTCGGCCTTGAGCCAGTCGTGGTCCGAGGGGGAGAGAGGCGTGCCCGCGTAGACGAGCTTGGCCAGCCTCAGCCTCGGCTCGAGGCCCTTGGCCTTGCGCAGG
Source organism: Elusimicrobiota bacterium (assembly GCA_041662295.1). Taxonomy (GTDB): domain Bacteria; phylum Elusimicrobiota; class Elusimicrobia; order UBA1565; family UBA9628; genus JACQWX01. The sequence goes on along the minus strand of JBAZSR010000164.1, from coordinate 4,657 downwards.
AAGGGGATGAGGTTGGACGGGATGCCCATGGCGGCGTTGATCCGGAACTTCCGCCAGACGCGGACGAAGGTTTCGGGCGTGGAGGACCCGGCGAAGGCGAAGCTCGTCAGGCCGAGCCTGGCGTTGATGTGGTCGAAGGAGACGAAGCTGCCGTAGAGGTCTCCGGCGAGCATGAAGTTTGCCAGCCGGTCGGACTCCGTGAGCCCCATGGCGCGGAAGAGGTCCACGGCGTGCCCGATCATGGCGTCCCAGTCGTGGCGGTCGTAGACCGAGAACTTGGGCTCGCCGGTCGAGCCTCCGCTGCGCGAGACATACCCTCCGGCCCAGGGGCCGGTGGCGAGCCCCTCTCCCTGGGGAGGCATGTTGGCCTCCATCTCCTCCCGGGTCAGGACCGGGACCTTGGCCAGGTCGGCCGCTGTCTCGATCTTGAGGCCGCGGAGCCTCTTGCCGTAGAACTCGGAACGCCGGGCTTTCTCGATGAGGACCCGGAGCCTCGAGTCGATGAGATCCCGACGAGTCTCCACGGGCATATGAAGGGATTTTCCGGCTGGCTGCGCCAGCCGGATCAGGACCGCGTTCATGAGCTGGGGCAGGTCATGCTGTCCGTCGTGCGGGTCGTCGATCTCGCCGGTCCCCATCCTGCCGAGTTCGAGCACGCGCAGGGCCCCGGCTCGGGCGAGTCGCGGGGCCAGGGCCGCGGCCTCTGCCTGCGATGCGGTCAGGCCCACGGTCTGGATGTAGCCTCTGAGGGATTCGAGCTGGGCTGTGACCTCGGCCATGTCCTTGAAGGGGATGACCCACAGGGTCCGGTGCAGGGGAGAGGGCTCGAGGGTCTGGTCGCGGTCTAGGACCACGGTCCAGTCGAGCGCCTTGGGGGAACGGCGCAGGAGCCCTTGCCCGCGCGCCTCGGCCACCTCGAAGACCGAGCGCAGTTTCTGGATCTCGACAGCGTTGTCGCGAGCGATGTCTCCGGGAGGAAGCCTTCCGGCTTCCTCCTGGAAAGCCGTTGGGAGCGCTTCCACGAGCTTCTTCGCGAGGGCCTCGCCCTGGACATAGCAGACCTGCGGGGCCGTGCACGCGTTCTGGTCCCATGTGCTCACATCAACGGCCAGTTTTCTGGCCGTTGATGTGAGGGCCGTTTCATTAAGCCCTTCCTTCGTAATCACTGCCAAACTGATCTTCGGCCCGAACACGACGAGCCGCGTGCGTGCAGGCAGGCCGTCCCGGTAGGCCCGCACCGAGGACTCGCCTCCCCAGACCGCGATGCCGTCCACGCGGGACTTGAACGCCGCCATGACGTCGGCCTGGCCCGAGCCGTACTCCACGGCCGCGATGGAGGCTGAGACGACTCCGTCCTCGTCGAGGTCCGCGAGGGTCCGCAGGAACTCCGGGAGGAAGAAGGTGTCCGCCGAGGGCATCTTGAGGAGCGTGACGTTCCTCGTGATGAGTCCCTCGACCAGGGCCCCGGCTTCCCCTACGAAGACATTGCCCGCAAGGACATGGAGCACGACCCCGAGCGGCTCCCAGATGAGCCCCTTGGGTTCTCCAGCTCTAAGCTCTGTGTCGAGCTTCTTGGCCAGGAGGTCGGGGTTCAATGTCCAGCAGAGTTCTTCGAGCCCCTTTTTGACCATGGGCAGGGAGAACCCCGTGATCCCTGGAAGGGCCTTTTCAGCCCGCACCCGCGGGCCGAAAGAGGGGGAGGCCCACTTCTTGGAGAGGCGGCCGAGCAGGCGCAGGGTCTTGTCCACGGGGTAGGAGGCGAAGGCGCCCGAAGCTTTTCGTGCCGAGGCGCAGATGCGTTCAGCGTCGGCTGTCGTGAGCGGGCCGCCCTGCTCCCATCTGCCGAAGACGAAGCGGCTCTTCATGAGGCTCTCCTCACGATCTCGCCGGCTGTGATGGCGCAGCCCTTGTGCTTGATCAGGCCCGCGCGGCCGGTGAGCGTGAAGGTGGGGGAATCGTCCCCGCAGGGGCAGGGGCTCGGGTCGATGAGCCCGAAATCCGTGGTGAGGATGGCGAGGTTCGGCATCATGGCGTTGAAGGGGGAGACCAGCTCCAGGAGGCCCGGCTCGCCGGGAGGCAGGACCGCGAGCGTCACCGGGTCGCGGGCATAGACCCGGTTGTAGACCGGGACGTGGAAGCGGTGCCTGCGGCACTCGCAGTAGGGCGAGCTGTGCTCTGCCATGCCATAGCCGTCTCTGACGCGCTCCGGAGGCAGTCCGAGGAGCCGCTCGACCTTGGCGCGGAACTCCTCCTTGGTGACCTTCTTGTCTTCAGCCGCTTTCCACCCGCCGCCCGTCATCATCCATGACCCCGGGGGAAGTCGTATGGGCTCCTTCATGAAGTCCATGAACTCGAACATGAAGCTCGGGATGCCGAAGAGCCTCACGGGCTTGCCCTCGGCAGCGAAGTCCCTGAGGGCAGCGAGGGTCTCCTCCTTGCGGAACTCCCACCCTCCTGACGCGGCCTTGCGGATGGCGTAGAAGCGGCGGTTGACAGGGGCGAAACGCTGCTGGTTCGTGTCCGAGAAGGCGATGCCGAGGTCCTTGGCCTCCTTCGGGTCGTAGACGAACATGAGGTAGTTGGTCGGCTCCGTGGACACGAGCCCTTCCTGCCTCCAGAGGGTCTCGAGGAACCTCTGCACGCGGTCGAGGCTGGCTCGGTCGAACCAGATCTGCGTCTTCTGACCGCGGGTGCCCGACGAGGTGAGCTTGAGGCCTGCGCGGGAATGAGGCAGGGAGGTCAGAAGGAAGCTCTTCATGGCCGACACTCCGAGCATGGGGATGGCGGCGAGGTCTTTCTCGGACCTGATGGAGGAGGGCGAAAATCCCCGGGAATCGTAGACGGCCTTGAGCTCCGGAGAATGGCGGTAGTGGAAGGCCGCGAACTCGCGGCAGGCCGAGATCATGAGCCGGACCTTGGCGCGGGTCCAGCAACAGGGGTCCTCGACCCGGGACAGGGCTTCAGAACAGGGAAATCTCATTGATCCGCGTAGATTCTACAAAATGACGCGGTAAGGCTTCAGGCCGGCATCCGGACCCAGGCCATGGGTGGCCGACTCATGATATCATTGCCTGCAGACATGAGCGCCTTGCCGAAGAAGCTCGCGTTGTCCCTGGCCAGCATCCTCCTGGCCTCGGCCGGGGTGGAGGTCTTCCATCGGGTCTTCCTCCCCCTGCCGATGCCCTACCGGCTCCGCGAGGGCCTCTACCTCAACGCCCTGCCCCTGGTCAACGGCCTCCCCGGCGACGATCCCTCTCTCGGACCCGATGCCGTGCGCCTGAAGGTGGGCAAGCCGGACAACGAGGTCCGGGTCGCGGTCTTCGGAGAATCCAGCGTGTGGGGCTGGCCGTGGGGCCCGGCTGCGTCTGCGCCGGCCATGTTGGAGGAAAAGCTCCGTTCCGCGCCGGGCCGGACCCGGCACGTGGTGATCAATATGGGCCGCGCGGGCTCGTTCACCATGGACGCGTATTACTACCTCCTGGCGGCCCGGGCCTACCGGCCGGACATCGTCATCCTCTATCTGGGCAGCAACGACCGCTACGACTCGGCCTCGGAGCTCTGCTGGCCGGTCCAGGCCCCGAGATTCCACCGGGCCTGGAGATTCCTTGTCGAACGCTCTGCCTTCCTCGCCCGCAGCCGTGTCCTGTGGCCCCAGGCCCTGCTCCGCGTCGCTGGCCGCAAACGGCTCCGGCAAGGTCCACCGGGCCCTGCTCTCTGCGACCCTGCCGCGGCGTCTCAGGCATGGACGGACATCCTCGCCGAGGCCGCTGCCCGGACCGGCGCGGCCGTCATCATCACCTCCCCGATCCAGAGCGATCTGACGCGCCTTGCGCCCGACCATGGCGCGGCCGGGGTTGAGCGCTCCCTGGCCGCCTGCAGGTTCGACCGCGGGTGCGATTTTCGACGCAGACTGGCAGGCGCGCTCAAGGCCCGGCTGGGCCCGGCAGGCTCCCTGCCGGGAGGCATCGGCCCGATGCAGGCCGCGTGGAAGCGCTCCGCCGCCAGGACCGGCGCCGCGTTCATCGACTTCGATTCCTTCCTCCGGGGAGGGTCGGCCCGGACCGCGCTGATGCATCCCCATGTCATCGACGAGGTGCATCTCTCCCTGGAGGCCGGCTGGCTCCTGCCCGGCTTGTGGCACGCCCGCATCACGGGGGGCGCCTCGGGGGGGGCGCCCCGGCCCATGGGGCCGGAGGAGTTCTCCCGGTTCGCTTCGACCATGCCTTCGCATGAGGCCGTGCTCGTGCGGCTCGGGCGGGACCTGATGGAGCGGGGCCGCTTGGTGATGGCGTACGACCTGCTCGAGGAGGCGGTGGAGCGCTACCGCAGCGAGGAGGCGGCGCGCCTCCTGGCGCTGATGCGCGCCCGGGTCCTGCGGGAGCCCACGGGCCGGAGCTCCCCAAGGCCGTAGCGGCGGGCGTAGACCGTGGCGAGCCCCCCGCATACCGGATCGAAGAGGCAGGCTCGGCAGTCCGAGGACTTGACTCTCATGGATTCTGGAGGGACAGGGCCGGCCACAGGCTCCCAGCCTCGGGGAGCGCGCCAGGTCGGGGTGTCCACCCGCGCGATCGGGACGATGGAGGCGCAGGCGGAGTGGAGGGAGCCGATGCAGACCGGGATGGCGCAGTCCCCGGTGAACCGGTTGAAGTCGATGCCT
>JBAZSR010000163.1:2052-8633 GCA_041662295.1 Elusimicrobiota bacterium | reverse complement strand
GGGCTCGGGTGCCTGCTCGCCTTGGGGGCCAGCCGCAAGGCCCTGCACGACATGGTCGCGGGAACGCAAGTCGTCAAGGCCTGAGTGCCCGTCGAGGTCGAGCTCAAGGATCCGAAAGCCGGCCGCTCCCCGGGCGACACGGTCGAGGGCGTCGTGCGGGTCAAGACAAGCGCCCCGCCCGCGGAGAGCCGGCTGACGATCCTTTGCGGGTGGAGGCTCTCCAGGAAGGGCTGGGAGAAGCCCTCTCGTGTCTATACCCCGGACGAGTTCGGCCCTGAGTCCGGGAAAGGGACCGGCCGGCCGCCGCTCCGCTACGAGGTCGGGCGCGTCCTCAAAGGGACGCCCGCGGACTCGGTCCTGGAGGAACGCTTCTCCTTCGACATCCCGCCGGGACCCTTCAGCTACGCGGGCAAGAGCTTCAGCGCGGACTGGGTGGTGTGCGCCGAGGCCGGGGATGAGGAGGCCGCCGCGGAGTTCAAGGTCGGAGCGGCCGGGTTCCACGGCGTGCACCAGGGAGCGAGCGCCTCGGAGATGCCCCAGGGCGTCGACACGCGGGTCCTGGAGGGGATCTCCCTGGCCGGAACCTGCGTCATCGCCGGGCTCAGCCTGGCCATGGCCGCGGGCCTGGGCTGGTTCGGATACCGGCTGGTCCGGCTGGGTCTGCGCGCCCTGGGGTCGACCCCGGCAGCCTTGGAGGACATCCTCCTGCCCACGGTCGGCCTCCCTTTGTGCGTCGTGCTCCTGGGCCTGGCCCTGTTCTACGCGGGCCGGGCCGTGGCCCGGTACCGGAGGGCCGGGAGGGTGGCCGCCAAGATGCGATTCCCCTCGCGGTTCGTGGTCCGGGGAGGGAGGCTGGACTGTTCTCTTTCAATGGTTCCGGCCGTGCCCATGCCGGACGCGTCGGTCGCGGCTGCCCTGTCCTGCGTGGAGGTGGTCGACGCGCCTTCTTCCGAGAGCGCGGCCGAGGAGACCTCGCTCGGCGCTGTCTGTGACCGCCGTCCCCTCGGCGACCTGAGCGTCGGCGTCGAGAGGTGCGTCGAGTTCTCCCTAGCCGTGGCGCCCGACGCCGCCCTTTCCGCCTGGTACGGGGAGGCGAGCGTGGAGTGGCGGCTCAACCTGAAGGTCGAGTCCGGCGGCCGGGTGTTTCTCGAGGAGGCGTTCCCGGTCGTCGTGTACCCTTAGGAGCGCGGACGGGCGCCTAGCGCCTTCTTCGAGGAAGCTGCCGGGACCGGTGCTGGCGCTGGAACTCCCGCCAACCGATGATCCTGCCGGGCCTGAGCGGCAGATGCGGCGGATAGCCCCACCAGCACGGGCCGCCCGAGTTCTGGACATGGACGTTGACCACGGTCTGCGGGCAGCCGTGCGGACAGAGGCCGGCCTGCCCGGCCGGGACGGCCGGAGGAAGGCATGGGACCGCGGACGGCGCAGGGGCCAAAGGCGCGGCCGCGCGCTGCTCGACCTTGACAGGGGCTTGGGGGCGCGCTGCGTCATGGGACCGGACAGGAGGGAACCTGTTGGGGACGGGCCTCTTGAGCACTTCCTCAAGAGCCTTTGCCTGGCCCTCGAACAGGGCCTTCTCCTTCGTGATCTCACGCTGGATCACGGCAACGGACGCGGCCGCGAGGCACGCCAGGCTCTTGCGGCCGAAGACCTTCATGTCGATCCGGCCGCTGAGCTCCCAGCCCGAGCGCGAGTCGAGGATCAGCCGCACGCTCCCGGTTCCCGCGTCGTCTGTGATCTCGTAGCGCTGCCAGTCGAGCCTCTTGGCGAATGTCAGGCCGACGGCGCGCTGGACCCCGGCCTCAACCACCGTTCCTTTGAGGCTGTAGTCCCTGTTGCCTTGCTCGGGGTTGGGCAGGTCCTTCAGGAGGAGCTCGACCCCGGAGCCCTTGATGCTGTGAGCGTGGCGGCCAGGAAAGACCGGCTCCAGCCGCAGGGAGATGTCCTCCCCGCCTGCCGCGCCTCTGATCAGGAACCAGTCGTCATGAGGGTCGGCCTTGAGCCGCAGGCGCAGGAACGCGTCCTCCAGCGTGAACCCGTTGTCCGGACGCGGGGTCACCCGCAGCCAGACCCGGCCGTCTTCCACGGCCTTCTGCTCAAGGCTCTCCCGGACCTGCTCCATGCTCGGCAGTTCTAGGCCCGGCCCGGCAGCGGCCGTCGGTGCGGCCAACAGCGCCGTCAATGCCACGGTTGCGATCCTCATCGTTCTCCTCCTTTGGTCGTCCGGCATCGCGTCATTCATGGAGCAAAGGGTCCCGCCAGAGGCCTGGCCCGACCTGGTCCAAGTGGAAGGACTCCGCCACGGACTCGTCGACGGCTCCGGACATGGCTTGGCCCGCGGCAATCCTGACTCTGGCGTCCGGATCGCGTGACGAGAGCCGCTCGAGGAGCCGCGCGATCTCAGGGTCGCGGTTGGCCGCGATGAGTCCCAGGACCGCCAAGACGCGCAGTTCGCTCAACTCCGCCGTGTCCTGGGCCAGGCGCAGGAAGGCCTCGCGTCCCTGGATGGTCTCGGCGGCGCCGAATAGACTCCTCAGCGCCTCGAAGCGCAGCGGAGGCTCGAGCGTCTCCTTCAAGGCTTCGAGCAGGGCGTCGCGGGTGTCAATCCGGTGGGAGGCCTTGAACAGGGCCCAGGCCGCGGCTTGGCGCAGGACCAAGGGCTCGCTGGGGCGGCGCAGGATGTCGATGAGCAGGCTCCCTTGGACATCGACCATGCCGTACATGGCCTTCAGGCACAGGGCTCTCAGGCCCAGGGACTCGTCGAACCGGGCGGCGATGCGCTCCAGTGCCGAGCGAGAGGCGTTGTCGCCGCCCGCGAGGGACAGGGACTTCGCTGCCGCGGCCCGGACAAGGTCCTCCCGCTCCTGCAGGCCGTCGAGGCAGGCGATCAGGGCTGCCCGCGTCCCATCGGACTGATGGACGAAGACCTTGAGGACCGCGGCCGCGGTGGCGCGTTCCGCCGGGCTCCTGCCGTGGCGGAGGATGTCGATCAGGAGACGCTCCGTGTGGAAGGTCTGCTGCGGGAGCGGCGGAGCCGCGGTCGGGTTCATGCGGTCGAAGGCTCCTTCAGGAATGGGGTGGACTGGGCCGCGGCCAGGTTCTTCGCCTCGAGCTCGGCCCTGGCCTCTTCCTCGAGCCGGACCACCCAGGTGGCCCAGCGCAGCGTGACCGGATGGACGTCGGTCGTTCCGGGGCCTGCCGACGTCTTGGTCCGCTGGGACAGGGGCCCGATTCTAGCCGGGGTTCCCCGGCTCTTCATCTTGATGCGCATCTCTTTGACTCCTCCTTTCATCGTGGTCGTCATGCCGTCTTCCGGCCGATCTTCGCTTCGAGCCGTCGGATCGAAGCGCTCAAGCGTGCGATCTCCCGCTGGATCTCTTCCGCTTGCTCGCGGGTCAGCGTCTCCCGCCGGAGCATATCGTCGAGGTGTTGGACCACCCGGCGCATGTTCTCGAGGCGCTCGACGTCCTTGCTCCGGGCGGTTTCTTCGCGCTCGGCGGTCTGCTTGAAGGCCGCCTTCTGCTGATCGAGGTCGAGGTACACGGGCAGGCCGGCGCTGGTCTCAGGGAGCCTGCGGAGGACCTTGGAGAGGGCCTCAGGGGACGCGAAGGACACCCGGACATGGTCGAAGTGGTAGGGGACGACCGTGCCCTTCCCTGCGGGCTCGAATCGGGCCGTGACCGCGGGGATGCCTTTGGATGCAAAGTCTTGGAGCACGGCTTCCTCCTTGGACTTGGCCGCGTCGCCGTCAAACAGCGCACGGAGGCTCTCCGCGGCCGGCCCTCCGTCTTCGGACTGGTCCCGGGGGCTGGCGGCGGCCTCGGTGTTGGCTGCGGAGGCCGCGGCTGCGGGAACCGCCTCAGCGGACGCGGGAAGCTGAGCCGCTGGCAGGGAAACATCGGGCGGGGCGAGCAGGGGCAGGACAGGGGCCGCTTCGCCGGACCCAAGCGAGGGGACCGCGGGCAGAGAGTCCAGGGAGGGCCCCGCCAGGTTCAGGGATACGGGCCTGACCCCGAAAACGCCGCGGGCCATGATCCCGGCGCCGGCCATGGCTGAGACGCCGGCCGGGCCGACCCTGACCATGGCGGCCCTGGCTGGCAGGACTGACCCGGCGCACGCCACGAGGACGAGCCCGGCGAAGACCGGGGCGAGGCGAAGCTTCGATAACGGATTGTCCATGACTACCTCCTTGAGAGCTGCTGGGTTCCGCGTGCGGCGCCTGGCCAAAGCATGGTCCAGGGTGAGTTCAGCGGGATTGATCCGGGATCTGTGATGGTTCCGTCTGGAGTACTGCTGGAGGGAGGGGCCTGCTTTGGGGAGGAAGGGGACAACGGAAGCGGATGGGTGGGTGGAGGGGACCTCCCTGGCGGAGAGAGGCCGGAGTGCGTCGGTTTATAAGGAAAGAGGATGCCTGTCTCGGACCCGGGGAACAGGGCCGCGGAGGACGAGAGTGGCGAGGTCGTTGCCGTGGTCTGCTTGGCCATGAGTGGGGAGCCGGACGCCGAGGCCAGGCCAGAAGGGTCCTCGCCGGGTGAGCCGGCCATGGAGGATCCAAGGCCGCCTGCGCCCGCGAGCCCTGTCAGGAGTCCGGCCCGGCTCGCCGGGTCCTGCAAGAGTTTCTCCCAGCGCCGCAGGAGCGACAGGGCCGCAGCCGCGTCCGGATGGCCGGCGCGGCGCAGCACGAAGGACCTCAGGTCAGCGACAAGCCGGGGATGGGACACGGTGCGCAGGAGCGCCGCGGCCGCGGAGGAGAGGCCGTCCGAGCCGTCCGGGTCCAATGCGTCGTTCTCGAGGCCCTGGGCCGCGAGGGCCGGGCCGCCCTGCGCCGAGGCCTGGTCCAGCGCATCCGAGAGCGCGGCAGTCAGGCTGGCCACGGGGTCAGCTGGGCCGGCAGAGGCAGGGGCCGGGGCGAGGCGCGGCTGCGCCGCAGCCAGGATCCCGGATCCGGCCGTGGCATTGAGCACGCAGACGCAGAGAATCAGTGTCAAGGTCCGACGCATATTTCGCCTTGATCAGTTATACCACAACCTGGGAAATCGACCCGGGACCTTGGGTTCGGCGCTTGACGGAAATGGACCCAGCCCGTTCTGGGCCCAATGGTCCTGGTCTAAAGCCTGGTGGCTGATGGGCCCTCGGACCTAATCGGTCCCGCGCCCTCCTGATATACTGGGGCCGTGATCTTCACCCTCCTCCTGCTGGCCGCTGGCTCGGCCCAAGCCGAGGGCTTCGGCCCGGCCGGCGAGCTCGAGAGGGCCGTCCTCGTGTGCCGGCTCGCCCGGGAAGGCCGGCCCTCGGAGGCGAAGGCTGGGGAGCCGCGGTGGTGCCCGCCCTATGTCACCGAGGATGGGATCGTCACTCTCGAGGGCATGAGGCTCCTTGAGGCAGCCGCGAGCCCTTCCGTCAGGAGATTCGGCGGCCCCGGCGGAGGGTCGGGGCCCGGCAAGACGATCGAGGCCCTGGCTTCAGGGGCCGGGGATGCCATGCTTGAGGAGCGCATGGAGCGCTTGTTCGACGGCAGGGGCGCGGCTGACGCCGATGGCGAGAGCGGGTTCGTCCTCGAACTCGGAAGGCTCGGGGGCGGGGCCCTGCTCGGGGAGAGCCCCTTCGTCAACGTGAGCCGGACCTGGGAATCGGACCCCGGGAGCAGTCTCGACACCCGCGTCGAGGGCCAGGTCGGCTTCGTGGACCTCCATGCCCGGTTGTTCCGCCAGGAAGAGGATCCCCGGGCCGAGCGCCTCTTGGATCTCGCGGAGAGCCTCGGCGTGGACCAGGAGCGCCTGGCCGGCCTGCGGCGGTTCGCGGAGGTCTCGGCGCCTCTCGAGTCGCACGGCATCGTGACGGCCAGCGTGCTCAGCCAGGCCGGCCGTGCCTACAGCCTCGTCGGACCCTTCGACGTCTCGTGGACCGCGGGCAATCTGACCAAGCTCGCCTTCATCGCGCCCAACACGGCTTTCGACGAGACCCTTGGCCTGCGCCTGCGCCTGCCGGGCCGCGGCCTGTCCCTGGGCCTCTTCGCAGGCGCCACACAAAACATCGGCCTGGCCGGAGGACGTCTCCTGGAAGAGGCCCTCTCTTTGGAAGGCCTGGAAGCCGGGCCGGTCCTTGAGACCGCGGAGCGCGCGACGCTGGCTGTGTGGGGCGGGCTGTCGAGGGAGCTGTCCTTCTCCCTGACCGGCGCCCGTCAGCGGACCCGGGACACCGCGGCCTCGGAGGCCGGACTCTCCATCGTCGGCGAGGCGCGCGGCCGGCCTCTTTTCCTGAGTTGTTCCTGGAGAAGGGAGCAAGGTTCCTGCGCCGAGCTCTACAGGACGAAGACGGAGGTCGAGCTCGCCTGCGGCCTGTCGCGGCGCTGCTCCGCGTTCGTGGGCTACAGCCGGGACCGGATAGGCTTTGGCGGGGCGTCGGTGGACGACGAGTCCGTGGTCGCGGGGGTCGAGTTCCAGCTCGGACGCTCCGTCCGGGTCAGCCTCGACGAGGTCCTCGCTGAGCGCCTGAGCGCCGAGAGTCCCCTGCGGCCCCGCTTCCAGGAGCTCCTCGACCGGGTCAACTCCGGCGTGGCAAAGGGCCTGGACGTGGCGGAC
>JBAZSR010000163.1:0-2042 GCA_041662295.1 Elusimicrobiota bacterium | reverse complement strand
TCCTGCCGCGGATCGACGCTCTGGCCCGCGCCCTGGAAGGCCTCGATGAACGCCTCAGCGAGGACCTCCTCGGCGAAATCTCCGAGCACGGGATCGGCAGTCAGGCGGGCGGCGCTGTTCGGGACCTGCTCGAGAGGATCCGGCGCCGGGGGACCGGGCGGGCCGAGGACCTGCTGCTGGGATTCCGGGACCTCGTGGAGCGCGTCGACCGGGGCGCGGCTCCCCATGACCGGGCCGTCTCCCGCTACGGCGAAGTCCGCGAGCCCCTGCGGGAGATAGCGGGCCTGCTCTGCGACGAGTCGGTGTGGGACGGGGTGGCGGTCCGGACCGGGCGCAGGGCCGTGCTCGACGCCCTGGCCGAGCACGGACGCCTGAGCGTGCCGGTCTTGGGGGGGGAGTTCTCCCTGCGCATCGACGCTCCCGCCCTGGTGGCCGCGGCCAGCGTCCTGGGGAGCAGGCCCTCTCTTCCGATCCCGCTGAACCAGGCCGAGGTCGCGGCCTTCTCTCTGCGCCAGGCAGGCCGGTCCCTGGGTCTGCCTGACGGGCCAATGACCGAGGCCATGGTCACTGGTAGGCTCCTGGAGATGGCCGGCTCGGAGCTGAGGAGCGAGCTTTCGGAGAGGCTTTCGGGGACGTTCGACGACCTCCTTGTCCGGGCACGCTACGAGCGGGCGGAGGTGGCTTCGAGGATTCTTTCCGGCCTGCCACCGATGGTGGCGGACGAGGCTCGCCGCCGCTACGGGGACGGCCTCGAGGGCCTCCTGCCGTCGCCCGACACGCCGGTCGCCGCGGCCCGGGAGTTCGTCTTGACCAGGGTGCCTGACGAGCTCGTCGCCTTCGTCCGCGAACGATTCGGCGCGGACATCTCCCGGGAGGTCGGCCGCGTCACGGGCTGGGCCGCGGACCTGCTGCGGGCCGAGGTCAATGGAGCCGTGCTCGAGCTCATGCTGGCTTCAGAGGAGCTCGACCGTCTCAGCGTGGACCGGGGCCGCAAGGTCGGCGGTCTCGACGTGCGCATGGCCATGGCCTCCTTCGACCGGCTTGACCGGAGGACCCGCGGCCGCGCCAGGTCCCGGCTCAAGGCCGCGGCCTCGGTCCTCGAGCGGGAGGCCGGGCTCCAACGGAATCCTTGTGACACGGGCGGCCCGAATAAGTAAGATATGCGCTCGGCGCATCCGCTGATTTAAAGGAGACCAACATGGCGATCGTGGAGTTCGGCGAGTTCAAGGGCAATAAGATGATCATCCTCAAGCGCAACGAGGACGACAAGTATCCGTTCCAGTTCGGCGTAAGCAAGGCCAAGCTCGTCCTCGAGCACGTCGAGGACATCAAGAAGTTCGTCGAAGAGAACCAGCGGGCGTAGGACGTCCCTCCGGGGGGCCGGGGGAATGATCGCGAGCCTGATCTCGGAGGTCCGGGGCTTCCTGGAGGACCTCCGCAGGGAGTTCCCGGGCATGTTCGCCCCGCGGGCTCCCGTCGTGCGCCCGCCTCTATCCCCGCTCAAGCCCAGACGGCTGGCTGGCGGCGACCGGCGGCGCCGGGCCGAGGAGGAGCTCCGCGGGACCCTGGCGGAGAGGCTCGATTTCTGGTGCGGGAAGATGGGGCTGCGCTACGAGCGGGTCCGCATCAAGAACCAGTCCACGCGCTGGGCGAGCTGCTCCAGGAAGGGTAACCTCAACTTCAACTGGAGGCTGCTCTGGGCGCCTCCGGAGGTTCTCGACTACGTCGTGGTCCACGAGCTCTGCCACCTTGTGGAGATGAACCACTCCAAGCGGTTCTGGGCCCAGGTCGCGGTCTGGTGCCCGGACTACAAGAGGCACCGCAAGTGGCTCCGGGACCACGGCCGGGACCTGGGGCGAAGCCCCAGGGGGCGGGGCCCCAGGCCGGCGTCAGCGGGCCACGCCCTCGATGTCCAGCGTGATCTCCACCTCGTCGCCTAGCAGGGTGCCGCCGTTGTCCAGCACCTTGTTGAAGACGATCCCGTAATCCTTTCTATTGAGCCTGGTCTTGGCTGTCACGCCAGCCCTCAGACTGCCCCAGGG
>JBAZSR010000162.1:8033-8646 GCA_041662295.1 Elusimicrobiota bacterium | reverse complement strand
AAGGGGGCCATCTGGGTGTTGGGCAGGCCCTCGGAGAGGGTCTTGAAGATGCCTGAGAGGGTGGGGCCGTTCTTCCAGCCTTGGGATCGGGTGAGGTCTCTGGGTATGGGGTTGAGGGTCCTTCCTGCTGGGCCATCGCCTTGGCCTGTTGCGCCGTGGCAGGAGGTGCATCTTGTCTGGAAGAGGGCTTGGCCTTGGGCTTGGAGCTCTGGGGTGGGGGTGAGAACGGTCTTGGGGTCTATGGGGGGGACGTCGTAGCCTGGGGTGGGTGGGTATTCGGTGGGGTCGAGCCAGCCGGTTGCGCCCATGGTGGGGACGTCGACGACTGGCTTGGCTTTGCTCCTGAGGCCTGGGACGACGATCATGAGAAAGACGGTTGTCAGGGCGATGGCTGCCAGGATGGTGAGAAAGGCTTGGCCAAGGGTCTTGAGCTCCTGGGGGGTGGCGTATTCGGAGAGCTTGGCTGTGTAGTCGTCGAGCTTCATGGCATTAGAGGCGGAACGCGATGCCTTCCTTTAGGTCTGGGTCGCCGGTGGGGAGGTCGTCGCCTTTGGAGGCTGAGCGTTCGAAGAAGATAATCCCGAGGGACAGGAAGAAGAGGGTGGTGCCGAAC
>JBAZSR010000162.1:0-8023 GCA_041662295.1 Elusimicrobiota bacterium | reverse complement strand
CTCGGGCTTAAGGCCGAGGCGGGGGAAGATGAGCCAGCAGAGGTCGCAGTAGTGGGCGAAGAGGATGAGTGTCGAAGTGATGGCGAGGGTCTTGGGGTCGCCTTTGGAGCTCCTGGTCACGAGGGCGAAGAAGGGGATGACGAAGTGGATGAGGGCAAGCACGAGGGTGGCATAGCCCCATGGGCCTTGGACGCGGTCCTTGTACCAGTAGACTTCCTCGGGCAGGTGGGCGTACCAGATGAGCAGGTACTGGGCGAATGCGATGTAGGACCAGAACACGACGAAGGCGAAGAGAAAGGCTCCGAGGTTGTAGAGGTGGTCGAAGCGGACCTCCTTGAGCCTGCCCTGGCGCTGGAGGTGGACAGTCGCGAGGCTCACGGACGCGAGGCCGGAAAGGAAGACGCCTGCGAAGAGATAGACTCCGAGCACGTCGCTGTACCACTCGGGGGAGAGGCTTGAGATCCAGTCGAATGCAGCCACGGACACGGTGAGGCTGAAGATGGCGATGAAGAGGGGCGAGAATACCTTGAGTCTCTGGAGGTCCTTGGGGTCTCGGGTCTGGTCGAGCTTGAGGGAGCCTCCGGCAAGGACCTTCCACGAGGCGAGCCAGAGGACTGCGCAGGAAAGGGCGCGGCCAGCGAAGAAGGGGATGTTGAGCCAGGCTTTCTTGCCGGCCTGGAGGGGGTCATGGGGCCAGCCTGGCCTGGCCCAGGGGAAGAGGGTGGTCAGGCCGAGGAGGGTTGTGAGCAGGGCCATGCTGGCCGGGATGATGAGGGAGGAGACGCGCTCGGCGGTGCGGCGCAGGGGGATGCTCCACTTGGCGCCTGTGAGGTGCTCGAGGCTCACGAGGAAGAGGCTTCCTAAGCCGATGCTCATGAGCATGAGGCTCCACACGAGCCAGTTGGCCCAGAACCGGGTGGGTTGGGTGAGGAAGGCATCAACGCATGCCAGGGCTCCAAGGCCAGCCATGAAGAAGAGGGGGGTGGTCATGGGAGGTCGGTGTCCTTGGCATTGCCTGCGCGCTGGAGGGCGCGGACGTAGTGGATGACGGCCCAGCGCTCATCCTGGGTCATGTACCTCTCGAAGCTTGGCATGGAGTTCTTGCCCCGCATCAGGGTGTGGTAGATGCTCCCGTCGGTATAGCTCAGGAATTTCTTGCCCAGGAGATTGGCTGGCGTGGCTCCGTAGGCCTTGGTGAGGCTTGGCTTGCCGTCGGCCAGCGGGCCGTGGCACACGCGGCAGATGGTGTCGTACTTGTTCTTGCCCTTTGCGAGCACGGCCTTGGTCCTTGGCAGGGGGTTGGACAGGACCTGGGCTTGTTCAGGGGTCTTGAAGTCATAGGGCAGGCTTCCCCGGGCAACGGTGCCTTGGGGGTGGGGGGCGAAGCCTCCTGTGTCCTTGAAGAGGGGGTAGGAGCGTTGGGCGTCGAGCCTGGGTTGTTCAAGCATGCGGTCCATGGGGGGAAGGACTGGGAAGAGCTTGATGGTCCAGTACATGCCAAGGCCTGCGAACACGGCTGAGAGGGCTCCTGCGCCTGAGAGGCCGAGCAGGAAGGTCAGGGACACGGGCTTGGGCTCGGGCGGGAAAGGGATGACCTCGATTTCTTGTGCGCCTGCGTCCTTGAGGCTGGCCTGGGCCGCTCCTTGGTCGAGGGCTTCTCCCCTGCTCTCGATGGCCAAAGCGAAGCGGTCGCGCGTGATCTTGGGCATGGATGCGCTCTCGAGCATGGGGTGCCAGAGGCTTGGCAGGCGGCAGAGGAGGATGAGGGCTCCAAGCCACGCTGTGAAGGAGGCGAAGAGCACGGTCACCTCGAACATGATGGGCACGAAAGCCTGCCAGGAGTTCAAGGGCTTGCCGCCGACCACGATGGGGTAGTCGTAGGCGTTCATCCACCACTGGAAGAGGTAGGCGGTGATGGTGCCGAGCACGCCCATGACAAGGACCATGCCCGCGACAGGAGTGCGCTTCAAGCCCAAGGCCTCTTCGAGCCCGTGGACGGGGTAGGGGGTATAGGCCTCAAGCTTTCCTTGCCAGCGCGATCTGAGCTTGGACACGGCAGACAGCAGGGCCTGCTGGGTCTCGAAGACGCCCGCCACGGCAAAGACCTCAGCCATGGGTCGCCGCGCTTGCTTTGGCCAGGTCGCTCTTGAGCTCGGTGGTCGTGACAACGGGCAGGAGCCTGGAGAATAGGAGAACGAGGCTGAAGAAGATGCCGAACGACCCCAGCAGGATGCCGAAGTCCACGAGCGTGGGCTTGTAGATCCCCCAGGACGAGGGCAGAAAATCCTGGTGCAGGGAGATGACGATGATGACGAAGCGCTCCATCCACATGCCAAGGAGCACGGCCAGGGACACGCCGACCATGACAGGTACGCTGGCCCGGGCCTTGGCGGACCAGTAGACCTGGGGGATGAACACGTTGCAGACGATGGCGAGCCACCCTGCCCAGCCGTAGACGCCGTGGACGTAGTTCTTGAAGGCGTGGTGGATGTAGGGGTTCATGCTGTACCAGGCAGTGAAGCCTTCCAGCAGGTAGGAGTAGGCCATGAGGCAGGAGGTGCCGAGAACGACCTTGTTGGCCAGGTCGAGGTGTCTGTCCGTGATGATATTGGACATGCCCAAAGTCGAGCGCACCACGAGCAGGCCGAGCACGACCATGGCAAAGCCCGAGAAGATGGCGCCCACCACGAAGTAGGGCGGGAAGATGGTCATGTGCCAGCCGGGCACGAGCGAGACCGCAAAGTCGAAGGACACCACGCTGTGCACGGAGAGCACGAGCCCGGTGGCCAGGCCGGCCAGCACGGTGTAGGCCTTCTCGTAGTGCTGCCAGTGGGAGGCTGCTCCGCGCCAGCCGAGGCTCAAGACGGTGTAGACTGCCTTGCGCCAGCCGTTGGCGCGGTCGCGCAGGGAGGCGAGGTCAGGGATGAGGCCGAGGTACCAGAACAGCAGGGACACGGAGAAGTAGGTCGAGACAGCGAACACGTCCCACATGAGGGGCGAGCGGAAGTTGGGCCACAGGCCCCTCTGGTTGGGATAGGGGAAGAGCCAGAAGTTGATCCAGGGCCGGCCCAAGTGCAGAAGGGGGAACATGCCCGCGACCATGACCGCGAAGATGGTCATGGCCTCGGCGAAGCGCGAGATGGAGTTGCGCCAGCGCTGGCGGAACATGAGCAGGATGGCTGAGATGAGCGTGCCCGCGTGGCCGATGCCGATCCAGAACACGAAGTTGATGATGTCGAAGGCCCAGACCACCGGGCGGTTGTTGCCCCATGCGCCGATGCCGGTGTAGAGGGTGTAGGCCATGCAGAGCAGGCCGATGCCGGCCAAAGAGGCTGTGAAGGCGAAGGCCGCGATCCACGAGACCGGCGGCCGGCGCTCGGGGACGGCCAGGACCTGGTCGTCGAGTGAGCCTGGGGTCAGGCCTTGGGCCAGCAGGGGCTCAGGCGCCATGGCCCTCCGCCGGGTTGGTCACCTCGGCCAGATAGGTCGAGGGCTTGATGCCCAGTTCCTCGAGAACGCGGAAGCCCCTTGGGTCGCGGAAAGCTTGTGAGATGCGGCTCTTGGGGTCATTGACGTCGCCGAACACGATGGCGCCGGCCGGGCAGGCGGCTGCGCAGGCAGGCACGATGTCCCCGTCCTTGAGCTTTCGGCCCTGGGACCGGGCCTGGGCCTTGGCCTCGTCGATGCGCTGGACGCAGAAGGTGCACTTCTCCATGACGCCTCGGGGTCTCACCGTGACCTCGGGGTTGAAGGCCAGGTCCAGGGGCTCTTTGGTGTGGCCTGCGTACTCGAAGAAGTTGAAGCGCCGGACCTTGTAGGGGCAGTTGTTGGAGCAGTAGCGGGTGCCCACACAGCGGTTGTAGGCCATCTGGTTCAAGCCTTCGGGGCTGTGGTTCGTGGCGGACACGGGGCAGACGGTCTCGCAGGGCGCGTCGTCGCAGTGCTGGCAGAGCATGGGCTCAAAGAGCACTCGGCCAGCCTCGTAGTAGCGGTCCACCCGCATCCAGTGCATCTCCCTGCCCTTGAGCACGCGCTCAGGACCCACGACCGGCACGTTGTTCTCGGACTGGCAGGCGAGGGTGCAGGACTGACAGCCCACGCACCGGCCAAGGTCCACGGCCATGGCCCACTTATGGCCTGGGAAGCGCTGGTCAGGCATGAGGCGGGAAAGATGGGGCAAGGTGCTCAAGGGGCCGCCTGAGGCCTGCTGAAGGGTCAGGGTCCTGACAGCGTTGCGGCCCTCGAGCTTGTGGTGCCTCTGGATGAAGGGGAGGACTGCAGAGCCGCCTGTCGCCTGGACCCCTGCGCGGTCCATGAATACGGGGCCGTCGAAGAGCAGAGGGTAGAGGTTCACGCCCACGCCGCGGGCAACGGTCCCTGTCTTGCGGCCGTAGCCAAGGCAGGAAGAGACCGTGCCTTGTGCCTGGCCAGGCACGATGACAGCCGGAAGCACGACCTTGCGATCGCGGACCGAGAGCGCGACGAGCGAGCCGTCACGGAGCCCAAGCTCCCTGGCATCCCCGGGGCTCACGGCAGCGGCATTGCCCCAGGAGAGCTTGGTCATGGGGTGGGGAAGCTCCTGGAGCCAGCCGTTGTTGGCGTAGCGGCCGTCGGCGACCGTGGGCGAGGGGGAGAGGATGACCTCAAAGCCCTCGCGGATAGCGGAATCGGCCTGCTTCGCGGCAGCGGCCACTGCCTTGGGGTCGAGCCTGCGGGGAGGATTGGCTGAGGCGGGCCTTGAGAGCACCCCGTCGTGCAGGCTTGCGTTCCAGAAGCGGGCGAAGGATGTCAGGGCAGAGCCGGGATAGACCTCTCTCTGCCAGCGGGCCATGAGCCGCTCCTTGTACGAGGCCGGCTGTCCGGGCTTGAGGCGGCTGAGCACGCCTTGCAGGATGTCCTCGCCCTGCAGAGTGTCGAAGATGGGGCCGATGGCAGGCTGTTGGAGGCTCAGCACGCCTTTGAGCGGCTCGAAGTCGTTCCAGGACTCGAGCCAGTGGTTCGCCGGGAGGATGAGCCGGCAGGGTTGAGCTGTCTCGTCAGCGTGCGTGCCGATGAAGGCCTTGGCGCGGATGCCTGAGACTGCGGCGTGCCAGAGGTCTTGGTCCGGGAAAGCATAGGCCGGGTCAGCGCCCCAGAACACCGCGGCTTCAAACGCCCCTGATGCCGCGCTCGCCAGGATCTTGGACAAGTAGGCGTTCGATTCCAGGGGCTCGGGCTCAGGGGAGAGGGATGCGTCGAGGGTCCTGCCCTCGGCTCCGAGCATGGCGTTGAGCAGGAAGGCGGCGGCGTGGGCTTCTGAATGGAGGCTCGGGCCCGCGACGACCAAGGCCGAACCCCTGGAGGAGCGCAGGTCCTCCACGAGCTTTTGCAGGAGGCGCGGGTCCGCTGATCGCGTTCTTGCCAGGTCATCGAGGTCGAAGGGCTTGAGCCAGGAGGCTGAGACGCCAGGAGGCAGGGGGACTCCCTTGGCGGAGAGGGCGCGGCAAAGGGCAAAGGCCAGACTCGCCGCAGAGGAGGGCTTCCAGGGGAAGCGATGGTCAGCCTTGGCTCCTGTGAGGCTCACGCCGGCCTCGACGGAGTAGACCCGGCTCATGTCCCTGCCGGTCCTGCGGGAGGCAAAGCCCGCGACCTGCTCAGGCTTGTCAGGGGAGAGGAGGTCCGCTTCCAGAGTCACGAGCACCTTGGCCTCTTCGAGCAAGAGCCTGGGCCTGCGGCCAGAGCCATAGCAGGCTTTGAGCGCCGAGGTCTCGGTTTCCGAGAGGGAGGGTTCCCAGGCGGCGTGCTTGAGCCCCGGCACGGCGGCGGCGAGGTCCGAGACGAGAGCTCTGGCAGTGGGCGAAACCAGGGCCCCTGTCAGGAGCAGGACTCCCTTGCCCTTGGGCTTCTCTGCAGTGACAGCGTTGAACAGTCCCTCCAGACAGCCCTCCCAGCCCGCTGGCTTGCCGTCCATGTAGGGCTTGGCCAGGCGGTCCGGGTCGTAGAGCCGCAGGATGTCGGCCATGGCGGAGAGCGGCGCCTTGCCCCGGGAGAGGGGGTGGAGGTCGTTGCCCTCGATGTGGATGGGCCTTCCCTCGCGCGTGCGCACCAGCACGCCGTGGGTGTCGAGGCACTGCTGGAAGGTGGTGGCATAGAAATCCGAGATTCCCGGGACTGAGCCAGCGGGCCTCTTGGAGTCGGAGACGACCGCGCCGCGGTCGGGCTTGGAGCAGCCTGAGGCCAGGGCAGCGGTGGCGCCCATGAGCCCGAGGAACCTGCGGCGGGAGAGGTGGTTGTCCTTGAGCTCGCTCATGGCGTGACGCCCCTCTTGACCGAGCCCTCGGGCGGCCGCACCCTTGCCTTGGACCGTGCGAGCCTGGGCAGGGAGGGCATGAGGCCGGAGGTCAAGACGGCCAGGCCCGCGGCCAGGGCCTTGATGAGGCCCCTGCGGCTCAAGGCCTCAGCGGTGGCAGGCATTGCAGTTCTCCGGTGCCTTAGAATCACGGTGGCAGGCGAGGCAAGCGCTCATGCGCAGGTTCATGACCTGCCGCACCTTGGCCATGGACTCGACCTTGCCGTGGCAGGTCTGGCAAGCGATGCCGGCATGGACGTGCGGCCTGTGGTCGAAGAAGACGTGGCTCGGCAGGGAGTGCACGCGCCGCCAGCGCACGGGCTCGCCCGTGTCCCAGGCCTTCTTGAGGTTGACGATGGAGGGGGCATCGGTCCTGGTCACCTTGTGGCAGGCCATGCAGAGCTCGGCGTCCGGGATGCCGGCGCGGCGGGACTTGGCCGCGCCGCCGTGGCAGAGGAGGCAGGGGATGGACTGCGCTCCCGCGTGGTCGCGGTGGGAGAATGGGAGGGGCTGCTCCGGCGCGAAGTCCCGCGCGAGGAGGTCGGTCTGGGTGAGCCAGCCCGTCGCCAGCACGGTCAGGCCGATGAGGCCGGCGGCCGAGGCGAGCGTTGTCTGAACCCTGCGTTGGCGCAGGAGGTCCCAAAGGCCGGAGGCCGCGGCAGCGAGGTCCCAGGCCCTTGCGGACAGCGCCATCGTGGTCTAAATCCGGGGCTTCTTGAGGTTGGAGCGCCGTTTGGCGCAGGCAGCGAGCTTCCTGCGCAGGGCCAGGCGTGCCGACGAGGGGGTCTCGGCCCTGCCCTGAAGGCGCACGGTCTTGATGGTCTTGCCGAAGGTGGCGATCAGAGCCTTGCAGCAGGCGCAGAACTCCCTCGGGGGCTTCTTCCACTTGGGGCAGGAGAAGGGCCGATCGAGGTCTACGCCCGACAGGAGATGGCGCTTGAGCTTCTCGCAGCATTGCCCTTTCATCGTCGCAGCTCCTCGGAGAAATAGGAGTCGAGCTTGTCGCGCAGGAACATCCTGCCCCGGTGCAGGCGGGACTTGACCGCCGCGACGCTGAGTTTGAGGATCTTCGCGGTCTCCGAATTGGAGAGCTCCTGGACGTCCCGCAGGGTCAGCACCAGCCTGTAGTCCACCGGGAGCTGCGTCATGGCCCGGGCCACGGTCTCGCGGAGCTCCTTCTTGCGGGCGGCCTCCTCCGGGGTGGGGGTCCAGTCCTTGATCTGGATGACGGCCGCGCCGGACTCGTCGTCGTCCGGCGGCAGGTCCAGGATGGGCACCATGGGCATGCGCTTCCTGCCGCGGAAGCGCTGCCAGCAGAGGTTCGAGGCGATGCGGTAGAGCCAGGTCCCGAGGTTCGAGTTTCCACGGAAGGTCTTGAGCTTCTCAAAGGCCTTGATGAAGGTCTCCTGGTAGACATCCTCGGCCTCGGAGGGCATGCCCGCGCACACGCTGTGGGAGAGGCGGTATATCTTTTCCTCATAACGGCGGATGAGCTGGTCGAAGGCGCGGGTGTCGCCCTTCTTGCTGGCGGCGATGAGCTCGGCTTCGCCTGGCGGAAGAACCATCGTGGCCGTATTGTAGCAATAAAGGGTCAAATGAGGCTCAAACCTCCTATTGACTCAAATCAATAGGTCATCCCGTATATAGTTGGTAGAATGAATACATGACCAAGACCCTTGCCGAGAAATCCATGAC
>JBAZSR010000161.1:0-8742 GCA_041662295.1 Elusimicrobiota bacterium | reverse complement strand
GAGGGTCAGGGCCGCGGCTCCCCGCTCCCAGTGTCCGAAGGAGCGGCGAGGGGAGGCCTCGTCGTGGTTGCCGATGAAGTCGAGGCCCGAGGAGCCGCCGGTCTGCCACTGGAGGAACTCGGCGCGCTTCAAGGCCGCGCGGATCCAGCCCGGGTCGCGGCTCTGCACCGCGTCATACCAGCCCTCGTGGCCGCCGGCGCGGCCCATGTTATTCTTGCTGTAGATGAGGTCGAATCCGCACCAGGAGAGCGAGTCCCACCCGTCGTAGGCCTCGGCCATGAAGCCCGTGCCTGGGTAGGCGGACTTGACGCTGGTGATGAGCTGTTCGAGGAACTCGCGGTTGGGAGTGGAGAGCTTCCAAGCCCTGGAGAAGTTGGCGTTGAGGTCCAGGTAGGCCATGTCGACCCGGAACCCGTCGACTCCGAAGCGCTGGACCCAGCCCAGCACGATGCGGGTCATCTCCGCGCGCAGGCCGGGGCTTGCGTAGTTGACCTGGGCCGTGTCGATCCAGAAGTCGATGCTGCCGAAGGACTCGTAGCCGCCGTGGGCGATCCAGTACTTCTCGCCCGTGGCGGGGTCCGTGTGGTCGAAGGTGCCTCTGGGCTGGCTCCCGCCCCGCCGGTTGATGAAGTAGTCCGGCCGCTCCATGAGCAGCTTCGAGTCCATGGAGGTGTGGTTCGGGACGAAGTCGATGACGACTTTCAAGCCCTCCCCGTGCGCTCGGCGCACGAACCCGCGGAAATCGTCCGCGGTGCCGAGGTCCGGGTGGATGGCCTCGTGGTCCTTGATGGAATAAGGAGAGCCGCCTCCGGTCCCGGAGCGGTTCCTCTCGCCGATGGGGAAGATGCCCATGACCCAGACCGTGTCAAAGCCCTGGGCCTTGATCTGGCGCAGGTCCTGCGAGCCGAAATCCGCGAAGAAGGGCCCTCCAGGGCCGGGGGGCGAGCCTGAGGCCGCCCGCTTGCCCGCGAGGTTGAAGGCGCGGGGGAAGATCTCGTAGACGCGGGCTTCCCTCATCCAGCGGGCCTTGTCCAGGGACGCGACCTGGCTTCTCAGGGCCTCGGTGTAGGAGCGCGTGTAGGCCATGAGGCGGTCGTATTTCTCCAAGTCCGGCGCGCCTGAAGACATGATCTCGCGGATGCCCTGGCGGGCGCTGCCAGCCCATGAGACCGAAGAGAGGAGGGCCTCGAGGTATCGGGCATAGTCCTGGACGTGGTGGCTCAGGCTCGCGGAGCCCTTGCTCGCGGAGAGCCGCTCCTCGGCGTAGATGAAGCCCTCCAGGCCCGCGTTTCGCGCCGTGACTTCGCCTCCTCCCGAGGGCCGGAAGGTGAAGGGCAGGATGCCGCGGCCTCCTCCGATGCCCAGGACCTCGCGCAGCTCGCGGAGGCGCGCGTAGGAGGCTGACTGGGCCGATGCTTCCTGGGCCATCGCGGAGCTTTCGAGGGCCTTGCCGGCGTTGAAGCCTCCGTCGAAGAGCTCCCGCAGGGCCGCATCCGCGGCTTCCAGGGGCGCGGTGCCGGAGAGGGAGGCCTTGGCGTTGTTGAGGCCCGCGGGAGCGCTCCGGGCGGGCCAGGGGACAGCGCACGACAGGGAGAGGACAGCGATGGAGAGGGAGCGGTGCGTTCTCATGGCCGGGGCGTGCTGGGAGCGTATCAGCCTTTGGACCTATGCGGAAGGGTCATTGGTCCCAGGCTCGGATGGGACCTGGGACCCAGGGATGGCATCGGGCCCAGTGTGGTATCATTGGGGCCAAGATGTCCGCCCGGATCAAGGCCTTCTTCGACCGGCTGCCCATGCCGCACGTGCTGGTGGTCATCTCCGGCCTTCTGATCCTGGCGGGTCTCGCCACCCATGTCGTGCCCGCCGGCGAGTTCGACAAGACGGAGCGCGACGGCCGCAGGATCGTGGTCGCAGGCACCTACCATCCGGTCGAGCCGCACAGGGCGGGCTTGATGTCCCTGATGACCGCCCCGCTCAAGGGCTTGGAGAACGGGGCCACCATCATCGCCTTCCTCCTCATCGTGGGCGGGGTCTTCGGCGTCATCCAGAGGAGCGGCACCATCGACGCAGGCATCTTCAAGACCCTCAAGGCCTTCCGGGGCAGGGAGATCTGGATCATCCCGATCTTCATGACCTTCTTCTCCCTCTGCGGCGCGGTCTTCGGCATGAGCGAGGAGACCATCCCCTTCATCAGCATCTTCGTGCCCATCGCGCTCGCCTGCGGCTACGACTCCCTGACGGGCTGCGCCATCCCCTACGTGGCCTCGGCCGTGGGCTTTTCCGCGGCCATGCTCAACCCCTTCACGGTCGGGGTGGCCCAGGGCATCGCCGGGGTGCCGCTCTTCTCGGGCTTGGGCTACCGGTCGCTGTGCTGGGTGGCGTTCACGGCCCTGGCGATCTGGTTCGTGATGCGGCACGCGGCCAGGGTCAAGCGCGACCCGTCCCTGAGCCCGGTAGCCGCGGCCGACGCTGAATTAAGGAAGCATATGGTCGAGACCAGCCGTCACGAGAAGGTCATGACGCTCGGCCACCTCGCGGGCCTCGCCATGCTCCTGGGGAGTCTGGCGGTCATCGTGTTCGGCGTGGTCAAGCTCAAGTGGTATATGGCCGAGATCACGGGCGTGTTCCTGGCCATGGGCCTGCTGACGGGCCTGGTCTGCCGCATGAAGGTCAATGACATGGCCGAGTCCTTCCAGGAGGGCGCGGCTTCGCTCGTGGGCGCGGCCATCGTGGTCGGATTCTCCCAGGGCATGGTGGTCCTGGCCACGGAGGGCAGGATCATCGACACCATCCTGCACCACCTGTCCGCCCCGCTCGCGCAGTTCTCGAGATACACCTGCGTGGTGGTGATGCTCTGTGTCCAGCACGTCATCAACCTCTTCGTCAACTCCGGCTCCGGCCAGGCCGCGCTGACCGTGCCCATCATGGCTCCTCTGGGCGACCTCCTGGGCATCTCCCGGCAGACCACGGTGCTCATCTTCCAGTTCGGCAACGGGTTCACGGACCAGCTCGTGCCCACCAACAACACGCTCATCGGATGCCTCGCGCTCGCGAAGCTCGAGTGGTGGACCTGGGTGAAGTGGGTCGTCACGCTCCAGGTCCTGTTCTTCTGCCTCAACGTGCTCTTCCTCTGGGGCGCGCTCGCGACCGGGTTCTGAAGACTCGCCGGGGGCCGGTCAGGCGTCCGCGGGCCGCTCGTCCGGCACGTCGTCCATGAACCGGGTCCCAGCGAGGCAGAACACCGCGGCCACGAACAGGGCGCAGAGCGCCATGGCAAGACCAGTCCTGAGGTCGGTCCGGTCGGAGACCCAGCCGATGAGGGTGGGCGAGAGGGCGTCGCCCAAGGCGTGGATGAAGAAGATGTTGACCGCGAAGGCCATGGAGCGGATGGCCACGGGCGTGCAGTCCACCAGGAGCGCGTTGATGGGCCCGTTGTTGAGGAAGATGAGGAACTCCGCGCAGAACAGAAAGACCAGCGCGGTGCGGCAGTCCGGCGCCCAGAGGGTGGCGGCGCAGAACGGGATGCTGGCGAGGAAGCCCAGCCCTGTCACGAGGAAGTAGGATTTCTTCGTGCGCTTGAGCACCCAGTCGCCGAGCCAGCCGCCCGAGAGGCTGCCGAGCGTGCCGGCCGCGACCGTCACTCCCCCGAACCACAGGCCTGCCTGCCCCACGGACACGCCCCAGGAGCGCACGAAGTAGGAGGGCATCCAGGCCGCCAGGCCTCCGACCGCGAAGGTCATGGCCGCTCCCGCGAGCGTGTCCGCCATGAAGACCCGGTTCTTGAGGAGGGTGAGGTAGGCCGGCAGGCCGGGAGGGGTGGAGCCCGAGGCCGCAGGGTCGGACCTGGGATCCTTGAGGAAGCCCGCGAGCATGGCCGCCAGCAGGCCGGGCACGCCGACCATGTAGAACGCGGTCCGCCACCCGTAGCGCTCGCCGAGCTGGCCGCCGAGCACGTAGCCCAGGGCGCTGCCGACCGGGATGGCCATGGAGAAGAATCCCAGCACGCGGGCGCGCGTGTCGAGCTTGAAGCGCTCGGCGATGAAGGAGGGGGCGATGCTGCCGTAGCAGGCTTCACCGATGCCCACCAGGGACCGGCTGGCGAGGAGCTGGCCGTAGGTCCTGGACAGGCCCGAGAACACGGTGGCCAGGCTCCAGATGCCCACGCCTCCGGCAAGCCACCGGTTGCGCCTCGAGCGGTCGCCGTACCAGCCCGCGAAGGGCGCGGCGCACATGTAGACGATCATGAAGGAGGAGGCCAGGGCTCCGAGCTGGGTGTCGGAGAGCATGAGGTCGGGCTTGAGCAGGGGGAAGACCGCGTAGAGGACCTGGCGGTCGATGTAGTTGAGCAGATTGACCAGGAAGAGGACGGCCAGGACATAGCGTGGGTTCGCGGTCATCCGTGTCAATGATAGCAGAGTGCCTGGCTCAGTTCCCGGATTCCCTGCCCATGGGCTGGAAGGTCCCCGGCGTCACCCCCATGGACCCGCCGGTCTGCAGCCGCTTGGGGCTGGAAGGCGCGCTGGGCAGCGCCCCTTTCGGGGCCTTGATGAGCCCGAGCGAGTCCTTCCTTTTCTCCTGCGGGGGCTTCGGGAACCTCTCGCGGACCCGGCTGTCCATCTCCAGGCTGCGTCCGGGCCGGGCGTCGCTTCCCGCGGACATGAGGGAGTCCGCCCAATCCCACGTGAGATCGGGCATCAGGACCTCGGTCGCGTAGCCCTCCATGGTCCCGAGCGAGCGGCCGACCCTCATAGCCGTGTCGAACGCGTGCTTCGCCAGCGGATCCACGATGGTCGCGCCGATGAAATCGATGGTTCTGGCCGCCGCGGGATTGGTCGGCCGGTCCGGCAGCCAGATGTCCGGCCGGGCCTGGCTCTGCGGGTCGGCTAGGAGCCGCGCCGCGGACGACATGCTGCGGCCTGCCCTGTCCGCGGCAGGGGTGACCCACCAGGACGCCAGGCCCGCGGCGATCCTGCCTGGGACCGAATCCTGCTTGGGAGGCGCTGGGCTCCAGACGCGGGGAGCCTCCCGCAGGTTGGGATTCGACAAGACCCGGACCGCGTCGTCCGCAGCCGCTGTTCCGGCCAGCAGGACGGCGAGCCAGCCCGCGGAGAAGAGAGCTCTCATGACCATCCCTCATCGATAGTGTAGTCCCCGTTGAGGCGAGCGTCAAGGACCGCGGCCGGACTCTTGCTATACTACCCGCCTCATGCCGATGCCGTCTCTTCTGAAGGACCGCAGGGCGGCGCTCGTCGTCGGGGCAGTCCTAGCCGCGGTCTTCCTGAGCCAGATCCATCTCGGGGTGAACATCCTGGGCACTCTCCTCCTTTGCGCCATTGATAGCCTTCCCGCCGACTAAAGACCCCGGCGCAGCCGGGCTCTGCCCGGCAGCGTAGCCGGCCTCGAAAAACCACCTTTCCCGCCCCGATCCAGCCGTCCCAATGGCATGGACTCCATGATATCATAGGGCATGGTCTCCCGGAAGGCGGTCTTCCTTGGGGCGGCACTTACGATATGCTCCATTATGTTATGCGGTGGCGCTTATGACTCCTAGATCCCGCCGGAACGGGATGAGACCAGGGGAAGCTTGAGGAGGAGGATGAACTCAGGTTTTCGCTGGCTTTTTCTCATCAGGGGCGCCCGTCCGGCCACCGCAGGCGCGGGAAGTTTGTCGCCGAGCAGATCCCTCCTCGCGGCTTTTTTCCTGGCGCTATGGGGCTGCGGTCCCAATCAGCCCGCCAATCCCCTTGAGCTCCAGCTCAATCTCGGCAAGAACAGAATCGAGGCCGGTGAGTACCTCTGGTACCTGCTGGAAGTAAGGAACGTGGGCTTCAAGCCCGTGTCGCTTTACGAGCATTTTTGGTTCACGCAGCAATCGCTTAGAACGCATTGGATCGAGTCCGCGGAGATTCGTCTCGAAGTTATCGGCCCTGATGGAGAACACGTGGGACACAGGGAGATGCCCTACGGCTGGCACGTGGAGCACAAGTTCTGGACCAATGACTGCGGCAACGGCACGGACTGCGAGAGCCGGTATCGAAGCGGCCCGGCATACAATCCCCCGGTGAAGAGGCTCGCTCCTGGCGAAACCTGGAGCCCCACCCCATCCATGATCGCACCCGTCCGGGTCCTGCGCAGGGACGGGACAGACCCAATGGGTGACATGGGAGACATGCGCGCGTTGCCCTGGTTCGTCGAAGACCGACTAGCCAAGGACCCCAAGAAGCTGGAGCAAGAGCGCAGGGAATGGAAAGAGCTCGCGGAAAGCCGCGGCTTTCTATATGGAGACCCGGGGTTCAGGCCCAAGGATAAGAAGCCTCCCCTGGAGCTGTACAAGAGCTATCGGGTGCTCGACACTTACAGTTTCAACAACCCAGGCCCTTATCGGATGAGGTTTCTTTTTGCGCCCAATGTATGGTTTCGGTTGCCGCCTGGCACTCTTAAACAGATGGAAGAGAGACTGAGGTGCCTATGGACCAGATGGCCGGAAGCGTGCAAGCAGACCGTGGGCAGGCTGACGGCCTTGATCAAAGGCCCGTACTACGCGCTCGATGCCGAACTGCGGTCGTGGGGCTGGCCGGAGGGGACAAGGGTGTTCCATTTTGAATCGAATTGGGTCGAGTTTGAGGTGATTCCGACCCCCTTCCCGGAGCACATGTTCAAGCCGAGGCCGGGAGAGACGGCCAAGGACCGGGCTCTGAGGAAGTACCTCAGAGAGCAGTTGTTGGAGAGTTCCCTGTGGCTTGAAGACACTCCGGAGGAGCGCGAGCGCAAACTGCGCAAGTTCCGCGAAGCGAAAGAAAAACTGAAGCATAAGGAAGCCTTGATAGGCGCTGCCGGCGAGGAAATCCGGCAAGAAAAGCGCCAGGAGAAGCAGCCCAAACCCTCGCCCGGCACCTCGGAGAAACCCGAGAAGGCGATGGCGATTGAAGAGGCGCTGGAGGCTGTCGAGAAGATGCCGGAATGAGCCCATCCATGACCGGCCTTGTCTTGGTGCTGTGTTTTTTCTCATCTCCAGCAATGGCTGAGCTGCCCAAGCTAACCATCAGGCAGGAGGCTGAAATCATCACTCTCATCGAGCAGGCCAGCCACGAACTGGATGGTTCGAAGGACAGGCAGGTATTTCGCAACCCGGTGTACGGGCCGGCGCTTGAGACGAAAATCAAGCGCGAGAAAGCCATGGGCCTGCGAAACGACAAAGGCGAGCTTGTGGACCCGAACCGCACGGAGCCGACCGAGGAGCAGCTCGACAAGATATCCAGAGGCTTGAGGTTCTGGGAGCCGGACAGGAGAAAGGAATATCAAGATGCCGTCTGGAAAATCGAGGCTGCCAAAAAGAAATCCCGAGATCGCTACCAGGAAGCACTGGAACTGACTCGCAAATATGCCCGCATAGGGCCCAAGGGTGAGGATGGGTTTCCGGTCAATGGGCCTCCCTGGGATCGCAAGAAGTGGCTGGCATGGAGCCCCACGGTCAGCACCGTCCCAGAGCCCTGGGCGGAAGGCAGTGAGCAGGATGTGCGGAACAACTTCGACAGGCAGCCCTCTTTCCTCCGTGGCAGCGACGCGGCCGTCATCTTCCGGCCTTCCGCCTTCTTTGACAACTTGACAGGCCGACCTCACCCAGGGAAAGTCGCAAGGCTTCTTCGCCATGAGGCGATGCATGTCGTCGACTTCCGGACTCCGGAGGATCAGCGTGATCTGCGGAACATGCCGGCCAGAGAGGTGACGTTCAGGCTGGCGGAGCTGTATTTCGGCGTGGAGTCATACTCCATCTCTCCAGAGGGATGGAAAGGCTTGCTGATGGATGCCATGGGATACAGCGAAATGGCCCGCCAATGGGAGGCGTATATCGCGGCGGGATACAGTCCCTACAATAAATCGCAAAACAAGGAAAAATTCGCGAAACTTGGGATTTCCTCGGAACGTAAGAAGCAGATTGAAGCCGATGTTGAGCATGACGTTAAGCTCTTTTCGGACGCGGGCAGGGAGCTTGGTGGCGAAGGCAGGATCGAGTCCCTGGAGCATCTGCGCGAGCAGGCCCAGAGCAGCTTCCTGAAGGGGTTGGGCGCCCCTGAACTCATGACTCTCATCAAGAGCTGGAACAAGGCTCGGGAGCTTGAGGCCGGCAAACAACAGAAGGAAGTGGATATTGTCTTTGCGAGAGCCGAGATCGAGGCCGAGCGCTGCGGCTTCCGGCATCTGCGCAAGGATGACGGGCTCCCTGGATCGAGGAACGGATTCCATTTGGAGGACCCGAGCTACCCCGGAAAAACGTACGCGGGGGTCCGCTACTACTACCGATACGACACCGGCCTCGATCGCATCAAGATGGCCGTGCTGTTGGCGCGGGCGTGTTACGACGGCCAGTATGGCGAGCAATATGAGCCCAAGGAGCCCTGCAACGACAGCCTCGACATCATCAACCGTCGCTGGGGCGATCCGGAGTTTCAGAAACATCTGGAGTTGGATGTTGAGGGGGGAGCTGGCATGGGCCAGAGGGAGTGCCTGCTCTACATGCGCGATCATTTGCAGGTTCCCGCGGATTGGAAAGGGCTGACCGCCCATGTGCGGCAGGCATGGAAGAGCTACCGGGAGGGACGGCGGGGAGGCTCGACAAGACCGCAGGAGCCGTCCAGGGGAAACCCCGGCGGCGGCGGATCCGGGAGAGACGGCAACGGGGGCGGGATCGATCCCAAGCCCAGCCTGCCCCGCGATCCTGATTGGGACGGCTGGAAGCCCCAT
>JBAZSR010000160.1:0-8957 GCA_041662295.1 Elusimicrobiota bacterium | reverse complement strand
CGGGCAGGAGCAGGGCCGAGGCCGCGAGGCTCAAGGTGAAGGGCCGGTCATGGCCCCAGCGCCTGAGCATGGCGGGCACGCTGAAGTTCACGGCAGCCTCGGCAGCGCCGATGACGAGCAGGCACCCGCTGATGGCGGCCAAGCCTAGGCCGTAGTGGCGGAGGAACCAGATGCCGGTCAGTGAGTAGAACCCGAAGTAGCACATCCTGTTGATGGTCATGCCGGCATAGAAGGCCGCTGCGTGGGGCAGGGCCAGGGCCTCCCGGTACTCTCCGAGCACGCGGCCCGGGGAGAAGGCCTTCTTGGGGGACCGGTCCGCGCCGAGGGTCAGGCAAAGGCCCAGGCCGCTGGCAGTCATGAGCAGACCCAGGCCCAGGAAGGACGCCTTCCAGCCGAAAGCGTCCGCCGCGAGGCCCGCGCCCGGCACGCCGAGGGCCGTGGCGAGCGGACGGGCGGACATGAGCACCACGACCATGGCGTGGTACCACTCCCTGCCGACCCCGTGGAAAGTGAGCCACCACAGCAGGGACGCGGCCAAGCCGCAGGAAAGGCCGAAGACCGCGCGCCACACGAGCGCGGCCCCGAACCCTGGCGCGGACACGAAGAGGAGATGGGAGAGCGCCAGTCCCAGGACAGCCCCGCAGAAGAGCTTCCTGCAGTCGAAGCTCGAAGTGAGGCTTGGCCCGAGCAGGATGCCCGCGACGATGCCGGCCGTACACGCGGACAGGAGCCAGAGGGTCCGGTCCAGGGGAGAGCCGAAGTGGCGGCTCAGCTCCGAGACCATGGGGGCGATGGAGCTGTCGATGGAGGCGAAGCTGAAGATGAAGCAGAACGAGAGGGCGACCTTCCAGCGGTCGCTCATGCAAGCGCCGCGGCCAGGCGCTCCGAGGCCTCGGCCAGGCTCTGGGAGTCGAAACCGAAGCAGGCGGCCGCGAACCCTCCGTTTCGAGGAGGCATGACCACGACCAGGCCCGGCCCGGCCGCTCGATGAGCGCGGATTGGCCGCGCACGGTCTGCTCGCGGAGCCGCCCCAGGATCGTCTTGAAATTCATGGCACCGCAGGCCAGGTTCTCCCGGTAGCGGATGAGGACCCTGCGGCTGCCGCCTGAGAAGTAGCCCTCCGCGAACCGGATGAGGTGGCCAAAGCCGTTGTGCCTGAGGTTGCACTCCAGGGCCACGGGGTCCAAGTCGCCGTCGGGCCCCCGCACGAGGCCCCAGTCCAGGTTGAGCTCGCCCCGAGCGCGCCTGCGGTGCACGGCATTGGCGATGGCGAGCGTCCTGCGGCAGAGGCGGCTCGCGGCCCGAGCATCGCTGAAGGGATAGCTGAACCCGACCCAGCCCGAGCCGGAGAACTCCTGCTCATCCGCGCCAAGGTAGCGCACCGAGCTCGGAGTGATGGCGGCAAGGGTGCCGGAGACCGCTTCGAACTCCATGAGAGGCTCGACCAGCACCGGCCCCTGGTTATACCACCCGTCAAGCCTGGAGAGGATCTCCTCGGGAGCGCCGGAGAGGTTCCCCACCCCCCCGCCGTAGAGGGCCTTGCGCACCATGAGCCTGGGGTAGAGCCTGGCGCCGTCTTTGACCGCGGCTTCGATGCCGGCCCGGTCCAGGGCCACGGCTCCGGGCGGGGTCGGGATGCCCAGCCCGGCCGCGAACTCCTTGAACCGCACCTTGTCGTTGAGCTCGATGACCAGGCCCTTCAAGGCCAGGTCCGCGTTGGTCTTGTCCGTCTGCATGGCCACGGCCCTGCACAGGCGCACGACCCTCGGGGACTCGATGTACGGCTCGATCTTCCAATCGCCCTTGCGGCCGAGCCCCTTGAGGTGCCTGGCCAGGGCCTTGTCCTGGAGGATGCTCTCCACCAGGGACCAGGGCTTGGCCCGCGCCGAGACTCGCAGGACCGGCAGGGGGCGCTCGGGGAAGCCCTTCACCCTGCGGGTGTAGGCCAGGAAATCCTCGGGGATGGGCTCGGGAGAGACCAGGAGGTCGTCTCTGCCCAGGCAGAGCGCGAAGCGGATGAGGATGTCCTGGATCTTGGGGACGAAGACCTTTTCGAAGTGGATGTCGGTCTCGGGCGCGACCTCCTCCGCGTTGAAGACCCAGACCTTAGGCATAGAAGGAGCCGTCGCAGACCGCGCAGCCCCCGAGCTTGTCCGCGTCGCCGGTCGAGACGCTTTTCAGGGAGCACAGGACGAAATCAAAGCCCCCTGCCTTCAGGAGGCCGGCCACGTTCCGGACCGAGGCCTGCTTGACCTCGGCTAGGACCTGGAAGTAATCCGTCTCCTCCTGCCCCGGGAGCATGGGCTCGGACCGGGTGAGGTCGTAGTTCTTCAGCACAGCCAGGGAGACCTCGGGCCCGAGCCGTGCCTCGAGCCGGTCGATGCTCCCCTTGTTGAGGAGCAGGTAGGAGAACATGACCCGGGAAAGGCCCAGGCCCTTCAAGACCCCGAAGAAGGGCTCGAGGATCGCCGGGGCATCGTCGAAGCCTGGCACCATGGGGTCAAGGTGGATCGTGACCTTGAGTCCGGCTTTCGCCAGGACAGCGGCTGCTTCAAGACGTTTCTCAAGAAGAGGCAGGCCTGATTCGAGCGGAAGGTCCTGGCAGGGTCGGACAGCGGCGTTGTACGAGAACCGGGCCGGATCCTTCCTCAGGAACGCCAGGATCTTCTTGTCCGGCAGGCCCTTGGTGGTGATGATGATCCGGCCCACTCCGGTCTCGACCAAGGTCTCGAGCACGGCAAGGCTCAGGCCCTGCTCCACCCACGGCGGGCTGAAGATATCCGTGAACCTGCAGAGCTTGGCGGTCTCGACCTT
Organism: Elusimicrobiota bacterium; assembly: GCA_041662295.1. Taxonomy (GTDB): domain Bacteria; phylum Elusimicrobiota; class Elusimicrobia; order UBA1565; family UBA9628; genus JACQWX01. The sequence continues at coordinate 6,143 of JBAZSR010000160.1, read as the reverse complement.
GTGCTCCCGGACTTCCGCCTTGAGAGTCTCCAGGAGCTTCTCCTGCGGCACGATCGCCGCAGGCTTCTCGAAGGATGTCCGCGCCTGCGCCAGTTGCTCGGTCACGACAGAGCGCGAGCGCGCGTAGCAGTAGTCGCAGCCGTGGCCGCACCCGACCCAGGGCTCGACGTAGTGGTACTTCCCGTACCAGCAGGTGCCGAGGCACCCTGGGGCCACGAGCCGCAGGGCTTCCTTCACCAATCCTCCCTCTTGGCCAGGATGCCGCCGTAGAAGCAGGTCTTCTGCCAACGCTCCTCGACTTTGAACCCGCCGTAGGCCAGGGCCTTCTCCCATTGGGGGAAGCCCGTGGGATACTCGTCCTTGAGACAGCGCTCGAAATCAGGCCTTTTCTCCTTCCAGGCAGGGCCGTAGAAGGCCTCGGCCTCAACGAGCACCCTGTCCATGGAGAGAGGAAGGTCGTCCCGGTCGAAGTCGAAGACAGCGTCCTCGATGAGGAAGAGCGCCCCAGGGGTCATCCAGCGGCGGATCCTCTTGAAGAACACGCCCTTCTCAGCGTCGGAGAGGTGGTGCAGGGCCTTGCGGCTCAAAGCCTTGGTGAAAGGCTCGCTCTCCCAGGAGAAATCCAGGAACCCGGACTCGACCAGCGTTATCTGGGGCAGGCCGGCCAGGGTCTGGCGCGCGAGTTCGAGCTGGCCTCCGGACACGTCCACGCCAGCGGCGAGTCCCGCCTGCCTCCCGGCTAGGGCCAGGAAGGAGCCGTTGCCGCACCCGAAGTCCACAAACCGGTCCCAGGGCTTCAAGGCCAGGGGCGCCAGGGTCTCCAACACCACGGACAGAGGCGTGCCGTAGACCCTGTTGTAGTGGGCGATGAACTCAGGCGAGTTCCAATCGTCCATCCGGGCTCAAGGGGTCGAGCGCAGGAGCGTGAGGCCGAAGACCTTGGCGTCTTCGATGAGGAAGTCCAAGGTGCAGTGCTCGTTGGGCTGGTGCGCGGACTCGTCGATCTTGGAGTAGACCACAGCCGGCAGGTCGAGCCGCCTCAGGAACGCGGCCACCGTGCCGCCGCCGATGCCCTGCGGCTTGGGACGGACGCCGTGGACCTCCTTGATGGAGTCCACGAGCTTGAGCACGATCTCGGCTTTCGGGTCGGTCGCAGGCGCGGCCTCGCCCCGCTGGAGCTCCTCGAAGGAGATCTTCACCCCGTGCTTGGCCTCGACCTTCCTCGCCATGGCCTTGAGCTCCTTGGCCACGCTGGTCAGCTTGTAGGACGGCAGCACGCGCGAGTCGAGGTAGAACACGTCCTCGCCAGGGATGGTGTTGACGTTCGGAACATTGGCCTCCTTCTTGGTGGGCTCGAAGGTCGAGTAGGAGGGGCGGTAGAGGGAGTCCCGCTTCGGGAATTTTTTATAGAGACCGCCCATCAAGGTCACGAGCTCGCTCGCGGCCCGGAACGCGTTCTTGCCCGCCTCAGGCATGGAGGCGTGGCACTGGGCGCCCTTGGTGACCACCTTCTGCCACCAGATGGACTTCTCCGCCACCTCCACGAGAGAGCCTTCCATGTTGCCGCCGTCCGGCACGAGGAACATGTCCCGCTTGCCGAAGAGGGAGCGGTGCTTGCGCGTGAGCCAGTCCGCGCCGAAGCCCGAGCCGACCTCCTCGTCCGCGACGAAGAGGAGCGCCAGGTCGATGGGAGGCCGCAGGCCCGCGTCCATGAAGGCCTTGGCCACGACCATGCCGGCCACCACGGCCTGCTGATTATCCTCAACGCCGCGGCCGTAGAGCTTGCCGCCGGAGACGTGCAGTTTGTAGGGGTCCGTCTTCCAGAGCTTGCGCTCGCCCGGGGGCACGATATCGAGGTGCGACATGATCCAGAGGGTGCGGTCCGAGCGCTCGCCCTTGTAGCGGGCCACGATGTTGGGGCGGATGCCCTTCTTGGCCTTGCGGTCCGGAGCATCGTAGCGCTTGATGGAATCGAACTTGAGCTTCCTGAGCTGGCTCTCGAGCCAGACCGCCTTGTCGTACTCTCCCTCGCCGCCGCTCAGAGGGGAGATGGCAGGGATGGCGGTGAGTCCCCGCTGGAGCTCCACCGCGTAGTCGCGTGACTTCTCGATGTTCCGGAGGATGGTCTGTTTCATGGCCTGATTCTAGCAAACAAGATTGATATACTGGTGTCAGAGGTTGCGCTTGTTGCGCTTTCCCATGAAAGCGCAACACGCGCAACCTCTGACACCAGCAGGGGGAACGATGAAATTCAAGAGCCTCAACGAGATGGTCTCGATGGTCAAGGGCAAGCCCAACCGCGTCGTGGTGCCGGGCGCCAACAACGACGAGGTCATCGAGGCCCTGGCCATGGGGACCGCGGAGGGGCTCATCTCAGGAGGCATCCTCATCGGCGACCCTGACGCGGTCAAGGCCATGGCGGCCAAGGGAGGCCTCGACCTCTCACCCTTCGAGCTCGTGCCGGGCTCGGACCAGGCCGCGATGTGCGACGCCGCGGTGTCCTGCATCAAGGACGGCAAGGCCGACTTCCTTGTCAAGGGGCTCGTGGAGACCAAGAACTTCCTCAAGTCCATCCTCAAAAAAGAAGCGGGCATGGTGCCCGAAGGCTCCATCCTCAGCCACCTCGTGCTCTTCGAGACGAGCCGCTACCACAAGCCCTTCTTCCTCACGGACGCCGCCATCCTCATCAACCCGACCCTCGAGGAGAAGCGCCACATGGTGCAGAACGCGGTGGACGTGGCGCGCCTGACCGGTGTGGAGAAGCCCAAGGTCTCCGTGGTCTGCCCCATCGAGAAGGTCAACCCCAAGGTGACCTGCACCGTGGACGCCGAGGCGCTCGCGAAGATGAGCGTGGACGGCAGGATCACGGATGCCGTGGTCGAGGGGCCCTACGACGTCTACATCTCCTTCTCGCGCAAGCTCGCCGACGAGAAGGGGCTCAAGGGCGGAGAGGTCCCGGGCGAGGTGGACATCGTGGTCCTGCCCGACCTCAACACGGCCAACGTGGCCTACAAGGTCATGACCTTCTTCGCCGAGGGCCTGCAGTCCGCGGCCCTGGTCGCAGGAGCGAAGTTCCCCATCGTGCTTCCCTCGAGGACGGACCCGCCGCGCACCAAGATGCTCTCCATCGCGCTGGCGTCCTTCCTGAAGATGCAGACCGCGAAGGTCTAGACCGGCCGCGACTTGCAGGCCCGCCAGCCCCCGATGAGCATGTCGTCGACGGGCATGCGGCTGAAGGCCCGGAACGCGTCCTCCGGGGAGCAGACCATGGGCTCGCCGTGGATGTTGAAGCTCGTGTTGAGGCAGGCCCCGAGCCCGGTCAAGGCCTTGAGCTCCTGGAGGAAGCGGCCGTAGAGGGAGCCGTCCTCGGCCGCGATCTGGGGCCTGCAGGTGCCGTCCACGCTGATGACGCCCGCAAGGCTTCGCCGCCTCTCGGGCCGGACCATGTAGGCGACGGTCATGAAGCGGTCGGCCGCTCCCCGGTACTCCTCGAAGAGGGCGTCCGCCTCGCTTTCAAGCACGGAAGGGCAGAAAGGCTGGTACCAGGCGCGCCTCTTGAGCTTCAGGTTGAGCTCGTCCTTGAGGGCCGTGGAATCGGGCCGGGCCAGGATGGAGCGGCCTCCCAGAGCCCTGGGCCCGTACTCCATGCGGCCCTGGAACCAGAGCACGATCTTCCCCTCAGCCACGAGGGCGGCCGCGCAGCGGGCCGGGTCCGCGACAGGCTCCAGCCTCAGTCCAGGGAAAGCCCGGCAAGCCACGCTGATCTGGCCGTCCGTGAATCCGGGCCCAAGAAAGACATCCGGAAGGCCTGCGCCGTCCTGGCCGAGCTCCGACGCGCAGGCCCAGGCCGCGCCGGCCGCCAGGCCTCCGTCGCCCATGTGCGGGAACACGGACAGGCTCCTTGCGCCGAGCCGCTCGCGCAGGAGCCGGTTGACCTTGACGTTCGCGGCCAGTCCTCCGGCGTAGGCCAAGTCCTTCAAGCCCGAGACTTTCATGGCGTTGCGGAAGAGCTCGGGCACGAGCTTCTCCACGAGCCGCTGGGCCATGAACGCGGCCTGGTCCGGGGGATGGCGCCACACGATGCGGCCAAGCTCCGCCTGCATGGCGCTGCGAGTCCATGGGCTGGTCAGGGAGAGCCCCGAAACCTTGAAGAACCCCAGCATGGGGTTCTCCGAGTCGGGCACGGGGAGAGCGTAGTCGGCCAGAGCCATGACCTTGCCCTCGTCCTCGACCTCGCGCATGTTCAGCAGATGGGTCAGGGTCTCGAAGAAGATGCCCAGCGAGGTCCGGCCGTCGAACCGGGCGAGCTCCCGGAGCTTGCCCCCCTCCCGGACCCAGACCCCGCCGCAGTCCCCGTCTCCGATGCCGTCGAGCGTGACCACGACGCAGGACCCGGATCCGGACGCGGCCGCAGCGGCGTGGGCGTGGCAGAGATGGTGGTCCACGAACGAAAGCTCGAAGTCCCGCAGACCCAGGGCCCTGAGCCTGCGGACAGCGTAGAGCCTTGAGAGCGCCCGGCTCAAGCCGCAGGGCCGGAGCTCGTTGACCCAGAACTTAAACCTGCGCTTGAGGGGCGCGGCCCAGCCCGGAGGGACCTTGCGGCGGCGCAGGAGGTAGTTCTCCTCTTTAAGGGAAGGCAGCCAGCGCGTGAGCGCCCGGGAAGGGTCCGCCGTGGAGAAGGCGGCCCTCCTGAGCGCCCCAGGCTCCAGGCCCGCCTGCGCCAGACAGAAGCGGATGCTGGCCTCCGGAAAATGGATCTCGAGCTTGCGGCGGGTGAAGCGTTCTTCATTCGCCGCGGCCACGAGCCGGCCGCCCACGAGGAGCGCGGCCCCGGAATCATGGCCATCCCAGACGCCCAGGATGGCGTCGGAGCCCGGCATCAGGGCTTGAGCCCCGCCTCGGACGCCCAGCGGTCGAACCGGCTCCTCAAGGCCCGGTAGTTCGTCTCCACCACGGAGCCGGCCACGTCAGGGGCGAGCACGGCCCTGCCCTTGCGGAAGATCGCGGCGGCCGGGAGCGTGTCCTCCCGGTAGATGCGCATCCTCTCCGTGAAGACCGAAGGGTTGTCATCGGCCCTGCCGCGGGCCAGGATGCGGCGCAGGAGCTCGGCCTCAGGCACGTCCAAGGCGATGACCGCGTCCACGCCATCCTTGCCGAGCATGGACTCCAGGGCCCGGGCCTCGACCACGCGGCGCGGGAAGCCGTCGAGGATGAAACCCCGCTCCACCACATCGGGCCGGGCCAGACGCTCCCGGACCACGCGGAGCACGAGGTCCGTGGGCACCAGCCTGCCCTGCGCCATGATGGCGGCAACGTCAGGCCGAGCTTTGGCGTAGGAGCGCAGAAGCTCGCCGACCGAGATGTGCGGGATGCCGTATTCGCGGCTCAAGAGCTGGGAGTAGGTCCCTTTTCCCGAGCCAGGCGGGCCTGTGATGATGAGCCGGACCGGCCTGTTGAGGGCCCTCGGCCCCAGAGTGGCAACAGGAGCCTGGGTCTTGGCCTGCGCCTGGGACCCAGGATCGGAGATAGGAAGGTCGGCCTGGACCACGGGCGCCTCGGCCTTGCCGTCAAAGACGCGAGCGGAGATCTCGGCCATGGCTTCGGGCGCCAAGCCCTGCGCCATCACGCCCCGGCCCGCCTCCTGAAGGTCCGCGCCTCCGGCGTTGGGCGCCGCCTCCGGGCTCAAGACAGCGGAACCGGCCTGCAGGGCCGGCAGGGAAGGCGCCAGGCTCGACGGCAGGGCTCCGGCGAAGGAGATTGCCGCGGGCATGGCGAACGGAAGGGCACCGGCCTGGCCCACGCTCGGCAGGGCCGGACGCAGGACCGCTCCGGACCCCAGAGCCCCGATCCCGGCAGCCTGGTTCGTCTGTATCCTGACCGGCATGGGCATCCGGTACGAGGCCGCGGAACAGGAAGCGGAAAGGGTCAAAACGAGGATGGCCGGCCGGACAGCGGCCGATAGCAGTCTCACGCTATGATTATAACGGGACCTCGGCAGATGACGAGGGGCAAAAGGCCGGGAAGCTCGTGGGCCCATGGTCCCAGCGCCACGCAAGGGCAGGGTCAGCTGTTCGCCAGGGCCTTGAGCCGCTGGCCCCAGTCCATGGGGTCGGACGGCCGCTCATCGGGCCTGAGCTTGAGGA
>JBAZSR010000159.1:8285-9080 GCA_041662295.1 Elusimicrobiota bacterium | reverse complement strand
GCCCGGGTTCTTCGGCTGCCAGGAGGAGTGCACGTAGGCCTGGACCTTGCCCATGACCTTGGTCTTGGCCGCGCCGAGGAAGACCGCGTATTCCTTGGTGCCCTTGTTCTTGAGAGCCGCGTCGATCTTGGCCTTCTCCGGGTCGGTCTCGCCGGCCTTGAGCACGATGATCTCGAAAGGCGTCAGGTCGTTGGACGCCGCGGGCTGGTCCTTGGGGGCCTCGGGAGCCTTGCCAGGCACGGGGGCCGGGGGCTGCTTGCCGGCGCTCTCGCGGGCCTGGCGCTCGGCGGCTTCCTTGGCGAGGCGCTCCTGCTCTGCCTTCGCGGCGGCTTCGCGGACCGCTGCCTCGCGGGCGGCAGCTTCCTTGGCGAGGCGCTGCTGTGCCTCTTTCCTCGCCGCTTCCTCGCGGGCGGCCTTCTCCTTCTCCAGCGCGCGCTCCTTGGCGAGGCGCTCCTTCTCCGCCTTGGCAGCCGCGGCATCCTTGGCAAGCCGCGCCTTCTCGGCGGCCTCCCGCTCCTTGCCGATCTTCATCTGCGTGCCGGTCGGAAGGACCTCGGTCGGGGCCATGACCAGATATTGGAGGTTGGGGGGGACGAAGGCCGGTCCAGGCATGACCATGTCCGTGGAGAACTTGCCGTCCGAGGGCGTGGTGACCTTCCACGGCGAGTATTTCCTGCTCCAAACGCCCGTGGCCTCTGGCCGGGTCAGGACGTAGGGGGAGAGCTTGGAGGTGTAGTGGTGCAGGGAGCCGTTCTTGATATCCTTCCTGTCGATGAGGGTCAGCTCGTAGACGTT
>JBAZSR010000159.1:3009-8275 GCA_041662295.1 Elusimicrobiota bacterium | reverse complement strand
CTTCTCCCTCGACCCTGCAGGAGGGGTAATAGCAGTAGGCTTTGTGCGCGTAGCCTGCCTCGTCCGTGAAGGTGAACTCCTGCCAGTAGCTGTGGCTCTCGACCTTGGGCTGCCACTGGGGGAGTTGTGCTCTGGCGGCGCTGGCGGAGAACAGGGTGACGGCCACGACGGCGAGAAGGCGGTTCATGGCATACCTCGGTGTGCGCATTACCCTTAGGATACAGCAAGAGTCCGGAAATTGCAACAGGCTATGGGCCCAGATTCGATATAGGTCTTAAGACCTATCCAGGAGACCCACGACTTCGACGTGCGAGGTCTGGGGGAAGAGGTCGAGGGGCTGGACCCGCGACAGCCGGAATCCGGAGCGGAGGAGATAGCCCGCGTCCCGGCTGAAGGTGGCCGGGTCGCAGGAGACGTAGACCACCCTGCGGATGGCCTTGGCGGTCAGGCAGCGCAGGACCGGAGGGGTGAGCCCGCTGCGCGGCGGGTCGACCACGGCCGCGCAGGGGCCCTCGGCGTCGCGGATGGACCGGGAGAGCAGTCCCTCGGCGCGGCCCGTGAGGAAGCGGACGTTGCCGATGCCGTTGGCCTTGGCGTTCATGATGGCGTCGGTCACCGCGGCTCGGTTCTCCTCGATGCCCACGACCCGTTCCGCCGCTCCCGCCACCCAGAGGGAGAGGGTCCCGACCCCGCAGTACACGTCGAAGACCAGGGGGAAGGTCCTGCCTCCCGCGGTCAAGGCCGCGAGGGCCTCGTCGTAGAGGAGCGCCGCGGCGCCGGTGTTGACCTGGAGGAAGGCGCCCGGGGAGCAGAAGAAGCGCAGGTGCCCGATCCGCTCCGTGAGCCCGCGGCTCCCCCAGAGCGTCTTCCAGGCCGGGCCGAGGATCACGGAGGTCTTCATGGGCTGGATGTTCTGGTGAAGGCCCACGAGTCCTGGGAAGGAAGAGCGCATCGCAGCGATGAACTCGTCGCGGCGATGCATGGAATCGTCCCGAGTCACCACGGCCGCGATGGCTTGGCCGTCCGCGTTGGTGCGGACGAAGAGGTGTCTCAGCCAGCCCCGACCGGCGTCTTCCTCATAAGGTCTCCATCCGTAGGCTGCGGCGAGTTCAAGGACCTTGCGGAGGATCGCCACCGAGAGCTCGGTCTGGACCGGGCAGGCCTCCAGCGGCACGATCCGGTGGGAGCCGGATTCGTAGAAGCCGGCCACGGGCGAGCCGTCGGCAGCGCGGCTGAAGGGCACCTGCACCTTGTTCCGGTAGCCCCACGCCAGGGGAGAGGGCCGGACCGGGAGGACCGAGACGTTCGGCGCCTTGGCGATGCGGCGCAGCGCGTCGGCCACGATCTCCCTCTTGGCCGAGAGCTGGGTCGTAGCGTCGAGGTGCTGCCAGTCGCAGCCTCCGCATGCGGGGCCGATCCGGGATGGGTCGAAATGCAGGGGGCAGGGGGGGACGATCCTTCCCGGCCCGGGCTCGAGCACCCTGAGCGGCCGGGCGCGCAGGAAGGTGGCCTTGGCGGCCTCGGTCCGGACCTCGAGCAGGTCGCCCGGCGCGGAGAAGGGCACGAAGACCACGCGGGAGGAGCCCTGGGCGCGGCCGATGCCGGAGCCTTCGGGAGCCATCCTTTCGACGCGCACGGTCAGGGTCTCCACGGAGGTTATCCTACCATTTTGTACAATACCGCCGATGCGCGCCCTCGCCCCTGCCTGCTGCGCCGCCCTGCTCGTTGCCTGCGTCCCCTACCAGGGGCCCATGCCGGTTGTTGAGAGCCGGCCCGCGATCGTCACTGCCGGCCCCTTCGAATCCCTCGACCCCGGGGCCTCGGAGCTCGACAGCCTGCACTTCTCCATCCGGACCTACGGCGCGGAGCAGGCCCGGAGGGTCGCGGAGACCGCGGAGGAGTCCTACAATCGCGTCATGGTGGACACGAACCTCTACTCCTTCAGGCCCAGGGGCCTCTATCGGATCGTGGTCTACGCCTCGGCCGACGAGTTCCGCAAGAAGACCGAGCAGCCCTCCTGGTCGGGCGGGGTCACGGTGGGCAATGCTATCTACACCTTCCACGGGCCGCACCTGCCCGGCGTCATCGCCCACGAGATGACCCACCTCGTCTTCCACGAGTACCTCGGCCGCTCCGACCAGGCTCTGCGGTGGGTCAACGAGGGCATGGCCGTCTACCAGGAGTCCCTGGCCCTGGCCGGCCCGCAGGGGGCGCGCAACCCCTTCGGCGCCCTGGCTGAGAGGATGAGGGGCCAGCAGATCTCCATGGAGGACATGACGCGGTTCGTTCCCCTGACCGAGGCCGAGTACGAGGTCAGCGCGTGGTACGCCCAGGCGTACAGCATGGTCCGGTTCATGCTCGAGCGGGGCGGCCGCATCGGGTTCTCGCAGTTCCTCGCCGGGGTCAAGGAGGGCCGGACCGTTGACGAGGCGATGGCCGCCGCCTTCCCCTGGCGGGGGCAGGCCGTTTTCTACGCCGAGTGGCAGCGCAGCCTATGAAGGAAGCCGGGACGCTCGCGGCGGGCCGGTCCGGGAAGGCGGTCTTCACGGTCGGAGGGATGCACTGCGCCTCCTGCGTCGCGCGCGTGGAGGCCGCGGTGGGCCGGCTTGCGGCCGTGGAGTCGGTGCGCGTGGACCTGACCTCGCGCACGATCGCCATGACCTTCCGGCAGGGGCTCGACCTGCGCCTCGTCCGGCGCGCCATCGAGGCCCTGGGTTACGACGTGCTGGGGGCCAGCGAGGACCGCTCCGAGGCCGAGGCGCTCGGCTGGTCCTCTCAGCGCGACGAGGAGAGGGCCTTCTTCTGGAGGTTCGTGCTCGGGGCGGTCCTCTCCGCGCCTTTGATGCTGGGCCGCTGGCTCGGGCTCTCCCCGTACACCGAGCTCCTGCTCGCACTGCCCCTGCAGGTCTGGGGCGGCTGGCATTTCCACCAGGGGCTAGCCCGGAGCCTCCTGCGCCGCGCCGCGGACATGAACACCCTGGTGTCCTTGAGCACCTGGACCGCCTTCCTGTTCAGCGCCTACGTCGTGCTCTTCCCCGAGACCCTCCCGCCCCAGGCCCGGGTGACCCAGTGGGACGCGGTGGCAGGTCTCGTGACCCTGGTCACCCTGGGGCGCTGGCTCGAGTCCCGGACCCGGGGCAAGACCAGCGAGGCCGTGGCGCGTCTCATGAGGCTCTCGCCCAAGAGCGTGCGGGTGCTGCGGAAGGAGGTCGAAGAACTCGCGCTCATCGAGAGCGTGGCCGTGGGCGAGGTCATCCGGGTCCGGCCCGGGGAGCAGATCGGGATGGACGGGACCGTGGTCAAGGGCGCGAGCGCCGTGGACGAGTCGCTCCTGACCGGCGAGAGCATGCCCGTGGAGAAGTCCCCAGGCAGCCGCGTCTGGGGCGGGACCGTGGTCCAGCACGGCTCCTTGGACGTGCGGGTGGAGCGGCCTGGCTCGGAGTCCGCCCTGGCGCGGATCGTGGAGGCCGTGCGGGAGAGCCAATCCTCCAAGCCCAAGATCCAGCGGTTCGCGGACCGGGTCGCGGGGATCTTCGTGCCGGCCGTCATCCTGGCCGCGGTGGTCAGCGCCGTGCTCTGGGCCGTGTACGGGCCCGAGCCCAAGCGCGTCCTGCTGGCCCTGACCTCCATGGCCAACGTCCTGGCCGTGGCCTGCCCGTGCGCCCTGGGCCTGGCCACGCCGCTGGCGCTCATGGCCGGGATGGGCCGGGCCGCGGAAATGGGCATCTTCATCCGGAACGCGGACGTGCTCGAGGACATCGGACAGCTCGACGCCGTGCTTTTCGACAAGACCGGGACGCTCACCGAGGGCAAGCCCAAGGTCGTCAAGTCCGTCGTGTTCCGGGGGGACCTGGCCGGGATGCTGCGCCTGTGCATGGCCGCGGAAGGGCGTTCCGAGCACCCCTTCGCCGCCGCGGTCCTGGCCTTCGGCCGGAGCTCGGGTGCGGAGGCGGCCGAGGTCGAGTCCTTCGAGGCCCTGCCCGGCCGGGGAGTGTCGGCCGTGGTCAAGGGCCGCAAGGTCCTGGTCGGGTCCCTGCCCTGGCTGGTCCAGGAGGTCGGCCCGCTGCCGGAGGAGGGTGCGGGGCTCCCCGGAGAGGGGGGCTCGATCCTCGGGGTCTGCGCCGACGGGCTTTGGCTCGGCGCGTTCATCGTGGCGGACGCCCTGCGCCCCACGGCGGCGGAAGCCGTCGCCGCGCTCAAGGAAGCCGGGGTGGATGTGATGCTCGTGACCGGGGACCGCAAGGAGACGGCCGACTTCATCGCGCGGCAGGCCGGCATCGGCAAGGTCTTCGCCGAGGTCCTCCCCGAGGAGAAGGCCGGCCTCGTGCGCCGGCTCATGGCCGGGGGCATGAAGGTCGCGATGGTGGGGGAGGGGTTCAACGACGCGCCGGCCCTGAGCCTGGCGCACGTCGGCATCTCGCTGGCGACCGGGACCGACATCGCGGTCGAGTCGGCGGACATGACGCTTATGAAGCCGGACCTCAAGAACGTGGCCCGGGCCCTGGCGTTCGGGCGCCGCATCCGGAGGGTCATCCGGGAGAACCTCTTCTGGGCCTTCGTCTACAACATCGTGCTCATCCCGGTGGCGGCCGGCGCTCTCTATCCGTGGTTCGAGATCATGCTGAGGCCCCAGTACGCGGGGGCCGCCATGGCGCTCAGCTCGATCTCCGTCGCGTTGAACTCACTGAGACTAAGGAGGGAGAAATGAACAAGCGCTCCACCTACGGCTACGGCAGGAAGCAGGCGGCGTCCGGGACCAAGGCGGCTCTGCCGCCCATCGAGGCCTGGCCGAACCAGCACCGGGGCTACGAGGTCCGCATCGAGATCCCGGAATTCACCTGCGTCTGCCCCAAGACGGGCCTGCCGGACTTCGGGACCGTGACCCTGCGCTACGAGCCCGCGGCCTCGTGCGTGGAGCTCAAGTCCTTCAAATACTACATGCTCGCCTTCCGGAACCTCGGGATCTTCAACGAGAACGCGGTCAACCGCATCCTCGACGACGTCGCGGCCGCGGTGGGGCCCGTCTGGGCCGAGGTCACGGGAGCCTTCACCTCCCGCGGCGGGATGAGCTGCACCGTGACGGCGCGCTACCCCAGGAGGCCCGGCAAGCGGCCGTGACCCTCGACCTCCTGGTCCTCGGGCGCGGGATCGACGACCTCGCTCTGCTGGCGGAGGTCCTCATGAGGACCTTCGCCCGCTCAGGGCTCCACGCCCGGTCCCTCGTCTCGCGGCCCCTGGACAGGGGCGGCTGCCCGGTCCTGCGGCC
>JBAZSR010000159.1:0-2999 GCA_041662295.1 Elusimicrobiota bacterium | reverse complement strand
GCGGGGACGGAGCGCGTCCGCGCGGTCTCGGACTCCTGCGGCATCCTCGTCGCCCTGGACGCCACGTCCTTGGCCGAGAAGGCCTCCGAGGCCGCAGGCGCGGTCCTCTTTGACCCGGACCTGGGAACGCTGGACGCGGGCTCGCTGCGCCGCCACGCCGCCGGCGTGCCTCTCTCCAGCGCCGGGATGAAAGTCGAGCCCTGCCGCTGGGGCATGGCGGCCATGGGCGCCGTGGCCCGGCTGGCCGGCCTGGATCCAGGAATCTTGGACGCGGTCCTCCGGGACCTCCGGGGGAGCCGGGATTCCGGTGCCCTGGCCGGAGACCTCATGGCCGCGAAGGCGGGCTTCGCGGCGGCCGGCGCGGCCGCTCCTGACGCCGGGGCGCGCCTGCCGCGCTCGGACCGGCCGCTCAAGGTCCTGTCGGGGCCCTCGGCGCTGGCGCTCGGCGCCATGGCCGCGGGCTGCAAGTTCGCCGCGGCGGGTCCCGGGGCTTCGAGGTCCTGGCCGTGGGCCTCGCTCGCGGCTCGGGCGGAGCGCCACGGGGTCGTACTCTTCCAAGGCTCCTCGGACGGGTCCGCTGCCGGCGCAGCGGTCGGCGCGGGCTTGGCCGGAGTCCGCGGCCTGGCCCTGGTCTCCTCGGCCGCGGATGCGGCCTCGGCGTCGGGGTTCGCGGAGCGCGCCGAGATCCCGATCGTGGTCGCGGTCCTCGGCGGGAGCTTCCCCTCCTGGGACCCGCCGGCGGGACCCTGCCGCGGCGTCCTGGTCCCCTCGGGGCCGGCTGACGCGCTCGACGCCGCGCTCGAGGCCTTCAACCTGGCGGAGCGCTTCCAGGCCCCGGTCTTCCTCATGCTGGACAACGGCGTGACCGGATGCTCCGAGACGGTCGAGCGCATGAGGCTCGACGTGCCGGTCGACCGCGGGGTATGGGCCGTTGCGCAAGACGCTGGAGGTCCTTCGGGCCGGGCCTGGGCCTTCGACCGGCATGCCGGGGCGGTCGACGGCGTCTCTCCCCGGGCGGTGCCGGGCCACGAGGGACTCATGTTCACGGCCCGGGCCGCGGCTCCTTCGGACAAGCTGGCGGCCAAGAGGGGGGCCCTCGGCCGCGGGGCCGCGGTCCCGCTCCTCGAGGGGCCTTCCGACGCCGAGCTGACGCTCGTGGGAGCGGGTCCGGTCTGCGGGACCATGCGCGTTGTCATGATGCGCTTCAACTCGGGAGGGGGCCGGGCCGTCAACCTCCTGCCGCTGCGCCGCCTCGAGCCGTTCCCCTCCGACGGCGCGCTGGGACCCTTGAAGTCCGCCCGCCGCATCCTCGTGGCGGAGCCCCATCCCGCCGGCCCGCTGGCCCGCCTCATCCGGGAGGAGACCGGGATCGCCGTCGAGCGCCGAATCTCCTGGCCCGAGGGTGGGACGCTGGAGGAGCGCGCGCTCAGCCGCGCTGTGGAAGAGGCCCTCCATGGATAGGTCGCCCCTCTTCCAGGTGCCGGTGAGGAGGAGTCTGGCCGAATCGGCCGAGGCCTCCGCGGACCAGTTCCGCGGTCCCGAGCCGGACAACGCGCCGGGACCTCTCCTTGAATCCCTGCGGCGCGCCCTGGCAGGGCTGGGAGCGGCCAGCAAGGACGTGCTGGCCGCGGCCGGCCCCGGAGGCCCCTCCGGCCTGGCCAGGGCCCTGGCGGTCTACGGGGCGGAGGCGCCCGCAGGCCTGGCCCTGCCGCTCGCTCTCGGGGCCAAGTATGCCGACCCGGGACTGACGGTCATCGTCGTTGTCGGCAGGGAGGAGGCGGAGTCGTCCTTTGGGGCGCTCGCGGACGCGGGCCGCGCCAACGCCGACATCGTGGTCATCGTTCTTGACGAAGGGGGCTCCCAGCCAGAGAGGAGGGCCGTCGACCTGGCGGACCTGGGACGGGCCGCAGGCGCCACCTTCACCGGACGGCTCCTCTCCTCCGACGCGGAGGGAGCCTCCGAGGTGCTCCTTTGCGCGCTTCAGCACCGGGGATTCTCCTTCGTCGAGGTCCTGTCCCCGCGTCCCGGCGGGAGCGGGCCGGACGACGGGGACGTGAAGGCTCAAGCTCCCCGGCTGGGCGTGCTCCACGAAGACGGCCAGGCCTTGTCCTGGGAGGAGAGCGATCCGGTCTATCTCAGGCGCGGGCCGGCAATGGCTGAGACACTCGGGCTCTCCCCCAAGGAGATCGCGGCGCTCGAGGCTTCGCTGGGGTGATGTCGTCCGCGAGCCTGTTGGCAGGCCGTTCAGTCCAGGCCGAGGTACCAGGCCAGGGCCTTGTCCGTCTTGACGAAGGACGGCACGCCTCGGGCGGTATTAAGCACCGCTCCCGTGGAGTCCGAGACAGTGAAGCTCGGGACGCCGCTGGTCGGGAAGAGGCCGTCCGGGTCGAGCAGGGCGTCCGGACCGAAATCCGCGGCGTAGGCCTTCACGTCCTCGAGCCGGTCCATGCCCACCACGAACCGGGTGGGGACCCCCTTGGCGGCCAGGCCCGCGGCCAGGTCCAGGAAGGTCTTCGTGTGGCTCCTGCAGTTCCCGCACCATGGGGCCAAGGTCACGGTGAGGCATTTCTTCGCCGGGCACTCGGCCAGGGAGACCGACCGGTTCCCGGCGAGGGTGGGGAGGCTGATGTCGGGCATCCTCGGCCGCTTTCGGGAGCAGCCCGTCCCGCACAGGAGCAGGCCAACGAGCAGGGCCGCGCCGAGAGGGAGGGGACGGATGGGATGATGCTCGGGTCGTGGGTGGACGGGCCGCATGGCGCTGTAAGTATACCACAACGAAGCCCGTGGCATGGGCGGCAGTGCGTGTGCGAGTGGTGCGTTTTAACGCACCACTCGCACACGGAGGCCGGGAGGAGGATCAGGACGAGCCTGGACCGCGGCGGAGCGAGCCCCGCTCCTGGCGGAGGTTTGGGCATTGGCGGGAAATTTGGTACCATACATCCCGCGGGCTGCGCGAGCGGCCCCTGAGGCACGCCCAGTTGGCGCAGTGGTAGCGCGCT